>NZ_JALAGY010000022.1 GCF_022712195.1 Corynebacterium sp. | reverse complement strand
GTGGGCGCACCACATGTTCGTCACCGGTGCGGTGCTGCTGCCGTTCTTCAGCTTCATGACCTTCCTGATCGCCGTGCCCACCGGCATGAAGTTCTTCAACTGGCTGGGCACGATGTGGAAGGGGCGGATCACCTTCGAGACGCCGATGATCTTCGCGGTCGGCTTCTTCGTGACCTTCCTCTTCGGCGGGCTGACAGGCATCATGCTCGCCTCGCCGGCGCTGGACTTCCAGCTCTCGGACACGTATTTCGTGGTCGCGCACTTCCACTACACGTTGTACGGGACGGTCGCCTTCGCGTCCTTCGCGGGCGTGTACTTCTGGTTCCCGAAGATGACCGGCCGGATGCTGGACGAGAAGCTGGGCAAGATCCACTTCTGGCTGACCTTCGTCGGCTTCCACATGACGTTCCTGGTGCAGCACTGGCTGGGCAACATGGGTATGCCGCGTCGTTACGCCGACTACCTGGACTCCGACGGGTTCACCGTGCTGAACCAGGTGTCCACCGTCGGAGCATTGCTGCTGGGTGTCTCGGTGCTGCCGTTCGTGTGGAACGTGTTCAAGTCCTGGCGTTACGGTGAGGTCGTCACCGTGGACGATCCGTGGGGTTACGGCAACTCGTTGGAGTGGGCTACCTCCTGCCCGCCGCCGCGGCACAACTTCACCTCGATGCCGAGGATCCGTTCGGAGCGTCCGGCCTTCGAGCTGCACCACCCGCACATGGTGAAGACCGCCCGTGAGGAAGCGCACGTGGGACGCCACTTCTAGACTCCCACGCCCCGGAGGGGCTGCGACATGACGACGGCGCCGGTGGTCATCCGACCACCGGCGCCGACGTGTGTCCGGAGCTTGCGCCGGGGTCAGCGGATGAGCGCGAGGATCTGCGTGATCCAGCCCTTCTCGATGAGGAAGAGCACCGTCTTCAGGGCGGCCGGGTTCTCCGCAAGGAAGGAGAACACCGCGATGATGTCGCTGATGCTCACGCCGGCACCCTGCAGCGCCATGAAGATGGTGATGATGTCGCCCACGCTCACCCCTGCCTGGAGCAGTGCGGTGACGACCGTGACAGCGGCGCCGATCTCGCCGCCGTTGATCTCACCGAGGCTGCCGACGGCGTCGAAGGGACCGGCCTTCTCGCCGTTGAGGCTGCTGACCAGATCCGCGGGCAGCGAGGAGTCGGCGGAGGTGCCGGTGTCCTTCGACGAGTCGGCGACGGCCGTGGGTGCGAAGACGAGGGCGGGGGTGACGACGACGGCGGCGATGCCGGCCTTGAGGCGGCGGGAGACAGGTGAGAGTGCCATGGCCAATACTTTCTTCAGGTGAACTGGTGGACCTCGAACCATAGCAGCGCAGCGTGGGAGCCGTCCAAGGGGCGAGAGGGGCGGGGGAGGACGACGACGACCACGACAGGTGGAGAGGGCTACCGGCCCCGCCGTCCCGCTTCCGCCGTCCCGCTCCCGCCGCACGGACGGCCGCTCTGCCGCAGGGGCTGCGCATGACGACGATGAGCGGGAAAAAGGAGGCCACCGCGCTGTGCGGTGACCTCCGGAAGAGGGGCTGCAGGTCTGTTACTCGGCAGCGTCGGTGGAGTCGCCGGCGTTGTCGGTGTCACCGGCGTCGCCGGAACCGGAGGCGTCCTCGTCCCCGTCGCCGCCGAGGGACCCGGTGACCGAACCGATGACGTCGCCGACCGTGGCGTCCTCACCGTTGACCAGGGAGATGATGTCCAGGATGGTGTCGAGGGAGACGCCGCCGCCCACGATGTCGCTGATCACGCCGGCGACCTTCGACCAGTCCGCGTCGCCGAGGGAGGATGCGGCGTCCTCGGAGCCGATGCCCTCGGGCAGGGAACCGTCGGCGGAGCCCTCGGCGTCGTCGCCGGTGTTCTCCTCGGAGGAGGTGGAGGGGGCGGAGGACTCGGCTGCGGGGGTCTCGGCGTCCTCGGCGACGGCGGCCGGTGCGGCGAGGACCAGGGCGGGTGCCAGGGCGACGGCGGCGACGCCGGCGCGGGACAGGCGGGAGAGGCGGAGGGTGGAGAGACTCATGGTGGATCCTTTCGTGTGAGGGGTGGCTTACTGACTGCGAAGTGTAGGGGAGGTTCCGGAGCCTGTCCAGAGTTATGTGCGATCTGCATCCCCGCGACGTCCGATCACGAACTGCGCCCCGGCGGTGACGGGAAGGATGTCGTCGGTGGGGTACCAGGGGCGATCGTCGCGGGCGAGCACCACCGCGCCGTCGATGTCCCCGTAGGCGGCGATGACGTGGCGGCCGGGGTCGCCGAATCCGTGGGGGAGGGCCTCGCCGTAGCGTGCCGCCAGGTCGTCGCCTGCCTCGGCCACGTCGGGGACGCCCCTGCCGATCTCGGCGACGCCGAGCAGTACGGGGCCGTCCTTCCCGGAGGGGGTTTCCGGGGCGGCGCGGTCGGTGTGCTCGATGAGCTCCAGGACGGAGTTCTCCGGCCCGGTGAAGTAGACCGACCTGCTGGCCCAGTTGCCGCCCCGTTCGATGAGGGTGACGCCGTCGTCGTCCAGGAGGGGCCGTCCGGTGGCGGCCTCGACGTCGCCGGCGGCGTCCCCGATGGTGCCCGTGGGGACGGTGAAGGCCAGGTGGTGGCCGCGCCCCGCTGCCGGGTCGGGGGACGGGGGAACGTCGAAGCGTAGCGTTGTCCAGCCCACGGTGACGGCGCGGTCCCCGGCGGGCGGGGTTTCGAGGTGCTCCGACATCCATGAGACCCACCGGGAGGGGTCCTGGACCGGGAGGGTGATCTCGAGGAACTTCATGGTGCCGAGTGTAGGGCGATCGGGCAGGTGTCGCCGTGACAACTGATATGCCCTGTGAACTGCAGTGACGCATGATGTTGGCGTTCGCTGTCAATTCCCCCGGGGGCATCGCTTTTCCGGGCGGGCGGCTTGTACGGTCGCCGACGAACAGGAGGATTCCCCGAATGACACACTTCCGAAAGAACCGGAACCCGAAGATTCTGGCCGCCCTGGCGGCCGCCGTGGGCGTGACCGCCTCCGTTGCTGTCGCGCCGTCCGCCGCGGCGGACCCCGCCGGATGCTCCCGGTACCGCGACACCCCGGCACTGGAGTGCTCGGTGCACTCGCCGTCGATGGACCGGGACTTCAAGGTCGTGGTACGGCCGTCCCACACCGAAGGGAACCCGAAGGTCGCCCAGTTCATCGACGGTGCCGACTCCACGGACACCAACGCGTGGGTCACCGCCGGCGGGGCGCTGGACGCCCTGGAGGGGGAGGACGCCACCCTCGTCTTCCCTGCGATGGACCCGTGGAGCTGGGTGCAGGACTGGGACGGTGTGCCGGCGGCGCAGTTCGAGACCTTCATGAGCAAGGAACTGCCCGACTACCTGGACCACGAGTTCGGGGTGCCGAACGGGGGCCGGGGCACGACCGGTGTCACCGGGCTGAGCTCGGGGGCGTACGGCGCGATGAACCTGGCGTCCAAGCACCCCGACATCTACAGCTCGGTGTACGCGTTGAGCGGACTCTACGACCCGGGCATGCCTGTGCAGCGGGCGGTGACGGACGGGACGTCCACGCTGAACAGCGGCCATGACCGCGGCCCGTGGGGCGACGAGGGGTCGCGCGCCGAGAACAACCCCACGTTGAACATCGACAACCTCACCATGCCGGTGATCGTCAGTGCGTCGACGGGGATCACCAACTTCGCCGGTGACCTTGGTCCGGACCCGGTGGCGACGGTGGTCCGCGGTGGTCCGTTCGAGGCGGGCTCGATGGTGATGACCTCGGAGTTCCAGGCGCGTGCGGCGCTGGCGGGACGGGACAACATCGAGTTCAAGTACGACATCATCGGTGCCCACGCCTGGGACACCTGGCGTCGGGCGGCCTTCGAGCAGGGCAACATGTACACGTTCATGGACCGGATCTGACCGCATTTGACCGGGGCCGTGCGGCGTGGTGGGCCCCGAAAGGTCAGGAACGGGCGCTGAGCGTGACGGCGGTGCCGGACGCGCTGACCATCATCATGCCGCCCTGGCCGAGGTTCTCGTAGTCCAGGCTGACACCGACGATGGCGTCGGCGCCCATTTCTCCGGCGCGCTGGACCATCTCGCCGAGGGCGGCTTCGCGGGCCTGGAGGACCTCGCCCTCGTAGCCACGGCTGCGGCCGCCCACGATGTTGCGGAATCCGGCGCCGATGTCCTTGAACATGTTGATGCCCACGATCGTCTCCCCGGAGACGACGCGGAGGTACCCGGTGATGGTCTGGCCTTCGACAGTGTTGGTGGTAGTGACGATCATGGCTGTGCTCCTTGTGGC
>NZ_JALAGY010000021.1 GCF_022712195.1 Corynebacterium sp. | reverse complement strand
GGGTGGGACGGTCCACCGTCTCACGGGGTGGGCGGGGCCCTGGCCGGTCGACGAGATGTGGTGGTCGCAGAGCGGTGCGGCGCGACGGTACGCCAGGCTCCAGGTCGCCACCGACGACCCGGCGGCGTTCCTGCTGGTGTGCCGGGGACGGACGTGGCGGATCGAGGCCACGTACTGAGCGTGCGGTCGTGCGGTGCACGGCGTGCGGCGTACTAGGATCGGTGTCATGCCCACACCACGGAACCCCCGGGCGGGACTGTGTTCCGACGTCACCCGGGAACCCCTGCCCGGAACAGCGAAGACGGGGCGGCTGATCGTCGCCGTCGAATACCCGCAGGGCTGGGGGAAGGACATCCTCGACGGGGAGGCGCTGGGCAGGGAGCTCGCCGGCCAGGTGAAACGCTGGTTGAAGAGGTACCACGCCCAGCTGCAGTTCATCCGGCGTCCCGGGCGTGCCGGCCAGGTCACCGTGGGACAGGACGGCACGGCCGTCGCCTTCATCGCCGACGCCGGGGCGACCCCGCCGACGCTGGAACGGCTGGAACTCCCCGGTGGGGTGCGGGGCCTGCTGGACGTGGACCTGTCGACGCCGGGGGCCGTGCCCGGCGCCACACGGGTGAACCACCCGCTCCTGCTGGTGTGCACCCACGGCAAACGTGACCAGTGCTGTGCACTGAAGGGGCGTCCCCTCGCCGCCGCGCTGGCCGAGCGGCACGGCGGGGAGTCCGGTGACCAGGTCTGGGAGTCGTCGCACACCAAGGGGCACCGGTTCGCCCCGTCGATGATCCTGCTGCCGCACAACTACTCCTTCGGCACCCTCGACGTGCCCGGGGCGTCGGAGATGATGACGACCCTCGCGGACGGCCGGTTGCCGGTGGCGGGGAACCGGGGGAGGGGGACCCTCGACCCCCGCGCCCAGGTCGCGGAGCTTGCCGTGGCCGCGCTGCTGGAGTCGCAGGGGCGGCCCGTGGCCCCGGGGGAGCTGACCGTGGAGAAGGCCACGCCGGCGGACGGCCCGGCACCCGGAGGCGGGGGCAATGACGGGGGCAATGACGGGGACACGGACGAGGCCACGGACGGGGGCACGGACGAGGCGGCGCGGGAGGTCTACGCCGCCTTCTCCCGGGCGGTGGACCCGGAGCTGCGTCGTCGGGCCGGGGAGCTGATCACCGAGCGGATCGAGATGAAGGCCACGGGGCGCCACCCCGAACTCAAGGAGCTGTACCGTTCGGGGTACTTCCAGCCGGTGCGTGACTACGAGCGTGCGGTCAAGGAGGCGGCGGAGGCCCACGGCCTGGGCAGGAAGAAGCACGGCAAGCACGGAAAGCACGGCGCGAGCGGGAAGGACGGCAACCCGGTGCTCCGGGTGAGGCGGGGTGCGCAGAGCTGGGTGGTCACCCTGGAGTCGAGGTCCTGTCACCCGGTGGTGTCGTCCTGCGGGGACCGTCCGAAGGAGGGGAAGGCGTGGGTCGCGGTGGACGTCCGGCCGGAGGTCAGTCGCGCCGGGTGATGTCCACGACGATGCGGGTGGGGGAGTCCAGCAGGGTCACCTTGTAGGAGGGGTCGCTGTTCTTCAGGCCGATGACGATGCGTTGCACGCCTTCGACGACGCCCTGGACGTCGACGGACCGGACGACCCCGTTCGCCTTCTCGTGCACGGGGGTCCGTCCGGTGGAGCCGGTGGAGCCGGTGGAGTCCGTGGGGGTGACCACCCCGCGCACGTCGATCACCAGTGCGGTCTCACCGTCGTAGCTGATCGGCAGGCCGGAACCGTCGGAGGTGGGGGAGTCCTCGGTGGAGACCCGCCAGCCCGGCGCCCCCGTACCGTCGAGCTCGACGACGATCCGGTCGAAGTCCTCGTGGGACCCCGTCCGGACCTCGGCCACGTTCAACCGGGTCTCGTCCTCGGGGAGGACGTCCAGCGGCTGCGAACCGGCCAGCGGCCCGGCCTCGTTCGACGCACGGGGGACCGGGGAGCTGAGCTCCGCCCCCGGGGCCTCGAACTCGGTCGTCTGTGCGGCGGAACCCGTGGCGGCGCTGACCGCCGTGAACTCCTCGTCCCGGGGGGAGTCGTCGGACGACGAGCAGGCGGCCAGTGACACGCAGAGACACCCGCCGGCCAGCGTGGCGCCGAGGGCGGCGCGACGTCTGGTCCGGCGGGTGTCTGCGGTTGTACTCACGAGCCCAGAGATTACCCGGCGCCCCGGTGAAAATCACCGCTTCCGGGGGCGGGATCCCATATTGTGACCGGATTGTTACCGGCGCATGACCTTCCTCGCCAGCCAGTTGCCGAACAGCTGCGCGGCCTGGACGATCACGATGATGGTGATCAGGGCCACGTAGGTGACGTTGCTGTCGAAGGCACGGTAGCCGTACTGGATCGCGAAGTCACCGAGGCCGCCGGCGCCGATGTAGCCGGCCATGGCGGACATGTCGACGATGGCGATGAACATGAACGTCGCCCCCAGGATCAACGGCCCAAGGGCCTCGGGGATGATCACGGTGAAGATGATCCGGATCGGCCCTGCGCCCATCGCACGGGCCGCCTCGATGACGCCCGGGTCGATGGAGACCAGGTTCTGCTCCACGATGCGCGCGGCACCGAAGGTCGCGGCGATGATGATCGCGAAGGTGGCGGCGTTGATGCCCAGGATCGATCCGACCACGATGTTCGTCAGCGGCCCGAGGGCCGTGATCAGGATGATGAACGGGATGGGCCGGACGACGTTGACCAGGACGTTGAGGATCCAGAAGACCGGCCGGTTGGCCAGGACACCGCCGCCGCGGGTGGTGTAGAGCAGCACGCCGACCACCAGGCCGGCGAGTCCGCCGATGGCCAGGCCCCAGATCGCCATGTAGAGCGTCTCGACGATGGCGTCCTGGTAGATGGGGGTGAGGAACTCCCAGTTGGTGTCCTTGGCGAGGAGGAGGGTGTCTGCGGCGCTCATCGGATCTCCTCGATCTCGGTCGTGGCGGACAGGGTGCGGTAGAAGGTCTCCACGGCGTCCTCCCCCTCAGGGGTGGTGGCTGTCATGCGCACCGTGAGACGCCCGAAGGAGTGGCTCTGCAGGGTGGTCACACCGCCGTGGACGATGTTCACGCTCACCCCGGCGCGTTCCGCCTCGGAGACGGCGTGGAAGAACCCGGCGCCCTCCTTCATGGTGACGGTGAACAGGCGTCCGGTGTCGTCCTGCAGTGCGTCGGCCTCGACCATGTCGGGGGTGTTGCGCAGGGAGGTGGCGACGAAGTTCGCCGCGACACCGGTCTTCGGTTCGGAGAAGACCTCGTAGACGCTGCCCTGCTCGACGACGTGGCCGTTCTCCATGACGACCACCCGGTCGCCGATGGTGCGCACGACCTCCATCTCGTGGGTGATCACCACGATGGTGATGCCGAACTCCTCGTTGACCTTGCGCAGCAGTTCCAGGACTTCGCGGGTGGTGGTGGGGTCCAGTGCGGAGGTCGCCTCGTCGGCGAGCAGCAGCGAGGGGTTCGTGGCCAGCGCCCGGGCGATGCCGACACGCTGCTTCTGGCCGCCGGAGAGCTGTTCGGGGTAGGAACGGCCCTTGTCGGAGAGACCGACGAAGTCGAGCAGTTCCTTCACCCGGGCCTCGCGTGCTGCCTTGTCCATGCCCTGCAGCTTCAGCGGGTAGGCGATGTTGCCGGCGACGGTGCGGGAGGACAGCAGGTTGAACTGCTGGAAGATCATGCCGATGTTGCGGCGGATCTCGCGCAGCTCGCGTTCCTTGAGGGGGACGATGTCCTGTCCGTCGAGCAGGATCTGGCCGCTGGTGGGTTTGTCCAGGCCGTTGATCTGGCGGACCAGGGTGGACTTGCCGGCGCCGGAGTAGCCGATGATGCCCACGATGGAGCCGGACGGGACGGTGATCGACACGTCCTCCAGTGCGGTGACGGACTTCCTGCCCTGGGAGAAGACCTTCCCGACGTTGCGGAACTCGACGGCGGTGCCGGTGGCTCCGCTACTCATCCGAGTCCTCCGCACCGCCCTGCTCGCGGAGCTTGTCCTCGGTGTCTGCCAGGATCTTCTCGAGCTCCTCGGGGGTGAACTCGGCCTTGACGGCGCTTCCGTTGGTGTCGTCGGCGACGGCCTTCTGGACCTCGTCGGAGTGCCAGATCTCGACGAGCTTCTGGTAGTCCTCGTTGTCCTTGTTCTCCTTGGTGGTCACCCACACGTTGACGTAGGGCTGCGCGGCGGGGTCGGACGGGTCGTCCTTGAAGACGGCGTCCTCGGCGCTGACGTCGGCGTTGGCGAGGTAGTTGTTGTTGATCACCGAGGGGGTGCCGTCGTTGTAGGCCACGGCGGTCTGCACGGCCTCGACCGGGGTCACGGTGACGTCGGACTTGTCGGCGACGATGTCGGAGGGCCCGGGGGTCAACAGGTTGTCGTCGCGGAGCGTGACCAGGCCTGCGGCGGCGAGCACCTTGATGGCGCGGCCCTGGTTGGTGGTGTCGTTGGGGATGACGACCTCACCGGCCTCGGCGATCTCCTCGACGGTGTCGGCGTCCTTGGCGTAGAGGCCCATCGGGAAGGTCTGGGAGGAGCCGAAGGGGACGAGGTCGTCGTCCGCCTGGACGTTGTACTCCGCGAGGTAGAGGATGTGCTGGAACTGGTTGACGTCCAGCTCGCCGTCGGAGAGGGACGGGTTCTGGCGGTTGTAGTCGGTGATGTTCTTGATCTCGACGTCGACGCCCTCCTCCTCGGCCTTCTCCTTGAAGACCTGCCACTGGCTCTCGTTGGCCTCGGTCGATCCGATGACGATGGTGTCGCCGTCCCCGTCGTTGCCGTCGCTCATGCAGGCGGTCAGGCCTGTGGCGGAGAGGGCGGCGACGGCGCCGACGACGGCGGCCTTCTTCAGACGTGTGATCAAGGGGTCCTCCTGGGGACGTCAAGGGTGGTAGCGGGGTTTCGCGCAATGCTAGTAGTAGTACAGGAGGATGAACCGCTCTGTCTAGTTGGTTTTCGGTGTCAGGTGGACCTTCTCCCCGCCGGGGCTGCTGAGTCCGAGGTACTCGACGGCCGTGTCGCCGCCGGCGCCGAACCAGTGGGGCACCGTGCACTCGAACTCCGCGACCTCCCCGGGGTGGATCAGGTACTCCCTGCCGTCCAGGACCAGCCGCAGTGTGCCGGCCAGGACGAACACCCACTCCCGGCCGGGGTGGGTGTGCTGCTGCGGTGCCGTGGCGGGACGTCGGTCGGCGGCCACACCCGGGATCACGTGCTTGTACGCGGTGACGCCCGGGCCACTGCCGTCACCGAGGCCGCCGAGGCTGCCGAGCCGCAGGTGCACCGCTCCGCCGCGGTACAGCGGCCGGATGTCGATGCGGGGGTCCCCGGTCTGCGGGGCGCCGACCAGGTCGTCGAGGGCCACTCGGTACAGCCGGGCCAGGGGCATGAGCAGTTCCAGGGTGGGGCGGCGACGGCCGTTCTCGAGCCGCGACAGGGTGCTGCGGGAGATGCCGGTGGCCTCGGCGGCGTCGGCGAGGGTCATCGAGAGCTGGCGTCGTGTGGCGCGCAGTCGTGCACCGACCTGGTCGAGGCCGTTCTGGCGGTCATCCCGGATGTCGTCCATGCCTCCAGGGTGCGCCATGTCCGGCCCGTGCGCTACTGTCGAACATATGTTCAGTAACGGTCGGGCGCTCAGCTGGTCGCGCCTGGAGCGCATCCTCTCCGGCGTGGACACCGGGGCACTGCACGCTGTCGGGGTCGGGGAGGGGGGATGCGAGACGCTGTGGAAGACAGGGGAGACAGGGGAGACAGGCAAGTCGGGGCCTGCCCGGACGGCCCGGTCGGCCCGGTCGGTGGTGCCGTTCGCGGAGCTCCACGCCGCGGGGTCCTACAACTTCCTCCACGGGGCCAGCGACCCCGCGGACTACGTCGCCGCGGCGGTGGAACTGGGGCTCACCGCCGTCGCCGTGGTCGACCGGGACGGCCTCTACGGGGCGGCCCGCCTGGCCACCGCCGCCGCGGAGGCGGGCCGCGGCGTCCTGTCCACCGTCTTCGGTGCGGAGCTCTCGGTCTTCGGTACCGCGGAGGCCCCCTTGACCGTCCTCTGCCGTGGGCAGGAGGGCTACCGGCGGCTGTCCCGCACCATCACCGACGCCCGGATGGCGCGTCGTGACAAGGACGCCGCCGACTACCCGTCGTTGCGGCAGCTCGCCACGGCCGCGGACGGGCACTGGTACATCCTGGTCGACCACCGTCACCTGGCGCGGGCGGCCGAGATCGTCCGGGAGTTCGGCGCACGGTCCTGCCTGGTGGAGCTGGGGCAGACGATGAGCCCGGCGGACGTCGACCGCAACCACGCCCTGCACGGGGTCGCGCTCGCCCACGGACTCACCGAGATCGTCTCCACCGCGGCGACCTGCGCCACCCCGGCCGACGCCCGCCTGGCCGGGGCGAAGGCGGCGCTGCACGACCGGGAGGACGTCCTCGCCGCCACGCCGCGCACCCACCCGCTGGGCGGCTCCTGGCTGCGCTCCGGGGACGAGATGACCGCCCTGGCCGGCGACTGCGACTGGCTGGCCGACGCCGTCGGCGCCAGCGTGCGGATCGCCGACGAGTGCGCCTTCACCCTCAACCTCGTCGCGCCGCAGCTCCCGCATTTCCCGGTCGGGGAGGGGCACGCCGAGATGAGCTGGCTGCGGGAGTTGACGGCCGAGGGGGCGGAGGAACGCTACGGCACCCGGGACGACAACCCCCACGCCTGGGAGGTCATCGACCACGAGCTGGACACCATCGAGGCGCTGGGTTTCCCCGGCTACTTCCTCATCGTCCACGACATCGTCACCTTCTGCCACGACAACGGCATCTTCTGCCAGGGGCGGGGGTCGGCGGCGAACTCCGCGGTCTGCTTCGCCCTCGGCATCACCAACGTCGACGCCGTCGCCGCCGACCTGCTCTTCGAGCGTTTCCTCTCCCCGGAACGCGACGGACCCCCGGACATCGACCTCGACATCGAGTCCGGTCGGCGGGAGGAGGCGATCCAGCACGTCTACACCAGGTACGGCCGGGACAACGCCGCCCAGGTCGCCAACGTCATCACCTACCGCACCAAGGGGGCCGTACGCGACGCCGCCCGGGCCCTGGGGCACGACCCGGGCCGCGTCGACGCCTGGTCGCGCGGCCTGGAGGAACCGCCCGGACCGGTGCGCGACCTGGCCGCCTCACTGAAAGGCCAGCCCCGGCACCTGGGGATCCACTCCGGCGGCATGGTCATCTGCGACCGTGCCATCGCCGACGTCGTCCCCGTCGAGTGGGCGCGCATGGAGGACCGCTCCGTGGTGCAGTGGGACAAGGACGACTGCGCCGACGTCGGGCTGGTGAAGTTCGACCTGCTCGGCCTCGGCATGCTCGAGGCGCTGCACCACGCCGTGGACCTGGTGGAGGAGACCACCGGGAGACGGGTGGAACTGTGGCACCTGCAGCCCACCGACCCGGAGGTCTACGCCATGCTCGCCCGGGCCGACGCGGTGGGTGTCTTCCAGGTGGAGTCCCGCGCGCAGCTCGCCACGCTGCCCCGGCTGCGGCCCCGCACCTTCTACGACCTGGTGGTGGAGGTCGCGTTGATCCGTCCCGGGCCGATCCAGGGCGGTTCAGTGCACCCCTACATCCGCCGGCGGAACGGCGAGGAGGCCGTGACCTACGACCACCCCAGCCTCGAACCCGTCCTGGCACGCACCCTGGGCATCCCCCTGTTCCAGGAACAGCTGATGCAGATGGCAGTCACCGTCGCCGGGTTCTCCCCCGCCGAGGCGGACGCGCTCCGTCGCGCCATGGGCTCGAAACGCTCCCCGGAGAGGATGGGGCAGATGCACGCCCGCTTCATCGACGGTGCCCGCGACCTGCACGACATCGACCACACGACCGCCGAACAGCTGTGGAAGAAGGTCATCGCCTTCGCGTCCTACGGTTTCCCGGAGTCCCACGCCCAGTCCTTCGCCTCCCTGGTCTACTTCTCCGCCTGGTTCAAGTGCCACCATCCGGCGGAGTTCTGCGTCGCGCTGCTGCGCGCCCAGCCGATGGGCTTCTACTCGCCGCAGTCCCTGATCGCCGACGCCCGCCGCCACGGGGTCGGCGTCCTGCCGGTGGACGTCAACGCCTCGCAGGTCGAAGCCACCGTGGAGAAGGGCGGGATCCGGCTGGGCCTGGGGTCGGTGAAGGGACTCGGCGCGGAGGCCGCGGGGCGGCTGGTCGAGACCAGGGAGGCCCGGGGCGCCGCCTACAGCGGGGTCGCCGACCTGTCGCGGGAAGCCGGTCTCACCGTGGAGGAGGTCTCGGCCCTGGCACGGGCCGGGGCCTGCGACAGCCTGGGGCTGAGCCGTCGGCAGGCCCTGTGGGCGGCGGGTACCGCGGCCACCGAGCGCGCCGGGATGCTGCCGGGCACGTCCACGGTCTCGACACCGGCACTGCCCGGGATGAGCGCCTTCGAACTCGCGGCGGCGGACATCTCCGCCACCGGGGTCACCTCCGAGGGGCATCCGGTCCGCCTGCTGCGCGCCCGCCTGGACGCCTGGCCGGGGAACTTCCCGGTGGTGCCGGCCTCGGGACTGCTGTCGGTGGAGAACGGGCGGCGCATCCTCGTCGCCGGGGTGGTGACCCACCGGCAACGTCCGATGACCGCCGGCGGGGTGACGTTCCTCGGGATGGAGGACGAGACCGGCCTGGTCAACGTGATGGTGTCACCGGGGCTGTGGCGGGCGCGACGCAGGGTGGCGACCACCTCACGCATGCTCATGGTCCGCGGCATCGTGCAGAACGCCGGGGGCGCGGTGACCGTCGCCGCCGACGCGCTCGAACCCCTGGAGGCGGCCGAGACGCTGGCGACCCCGTCGCGGGACTTCCGCTGAGGGACGGTCCCGGTGCACCCTCGCGTCTCCGCCCACCGTGCCTGCCACTCCTACCCGGCCGCGTGACGGTGCCAGCTGCCGAAGTCCTCCGCCACGGTCGCGGCGAGCTCCCGGTAGGCGCGGAAGGTCGCCGGGGCCAACCTGCCCATGTCCACCACGCCGCCCTCGGAGAGGTGACGGTCGAAGGGGACACCCCGGACGGCCCGCGTGCGCGCGGAGAAGTGCGAGGTCAGTATGTCGGGGTCGACGGCCGCCTGCCCGGGGTGGGCCCCGGACACCACGACCACGGCGTTGGCCACCAGGTCGCCGTGACCGTGGTGGTCGAGCCAGTCCAGCGTGGCCTCCGCCGACCTCGCACCGTCCAACGCCGGTGTCGTGACCAGGACCAGCATGTGCGCCAGGTCCAGCACCCCGGTCATGGCGCTGTGCATCAGGCCGGTCCCGCAGTCGGTGGTGCAGGGTGGGTGTATGCCCTCTTTGAGGGTGTTCCGCTAGGTCGACGGAGCTACGGCATCGACTGCCCTCTAGCAGCAGGGTGAACCCAGGTTGAGCTGGTTTACCTCCCCTTGGTTGTGGGAGGGAGTTAGGCCCCGGCGCTGGTCGTGAGATGTACCGCCGGTTCAAACATTCACGGCGCCCGGACGCGGTGCCATAAGTCGAAGGAGATCAAGATGTTCAATGTGAACGATGTGAAGCTGGCCGAGGGGTTGTCAGCGGTGGATGAGGCCTTGGTGAGGCTGGTGCTTCACGCTCATAACCTGAAGCGGTTTCGTGAGGATGGGGATGTGGAGGTCGTCGAGCTGGCGGAGAAGGTTGTGCGACGGTATGCGGAGGTCGCCCGGGGGTTGTCGCCGGATGTGGGCGCGACGGTCGCATGGGTGCTTGCAGATGCGGGGGTAGAGCTGTGAACCGTGCAGAGACAGTGGCCGCGTATATGCAGGCACAGAGAGACTTTGCCGAGGGGCTGATTGGTCAGGATGACCTGAACAAGGCCGAGCGGCTCGTTGCGCAACTACCGGAGGAGCCGTTGGATGCCGACACGCTACAGGCGATCCTGTCGGTCGGTGTGCCCGCCCCGGAGGGGTATGAGGCCGAGTTTGAGGACCTGGCCGAGGAGATTGGTCCGGCGGATGCTGCGGCTGTTGTGGCGGCGTGGAGGTCGGATGATGAGCGTCGATGAGCCGATCCCGTACGTGTTGGTGGATGCCGAGTTGCCGGTGCCGTATGTGCCGGTGGGGTATGATTGCCCGGTGAAGCATTTTTCGGTGGTGGGGTGATGAGGCGAGAGCACGAGGCGCGGTTGCATCAGGCGAGATGCAGGGCGGAGCTTTCCGTACTTCGATCCCGACTGAGGCTCAGGATTGACCAGGGGGCAGGGTGGAGGGAGGCGCACTTAGAGTCGGGCGACCTTCCTCCCCTGAAGAGAGCCGATCTGTCTGAAGTCGCACAGAGCATGGAACGACTGAAGCTGAAGAGGTACGGCCCCGACGAGGTGGCGGGATACTCGCCGGTCATGTTCACGTCGCAACGTCCGGTGACTGTCGAGGGCGATCTTGGATACGCTGCCGAACAGCGGCTTGAGTGGATCTCTCTGGTCGAGTCTGAGCGTTGTGCAGTAGAGGACATGAAGCTGACGGGAACCTTGGATCAAGCGCGGGCAGAAGCTGCGTTCTGGGAATTGCAGCAGCAGATTAGGCAGAAATTGCGAACCGAGGATCAGCCCGAGCCTGAGCGGGAGTGGATTACAGCCGAGATCGCTGCGAAGAGGCTTTCAGTCACGGTGAAGACGTTTAACGACGATTACGCGCCGAAGCTCATGCGGATCGCGGGGGCAGTCTTGAAGAGTATTGAGACGCCTACGATTGAAGGCCAGACGGACTACTGCCCTTACGCCGGTCGGGGCGACGTGCTGACGCCGACTCTGCGCCACCGCACGTTTCAGCCGCGCCTATATGACTACCGGGAGCTCGGGCGCGTTGTGCAGGTTAAGAGAAGTCGTGCAAAGAGTGCGATGCGGGGCAATGGTAGGAATCAAGTTCGGTCGGCGTCGGGGAGGTTCGGGGCGAAGGCATAAGCGCATGTCGCACCGACTAAACCGGTTTCTGAATGCTGCTAGTAGCGGCGAAAAAAGGAACCCCTACTAACCGCGTGGTATAATTGAGGGGTGAGATCAGCATGGGACGCTGGTCTCTTTTTTTATGCCCTGAGACATGGCAACCGAAGGCGAAGGGAGGTGCAACATGGCTATCCGAGTTCAGGGGCGAACCCTACTCGACCGATTCGAGGTGTCCGACATGCTCGGCATAGCGCCAAGAACGTTGAACTGGCGCACGAACCACGGTCACATGATCCAACCCGTGAAGATCGGCAACCGACCGTACTGGCGGCTGTCCGAGATCGCCAAGTGGCTTGACGACTTGGAACACGTGTAGCTCAGCCCCGCCTTCATCCCCACACCCCGCACCTCACCAGGTCGCGGGGTCTTTTTTATGTCCGAACAACCACAGGAGGAAGCCCTGGACGACGACATCCGAGCGATCGTGATGGCAGCGCCGCCGCTCACTGACGAGAAACGCGCACTGATCACGACCCTGCTCACAAGCGAAACCCCGACCGCAGCTGCAACTGCAATCGGGGCCTAGAACGAGGAGAAACCTATGACTACGATGCTACCGGAGGCCCGAAACGCGCGCAAGCTCGACCTCGAGCAAAAGTTCGCGAACGACCAGATCACCGACGACGAGATGGACGAGTACATCGCCCTCGTCACCGAGGACAAAGCCCCCGACTACATCCCCCCCGACATGGGCGCTGCCGCCCGCCGCCACGACCGGACGCACCCGCGCTACGAGGGCAACAAACGCAGAATCAAGACGACCAGGGCAGCTGACATCCGCACCGAACGGATCGACTGGCTGGTGGACTGCTGGATACCGAAAGCATCCGTCACGCTACTCGCCGGACGGGAGGGGATCGGCAAGTCCACCATCGCTGTTGACTGGGCGGCGCAGGCCACGACAGGAAAGCTCAGCGGCACGCCAATGAACGTCGGCTACGTTGTCACCGAGGACAGTCGCTCACACACCGTTGTGCCGCGTCTGAAGGCCGCTGGCGCGGACCTGGAGCGGGTGCTGTTCCTCGACGCGGACATGCCCGACGATGACGACCCCACGGTCCGCTATGAGGGCGTGCTTGACCTACCGCAGGACTTCCCGATCCTCGCTGACACCATCCGGGAGAACAACATCGGGTTGCTGATCCTCGACGCGGCGAAGTCGGTGATGTCGTCGAAGCTCGACGGCAACAGTGATACCGCGATACGGCAGTTCCTCGAACCGATGCATCGCACGGCTCAGGATACCGGTTGCACGTTCATCGGTCTCGCGCACTTCGGGAAGAGGGAGACGGCGGACACCGGGAAGTTGATTCTCGGTTCGTCGGCGTGGTCTCAGGTCGCCCGGTCGGTGATCTCGGTTGCTGCGGACCCGGACACGGGGACGGTGAAGGTGTGGAACTCGAAGGCGAACCTCGCGCCGAGGACACGCACTGTTGAGGCTGAGGTTGTCACCGAGACGATCCGCACGGACGACGGGCAGGAAACCGATGTGGGGCGTATCAGGTGGGGTGCTGAGTGCGACGAGGACGGCTCATCACTTCTCGCCCCGGAGAATGAGCGTGCCCCGGACGACGAAGACGAGGTTCGGATGGTGGTGCTCGACTACCTCGAAGCTCACGGCGGTAATGCCCCCGCTAACGAGGTGTTGAAGGCAACCCGGGCCGCTGGGTTGAACGACGGCACCGTGAAGAACAAGCGCCGGAAGATCGGCATCACCACACGGAAGGTCGGGAAGGACTGGATGTGGTCTGTCGAGTCCAGTCCGGGCGGGAAGGTCATTCCCTTCCCCTCACGCAGTGATCTTCGTGACCTTGTTACCTTCGCAGGTCAGGGGGCAAAAGAAGATCACAATGAAGATCACAATGAAGATCACGACCAAGATCACGCAGGGGAAGATCACAATGAAGATCACAGCCCTGAAAACGCTGTGACCAGTGAAGATAACAAGATCACGAAGGTCACACGTGAGGGGTCCGGTGATGATCTTGAATCCGCTGTCCTCGCGGCGCTGTCACCCGAGTTTCCGCAGACCCTCGGGAAGGTCATGAGAGCCGTGAAGAACACCACCGGCGACGGGTCGAGCACGGGCGCAGAGCTAGACCGCCTCGTAGCCGAGGGCCGCGTCACCGAGAGGGACGGGCGCTACACGCTCGCCTAAACGTTGCCCCCTACGGGCAACACTTAACGCCGCTGGCCGTGAGGTTCACCGGCACACACGACAACGCAAGGAGTAGACATGGAAATGAAGAATTGGAACACCAGGCGCGGTCTTCTCGCTGCCACCGACATCGGTGTCCGTCGACGAGCAGACGGGGCGCGCCGAGTGCCCGACACACTGACATGGCACAAGGTCACCAACCTCGACACCGGGCTGTCCCGGCTGACGTTCACCGACTCGCAGCGGCGCTATCGCATGGACGCTGAGACGGCCGTGGAGCTTGCGAAAGCCATCCTAGATGCTTTTGAGGACGGTGATGCTAATGCCCACGACTGAACACATGCGAGCCGTTATTGCGCTAGGGGACGCGCTGACGAAGGTGCAAGACGCGGACACGCTTCTACGCCCGGTCTCAGAGTTCCTGCTCGACCAGGCCGACACCGAATGCGACCTACAGATTCCGGAGGTCTGGTAATGCAGTACGAGAAGAAATCCAGGGCAAAAGCAATACTGGTCGAAAAGGGTGTAGAGGGCATCCTAGAGCGGGGGAACGTCATCGTCGGCGCTTACCTGGGGGACACCGGCCCGAAGACCCGGATCGGGATCGGGCGACACCGTTTCATCATCGACGGCGTGCAGCTGAAGGATCTGGCGAACGCTCTCATCGACACCGCCGAACAACTCGAAGATGACCTTCAGTTCTACGGGGGTGCAGCATGAGCGTGCGGATCACAGCCCAGCAGCGGCGCTCGAAGAACGGTAAGCCGTGCATCTTCGAGCCATCGGCGGTGACTGTCCGGCCCTGGTACCCCGGGCGCGCTGGTGAGGAGCCGGGTGTGCTCCTCGTCCGGGGCCGTATTCAGCACAGGCTCACTATCGCGGAGAGCTACCAGCTTATCGATGCTATCGCCGACACGGCGGAGCAATTCGATAGAGAGGAAACAGCAATGAATGAGGCTTACGAATCGCGGCCTTACTACACCTCGGAGGGAAAGTATGACTGAACATGTCTACCACGGCTACACCCTCACACAAGCACCCCGCCGGGGCATACTCGCAAAACAGATCGACGGGGACGATATAAAACTATTCACCTGCATCAACAAAGCGAAGCAGTACATCGACAACAAAGGGGGGAAACGATGAACAGCGAACAATCAGCATATGAGAAATGGTTGCAGCACAACGCACGAGGCCCGGAGCCGGACCCGTGGAAGCGAACAACCATCGAAGAAGCTGGAACCTACAACCTGTGGAACGACCGGCACCGACTGAATCAGGGGGACCAATGACCAGTAACGCGGAGCTGTTCTCCCGGGCCGTGAACGAGGCACTAGCGCCCCAAGACGCACCCCGAGCAGAGCCAGAGACCCCCACGGGGCCGCGTAAGCCTGAGCCTGTGCCTGAGATTGGGCACATAGGTGCACCCGGCCACCGGGAAGCCCAACAGATGTACGACTTCGAGCAGACGATGCTCGCCGCAATGAACCGCTACCGATAGGGGAAACACATGACCAAGATCAATGCATACACCCGGGGCAATGCCCGTCACACCGTCAGCCGCGCTTATGGGCTCATGGCCGAGACGCGGGGTGTCCCCGTGGATGACCTGACCACACAGGCGTACAAGGATGCAGCAGCGAAGGCAAAAGCCTTCCGGGCGTTCCGCGCAGAGCAGTCCGCACCTGATCCGCTCGCCTTCATCCTCGAAAACGAACCAGGGAAATGGGCAACCGGGCTGAACAGGATCGCCACGGCGCACGCAGCGGCAGAGTTCACCGAGACCAACTATCCGAAGATCAATGCTGCACTCGAGCAGCGTGCCGACAACCTCCTGCACGACGAAGCGGCGCTCGCGCACGTCGCCAGCGTCCTCGACATCGATACCGCGCAGCAGCAGGTGATCGACGCAGCAGCAGCGCTCGGTGAGAAGCTGTACGAACCGCAGAAAGCCGCAATCGCCTCGCCGGCGGCCTTCTCCGCCTACATGGAGGGCATCGCCCGCATCGTGTCCCTCGACGCGGTACTCCGCTCACGTAGCGACCGCGCCGCCATGTACGCCGACGTGCCGCCGCTGCCGCCGCTTAAGTACGAGAAGGATGGATTCGGGAAGCGCACCGAGCACTTCACCCGCGACGACGTGAACAAGCACCAGAAGGCACACGACTGGAAGCGGCACGCCTCCGGTGACGACGAAGTGATTACGAAGCTCGCAGTCGGCGAATACGCACCACTCAAGCTCGACATCACCCTCGACCCGGCTGTGCTCGCCAAACGCGAAGCGCGCCTCGCAGGAGCAGGGGCAACTGAACAGATCTGACCTGGCACCCCTGCTCTCCGGGAAGGTCGCGCCCCTACGGTTGGCGTTGGCGCTACCCACGAGTACAAGTCTGGGACCTTGACTCTAGGGGGGGTCTTTGCGGGTCCTGGGCGCTCGTCTGGGCGCGTCTGGCGCCGCTTATGGGGGTCGCGCTTACAGGGCTGCGTGGGTTTCTATCGTGACGTTCCGCTGGTTAACGGCGGTGAGTCGTAACACTTTGAGGGGGAGGTTGGATGAGGTTGATTGCGGATATTCTTGCTGATTTGAGCGTGCCGGGGATCGTTGAGACGTGGCCGTTCCGGGACGTGCCGGGGCTGTATCTGGTGGTGGATGTGCCTCATGAGATCGCGGACGATCTGTAGGCACCTCCGAGAATTACGGGCTTCCACCGTTTTCTCTTGTGAGATATGGTTCTCTGCGTGCGATGTGGAGTGATGACCCCTCGCACACGATCTCTTGCATGGGATCGCCTTTCGGTCCGCGCCCCCTAGGTCACTCCTAGGGGGCGCGTTCTTTGTGCCGGGGGTGCCCGCGGGGTGACTTTCGTTTCTGTAAGTAACGATACAGAAGGGTTCGCCGCTATCGTCAGTGAGGCGCGGGGCGATCCGCTCCTGCCGCATCCTTCCGATCCCTTGAAAGGGGACCACTATGCTCGACATCATCGGTAACATCGTCACCGCCATCTCCGACTTCCTGGCCGGTGGCCTGAACCTGATCGTCAGCTCCATCCAGGGCGGCGAGTAGTAGCAACTGCCTATGCAGTTTCTGCCCCCCCCCGGCCGAAGCCCGGAGGGGGTCTTCTTTGCGTTAGCTAACCTTATAGCCGCAATTATGCTAACCTAGAGAGCGGGCCGCAGGAGTGTGGCCCAAGCAGGGGCGTGAGTCGCCCCGGCGTTCATGAGCAGCCCCCTCACCCTCGTTGCGTCCCACACAGAGAGTGAGGGGGTTTCATGACCCCTCGACTATTGCACTCCCACTTCAGTCGGGCTAACGTCTGATAGCGAGGGGGACTCCTCGCACCCCTCAGGGAGTCGGATGACCCCAGGGTCATCGGTCAGTTAAGCCCCCTCCGCGCCATTGTCAGACACGGCACGGAGGGGGCTTCGCCATGTTCGCCCGAGAGCCTGACGTTTCGTGGTACGGTCCCAGGTGGCCGTTCAACGCATCGGCCCCTGGGGCGTGGAGAGAGATCCCGGGTAGTTGTGAAACCCCCTTGCGTGATGGTCGCCACATTGCGGGAGGGGGTTTCGTGATTCGAGGCCGATTCCGCTGCGGAGGGTCTACGTCGGAAGGTAAGCTGAGCGCCGAGGGGCTTCCCGTCCTTGGCCTCTCACGGGTAGGTGCGGTCTCTGCGACCGTAGCTAGACTGGCCCCCTCTGTGCTGTAGTCGATCCGGCGCGGAGGGGGTCTTTTTGCGTTGTTGGGGCGTCCGGGTTTGACGCATTTTTGACGCACGTAGGTTTCTAGACGCGTCGTATCGTGTCCAACGTTGACAACATGACGTGACTTGTGTAACGGAGGCAACATGCAAGAAGAAGGCAATTTATGCAGGTTAACACTTGCCCCTGAAGGGGGCGAAAAGGGCGCCAGTGTCACTTCCATTCGATGTGGACCTTCGACGGGTCGAAGCCGGGGCCTCGACGAGCAACGGGGAGGATCGTGACGGTCATGAGGGCGTCGATGATTCGTGAGCGCACGTCTGCGGGTTTCGAGTCCCAGAGTTTGCGGAGGTTTCCGCCCGCGAGAAGAATATCTGATATTGGGTCGTTCTCTCTGACGGTCGCTAATTCCCGGTCTATTTCGATTATTCTTTGCTTCAGTTTCTTCGTTCCGGCTGCGAGCTGTAGTTCGTCGATTGAGCCGTCTGTGAATAGCATGGTGAGGCTTGTGAGGCGTGCGGTGAGGCTGTGGCGCTCGGCTAGTAGTTCTTTACTGTTGTCGTCGCGTTTCGGCGGTTCGAGTCGTTGTGTTTCGAGGAAAGCGCAGATCACGGACGATACGCGGTCGTCTACTCGCTCCTGGTCGCGGGCGATCTTGAGGCAGTTGCGGCATCCGTAGCTGCGTCTGTTGTTCACCTTGTTCGTGTAGAGAATGTGGCCGCAAACTCCGCATTTGTATATTCCTGATCCTTGCCATTGTCTTTCGTTTGATTGTGCTGTTCGTCGGCTTGGGTCGCGGATTATGTCTTGGATTGTTCGGTAGTCTCGTTCGCTGATGAGTGCTGGCCATGCTGCTGGGCCGATCTCTTCTCCATTGTGTGAGACGATCCCGGCGGTGGTGGGTGATCGGAGTGCACGCATGAGTGCGCGTGCGGTGATGGGGTTACCTTTTGCGGTGCGGTGTCCTGCTGCTGTCTGGCGTTTGGCTACGGAGAACAGGGCTCGCCCGTCGAGGAGTGCCTGTGCTGCTTCCTGTACGAGGTGTGCGCGGTCTGGGTCGGGTTGGATACCTGCGTCACCGCCCTTCATGTAGCCGAGTGGTGGGATGCCCCCGGTCCACTTGCCTTGCGCCCGGAGGTGGCGGTGGGAGGCTTTGACACGCTCGGCGGTGTGCTCGACTTCGTAGGTGGCGACGCTGGCGAGGTTGCGGGCAACCATTCTGCCCTGGGGGGTGGTGAGGTCGATGCGCCCGGAGGTGATGGTGTGGATCTCGGTGTGGGTGTCTTCGATGGTTGTGACGAGTGTTTCGAGGTCACGGCTGCGCCGGTAGAGCCGGTCGGACGCCCAGACGATGACGTGTTGTGCTTCACCGTTGCGGATGCGGTCCCACATGTTGCGGTATTCGCCCCGGTCGCCGCTGTAGGCTGACATGTCATTGTCGATGAAGACGTGCTTCACGGTGAGGCCGTGGGTGTCGGCGTACTGTCGGCAGTCTTGCTCTTGGCGTTCGACTCCGGCCCGTTCGCCGGTGGGGTCGGAGCTGATTCGGCAGTAGATGAAGGCTTCGTTCACGTGTTCGAGTTTAGCGTGTTTTGAAGAAAGTTAACAAGAAGCCTTGACAACTGACCAGTCGGTGAGGATGATGTTGTAGTGGTGCTGCAGCACCTCGACCGCCCGACGGTAGTCGGATTCGCTGAACGCCTCCGACACCGCCGGGTCACGGTCGGAGCCGAT
Organism: Corynebacterium sp.; assembly: GCF_022712195.1. Taxonomy (GTDB): domain Bacteria; phylum Actinomycetota; class Actinomycetes; order Mycobacteriales; family Mycobacteriaceae; genus Corynebacterium. Next base: position 1,727 of record NZ_JALAGY010000021.1, on the reverse strand, counting down.
CACCTCCAGTCGGCTCGCAGCCTGGCTGGTGCACGACCTGACCTGCGGGTACCGCGAGGAGTCGGGGAGTTCCAGCAGGTCCCGCACCGTCGGGGTGGCCTCGTCCACGACCCGCCCGGCCAAGGTTCCGAGATCCGGGTTGGCGTCCACGGCGATGACCCGGTCGCCTCGCTGGGAGGCGAACATGCCGCCCAGTGCCACGGTGGTCGTGGTCTTGCCCACACCGCCCTTGAGGCTGAGGACCGCGATCCTGTAGTCGCCGCGCAATGTGGTGAGGATGCGGTCCTGTACCGCACGGTCAGCGCTCTGGCCTGCGGACTCCCCCGGGTTCACCCGGCCCCCGGAAACGCGGTGGACCAGCCGGCGCCAGCCCGACGGAGGGGCGGCGTCCACGGCGCCGACCATCGTCGAGGCGTCCAGGCCCGTGCCGGGACCGGTGTGCGGACCGGTGGTGTGAGCAGATGAGGTCATGAGTGAGTTCCCCCTTGAGTCCTGTTCCGGTCCCCTTGATGTCCCGGCCCCGCTGCCGAGCGTAGCCGGTGGTGGCGGACGAGGGGGCGGATTGCACGGGGGAGACGCCGGGCGCCGGAACCTTCGCACCCCATAAGGAAATTAACCAGGCATAGTGCCTGGTCAGAATTCATTCAGCACCTGATGGGGTGCGATCTGTCACGCACGGGGCCCGGAGTCCACCCTCCCGAGCCCCAGCGCCAGGCCCGCGCCGGCGCCCGCCTAGAACCGTCCGCAGTTGCTGGGCGCGGGCTCGTCGTTGAAACGGTCGACCATGTACTTCATCGCGGGGCCGGCGTTGGTGAGCATCGGCACGGCGTGGTTGATGGCGAACCCCGGGAGGACAGACGGCAGGGGGTCGGTGACGAACTGGACCGTACCGCCGGCCTCGCAGTACCGCGCGGCGGTGTCGCGGGCCTGCTGCCAGGGGATGGTGTCGTCGTTCCGGCCGTTGGTGATCATGACCGGTGCGTTGAGGTCGGTGTAGGTGGATGCCAGCTTGTAGCTCTCCAGCACGCTGCGCAGGCGCTCGTCCTCCCGGGCGATCTCGCCGAAGGACCGTCCGTCCTTCGTCATCGTGCGGGTGTCGGTCAAACCCCACCGGACGACGGAGTCGGCGATGCAGCGGTCCTTCGTGTCGGCGAGGAACTCCTTGCCGCGGTCGTTGAAGTACTCGTCCTGCAGGGCGGCCAGCTCGGGGTGCCGTTCCAGGGCCCCGTTCAGTGCGTAGCCGAGCACGCCGGTGATCGCGTGCCGGTCGACGGCGTCGACCACCTTGAGCAGGTCGGCGGGCGGAGCTCCGGCGAAGGTCCCCTTCACGTTGAGCTCCGGGGCGTAGGTCGACGCCATCTCGGCCGCCGCCGCCGCGGACCCGCCACCCTGGGAGTAGCCGAAGAACCCGACGGGGGAGTCCGCCGGCAGGCCGAGCTGGGACAGTCCGGCCCGGGCGGCGTCGAGCGTGGCCTGCCCCTGCTCCGGGTTGTTGACGTAGGTGTGCTGGCCCGGGGTCCCCAGGCCGATGAGGTCGACGACGACCACGTTCATCCCCAGCGCGCTGGCGGCGGCGTGGAAGGGGTACTCGTAGTTCACGTTCAGGGCGGCGTTCCCGGCGTCGAACCCGAAGAGCTGGTAGGAACTGCGCGACGGGGCGCACAGGTCGCCGGCACCGCGGGTGCCCGGGGTGTAGACGAGGGTGGGGCGGGGGCCCTTGCCGTGCC
>NZ_JALAGY010000020.1 GCF_022712195.1 Corynebacterium sp. | reverse complement strand
GACGGGGACTGGGACGGGGCATGGCACGCCTGTGTCACCACCTCCACGGAGGTCACCGGTGGGGCGTCGGGGTCGGGGGTGATCCTGAGTTCACGGAAGGTCATCGCGAGGCCGTCGTGGATGAGGAGCCGGCCGTACAACGGTTCGCCGCACCCGGTGATCAGCTTCACCGCCTCTGTCCCCATCAGGGAACCGACGGTGCCCGGCAACGCCCCGACGACACCACCGGCGGCACAACTGGGCACGCTGCCCGCCGGGGGCAGGTCAGGGTGCAGGTCACGGTAGGTGACTCCGTCGTGTGAGGGGCCGGAGCAGAACACCGAGACCCGCCCCTCGAAGTGCAGGATCGAACCCCAGACACACGGGGTGGAGGTCAGTGTGCACGCGTCGGAGACCAGGTAGCGGGTGGCGAAGTTGTCGGCGCCGTCGAGCACCAGGTCGTAGCCGGCGACGAGGTCGACGACGTTGCCGGCGTCCAGCCTCACCGCATGCCGTTCGACGGTCACCAGCGGGTTGATGCGGGCCACGGCGGCAGCGGCGGAGTCGACCTTCAGGTCGCCGACCGAACCGACGCCGTGGATGACCTGACGCTGCAGGTTAGCCACCTCCACCGTGTCGTCGTCGACCACGCCGAGGGTGCCGACCCCGGCCGCGGCGAGGTACTGCAGGACCGGGGAGCCCAGCCCACCGGCGCCGACGACGAGGACGCGGGCGTTCTTCAGCCGGCGTTGACCGGCGGGGCCCAGCTGTTCGAGGGTGAGGTGGCGGGCGTAGCGCGACAGTTCGTCGGTGGTGAGTTCCTCGCCGGGGTCGACGAGGGGGAACGGGAAGGGAACGGCACCTGTACCTGTGACAGTCACAGCGCCTCCTCCTCCCGGCCGGTGCCGGTGATGAGCCCGTCGGACCCGGACGACGCCACCGCGCCCCGGGTCCACGGACGCCGGGGGATACGTCCGGCGCCACGGGCGAGCCGGCCGGCCTCGACGGCGTGACGCATCGCCGAGGCCATCGCCGCAGGGTCCTGTGCCCGGGTCACCGCACTGGCCAGGAGGACCCCGTCACAACCGAGTTCCATGGCCTGCGCGGCATCGGAGGCCGTGCCGATGCCGGCGTCCAGGATCACCGGCACCGAGGCCCTGTCGCAGATCAGGCCGATGTTGTGGGGGTTGAGGATTCCCAGTCCGGTGCCGATCGGGGAGCCCAGCGGCATCACCGCCACCGCCCCGGCGGCCTCCAGGTGTCTCGCCGTCGCGGGGTCGTCGGAGGTGTACGCGTAGACCTCGAACCCGTCGGCGGTGAGCTGTTCTGTGGCGTCGACGAGTTCGATGACGTCGGGCAGCAGCGTGCGGTCGTCGGCGAGGATCTCCAGCTTCACCCGGTGGGTGCCGAGCGCCTCGCGACCCAGCCGGGCCGTGAGCAGGGCGTCCCGGGCGGTGTAGCAGCCGGCGGTGTTGGGCAGCACGTCGATCCCCAGGCGGTCGAGCAGGCCGAACAGTGAGGTGCCCGTGGAGGGGTTGAAGCGGCGCAGTGCGACGGTGGTCATCGTCGTTCCGGAGGCGGTGAGGGCCTGCTCCAGCACCTCCAGGGACGTCGCACCGCCGGTGCCCATGATCAGCCGTGAACCCAGGGTGGAGGTGCCGACGGTGAGACGGTCTGTCGGTGTCGCCATGGTGTTCAGCCTCCCTGCATCGCGGTGATGATCTCGATCTCCGCGCCGTCGTGGACCACGGTGCCGGCCCACCGGCTACGGGGGACGATCGCGGCGTCCACTGCCACGGCGAGTCCCAGTTCCTCGGACTCCGGGTCCTGGCCGGTGACCTCGTGGACGATGTCGCCGACGGTCGTGGTGGCGTCCACGCCACGCTCCTCGCCGTTGACCTTGACGATGCTGTCGGATCCGGTTGTTCCGGTCATGGTGTCCTTTCAAGGGAAGTGGTGGTGAGCAGGTCGCGGTCCTGCGGTGTGAACTGCTCCGGCGGTGTCCCGGAGGCCAGGAGGGCGGTGAGCCTGGCGCACAGCGGTGCCAGCAGAACCCCGTGCCGGGAGTACCCGGTGGAGACCACGACACCGTCGACACCGGGAACCTCACCCAGGTACGGCAGGTCGTCCGGTGTGCCGGGGCGGGCGCGCGCCAGGATCTCGGTGAGCTCCAGGTCCGCTGCGCCGGGTACCACGACCTGTGCGTCCCGGAGCAGCTGGTGCACGCCCTCGAGGGACACCCCGTCGAAGCCGTCCTCACGTTCGGTGGCGCCGATCACGACCTCCCCGTCGGTGCGGGGGACGAGGTAGACCGGCCGGCCGTCGACGAGTCCGCGCACCGTGCGGTCCAGCAGCGCGGGACGGCCGGGCTTCACCCGGGCCCGCAGGATGTCGCCGTGCACCGGGCGCAGTCTCACCGACGCCGCCTCCGGGAGGCCGTCGATGCCGGCCACCCGGGTGCCGGGGCACAGGACGGTCATCCCCGCCTCCAGTACGTCGCCGTCGGCCAGGCGCACGCCGGTGACGGTGTCCCCGTCGCGCACGACCGCGGTGACCCGCCGGGTGACCAGGCGCCCCTGCGGGCCCCGGTCGTCCGTGGGCGCGCACACCGCCTCGGTGAGGGCCTCCATGAGGGTCCGGGGGTTGACCTGGTGGTCGTCGGCGACGAGGAAGGCGCCGGCGATCCCCGGCGCCAGGGCGGGTTCCAGGCGGCGCGCCTGCCGAACGGTCAGCTGCTCCACCGCCATGCCGGAGTCCCGCTGGACCCCCGCCAGGTCCCGCAGGGCCGCCACGTCCCCAGGGGTGGCGCCCACACCGAGCGTGGCGGTGGGGCGGTAGCCGACGGGACGCCCGACGGCCTGCTCGAGACCGGCGATGAACCCCGGGTACGCCGCCGCGGAGGAGAGCGTCAACGGCCGGATCGAGTCGTGCTGGTGGACCACCTCACTGACGGCGGCGATCATGCCGGCGGCGGCGTGGCTGGCACCGTGGCCCGGCTCGGGGTCCACCACGGTGACGGTGTGGCCGGCACGTCGCAGGTACCAGGCCGCGCTGAGCCCGGCGACCCCGGCACCGACGACAATTATCTGTGACACCGGTGGCACAGGTGGTACAGGTGATGTTGGTGGTGTCGGTGACATCGGCGTTCTTTCCTCCGGCGGCATGACCCGCATCAGGTGTCGACGGTCGACCGGTCGCCCCGGTCCTCTCAGCCCCGGCGTCGGGGGCTCCCGTAGTTCGCGTAACGACTACCATCTCACCACATGGACCCACAGCACCGCACGGACGCCCCCGCAACAGCCACCGCCACCGGCGAGCGACGCCGGGAACTCCTGAGGCAGGCCTCGCTGTACCTGTGCACCCCGGCGCGCCGGGACCGGGGTGACCTCAGGGAGTTCCTCCACGCCGCCTACGACGGGGGAGTCGACGTGGTCCAGCTGCGCGACAAGACCCTCGACACCCGCGACGAGATCGCCGCGATCGAGGTGCTCGCCGAGGTCGCCGCCGAGCACGGGAAGCTGTTCGCCGTCAACGACAGGGCGGACGTCGCCGCGCTGGTCGGCGCGGACATACTGCACGTCGGGCAGGACGACCTGAGCGTGGCGCAGGCCCGGGCCCTGCTCGGTCCGGACGTCGTCCTGGGACTGTCCACCCACTCCGCCGGGCAGGCGGAGGCTGCGTTCGGCGATCCGGAGCTGGACTACTTCTGCACCGGGCCGGTGTGGGAGACACCGACGAAACCGGACCGTCCCGCCACCGGGTTGGGGCTGGTGAGGAGCACCGCCGGGATGGTCCGCGACGCGCCATCCGGTGACAAGGTGTGGTTCGCCATCGGCGGGATCAACCCGAACACCCTGCCGGAGGTGATCGCAGCAGGTGCGCGGCGTGCCGTGGTGGTCCGTGCGGTCACCGGGGCCAGCGACCCGCGGGCTGCGGCGGCGGACCTGGCGGGGCCGCTGCGGGAGGCCAGGCGTCAGTCCTCCCTCTGAAGTGTGAACACGTAGGGCCGCCTGATGTGCCGGAAGTCCATGACGCCGAGCAGGGTCCGGTCGTCGATGCGCCGGAAGTGGTCGTTGACCGGCAGGGAGTCGTAGATCATCGTCGCGGTGGACACACCGCGGTACTCCACCATCCTGAGCCGGGCCCGCGGGCGCGTCGTCGCGGTGGCCCGGAGGTAGAGCCGGACGAGCGCGGCGAACGGCCCGGCGGTCGCCAGCGGGCGCAGCGCCGCCGCGGCAGACACAGGTACGAGCGCCGGGTTCGCCGCGAACAGGGCCGGACCGGACCTGAAGACGAGGGGGTGCCCGTCCTCGTCGCCGTCGAACCGTTTGCCGTGCCAGCCCAGCGGGACGAGCAGGCCGTCGAGCGGGTGGCCCGTGGCCACCTCGGCGCCCCGCCACCGCCCCACCATCTCCCCGGTGGTGACGGCGGGCAACGCGTCGAACCTGGCCAGGGCGTCCTTCAGGGCGCCGTTCAGGGCACCGTCCAGTGTGGCGTCGGTCGGTCTGTCGGGAGGGGCCATGGCCCCATCGTGTCAGAGTCCGCTGACGGGTGCGGTGCCGTCGACGAACTCGACGGTGCGGTCGTCGGGGAGGGTGTCGCGCCGGGCGAACTCGACGATGACGTCGGCGACGAGGTCACGCGACGTGTGGGCCTCGGACCGGTCGAGGTCCGGGGTGTACCGGGCGGCCCCTCGGGCCGGTTCCTCGGTGAGTGTCGCCGGACCCAGGATCAGGTAGTCCAGGTCGGTGGTGACGAGCCGGTCGTCGACCGTCTTCTTCGCGTCCGCGTAGGGGAAGAAGCTGTCGTCCTCGGGGACGGTGTGGTTCCGGGCGTCGGCGTAGGAGACGTTGATGTAGCGGGGCGACGTGCCCGCGTCACGGAGCCGTTGCAGGGAGTCGATGACGGCGAGGGCCGCGTCGCGGTCGACCGCGTAGGTCACCTCGGGTCCGCCGCGTCCGCCGTTTCCGGCGGACCAGACGACCAAGTCAAAGCGGCCGAGGATCTCGTCCCAGCGCTCGGGGCTCACCCGGGTGACGTCCTCGACCAGGGCGGTGGCCCCGAGGGACTCGATGTCGGGGACCTGGCCGGGGTCCCGGATGAGCGAGGTCACCGAGAATCCTGCGTCGACGAGTTTCGGGGTGGCGAGGAGCCCGACCTTGCCGTGGCCTCCGATGATGAGAATGTCCGTCATGCCTGTCCTCCTGCGGGGTGGTGGTTCAGTGGTCGCGTTCTGGTCAGCACAACCGGTGGACCGCTCCGTCTATTCCCGGAGCAGGCCCCGCTCCCGTCGGGGCGCCGGACGTAGTAATGTGGGTCACGTCCACACTGAACGGTGATTCAAGACATATTATCGAGGAGTAGTGCCCGTGAATCTCGAACTTTCCGAGGAGGACGTCGCCTTCCGCGACAAACTCCGCAGTATTTTCGCTGAGGTCCCCACGGATATCCGTGAACGGGTCCGTGCAGGCCACGTGACCCGCGACGACATCGTCACCTCCCAGCGCATCCTCAACAGCCACGGTGTCGCCGTGCCGCACTGGCCCGTCGACTGCGGTGGGCAGGACTGGACCCCCATCCAGCGGCACATCTTCACCAATGAGCTGCAGCGGGCCGGCATCCCCGAGCCCCTGGCCTTCAACACGGGCATGGTGGGGCCGGTCATCGCGACCTTCGGCAGTGACGCACTCAAGGAACGGTTCCTGGCGAAGACGGCCAACCTGGACATCTGGTGGTCGCAGGGGTTCTCCGAACCGGGCGCCGGGTCGGACCTGGCGGGGCTGAAGACCACGGCGGTGCGCGACGGTGACCACTACTTGGTCAACGGGCAGAAGACCTGGACCACCCTCGGCCAGTACGGCGAGTGGATGTTCCTGCTGGCACGCACCGACCCGGACGCGCCGAAGCCGCAGCAGGGTATCTCCTTCCTGCTCGTCGACATGGACACCCCCGGGATCGAACGCCGCCCGATCCAGCTGATCGACGGCTCGGTCGAGGTCAACGAGTTCTTCTTCACCGACGTCCGTATCCCGGTGGAGAATCTCGTCGGCGAGGAGAACAAGGGCTGGACCTACGCCAAGTTCCTCCTGGGCAACGAGCGCAACGGCATCACCCAGGTCGGCACGAGCCAGCGGCACTACGCCGACCTCGTGGAGATGGCCGCCCAACACACCCGCGGCGGGCGCCGCGTCATCGACGACCCGGTCTTCCGCAACCGTCTCTACGACGTGAAGTTGCGGCTGAAGGCGGTCGAGGCCACGCAGCTGCGCGTCACGGCGGCCAGCCGGGACGGTAAACCCAGCCCGGTGTCCTCGATGCTGAAGATCGAGGGCAGCAGGATCCTCCAGGAACTCAACGAACTGGCGGTGGAGGCACTCGGCAGTGACGCCGTCGAGATCACCGCAGGAGACGCCAGCCCCTACGGGGACCCCGTCGTCGAGTACCTGAACAACCGCAAGGTCTCCATCTACGGAGGCACCAACGAGGTCCAGGCGAACGTCATCGCCAAGGCCATTCTCGGACTCTAGGAGCGTAACGACCATGGATCTTTCCCTGACAGATGAACAGCGCATGCTCGCCGACTCCGTCCGGAGCGTCTTCACCGGTGCCGACGGGGATCCGACCAGCGGGGCGGAGGCTCCGGAGGTCGCACTGGAGTTCCGGCGTGACCTGTGGCGGCAGGCGGCCGAGCTGGGGGTGACCGCACTCGTCGTCGACGAGGAGTACGACGGTGCCGGTGCGGGCGTCGGCGAGGCCTACGCGGCCGCCGGGGCGCTGGGGGAACTCGCCGCCCCCGAGCAGCTCACCGACCTGGCCTACGTCCCCGCCTGGCTGCTCGGGGACCTGGGGACGGCGGAGCAGAAGTCGACCTGGCTGCCGCAGATCGCCGCGGGCGAGAAGCTGGTGACCCTCGCCCACGCGGAGCCGGGGACCGGGTGGGCCGACGTCCGGACCGCCGTCGTCGCCGACGGCCGGCTCAGCGGTGAGAAGCGTGCGGTCGTCGCCCCCGCGGACGTCGACGCCTTCCTGGTCACCGCGGTGGAGGACGGCGCCGTCGGTGTCTACCTGGTCACCCCGGGCGACGGGGTGGAGGTGACGGTGCACCGCGACGCGGAATGGGCGCCCACGGGCCGGGTGACGTTCAGGGACGCAGCCGCCGAACGGTTGGACGGCACCGCGGAGGACACCGACCGCGCCCTGCGGCGTGCGGTGTCACTGGCCCGGGTTGTGCAGGGCGGCCGGGCCGTGGGGCTGATGGGGACCGCGATGAACCAGACCGTGGACTACCTCAAGGTCAGGAAGCAGTTCGGGGTGACCCTGAACAAGTTCCAGGTCCTCACCCACAGGGCCTCCCAGCTCTACGCGGACGTTGAACTGGCCCGTTCCACCACCCTGTGGGCGGCGGCGATGGCGCAGACCGAGGAACTCACTCTGGAGGAGCTGGAGACCGCGGCCCTCGACTCCTTCGTCTTCCTGGCCCGTCAGGCGCGTGTGGTGGCCGAGGAGTGCATCCAGCTGCACGGCGGCATCGGTGTCACCTACGAGACGGCCGTCAGTCACTTCGCCGCCGCGCTGACCGGCTTCCAGCAGCTCTACGGTGGGGTGCTGGAGGCGCGGGGCGCCGGCATCGCGTCACACAGTCTCAGCGAGACGCCGAGCGCGCTGCTGAACAACGAACTCCACAGCTACAGCTGACGGAGGTCCGTAGGACGGGTCGACCCCCGCCGCACCGTGGACGGTGCGGCGGGGGTCGACCCGTGTGCCTGCCGGCGGTCAGCAGTCGTAGTACAGCTCGAACTCGTGGGGCGTCGGGCGCAGCCGGGCCGGGGAGATCTCGTTGTCGTACTTGTAGGCGATGTAGGTCTCGAGCAGGTCGTCGGTGAAGACGCCGCCCTCGGTGAGGAAGTCGTTGTCGTCCTCGAGAGCCTGCAGCGCGGCCTCCAGGGAGGTCGGCGCGGTCGGGATGCTGGCGGCCTCCTCCGGGGGAAGCTCGTAGAGGTCCTTGTCGATCGGGGCGTGCGGCTCGATCCGGTTCTTGATGCCGTCGAGGCCGGCGAGCATCATCGCGGCCATGCCGAGGTAGGGGTTGCCCGAGGGGTCCGGTGCGCGGAACTCCAGGCGCTTGGCCTTCGGATTCGAGCCGGTGATCGGGATACGCACAGCGGCGGAGCGGTTACGCTGCGAGTAGACCAGGTTGATCGGGGCCTCGAACCCCGGGACCAGACGGTGGTACGAGTTCAGCGTGGGGTTGGTGAACGCCAGGACCGCACCGGCGTGGTGCAGGATGCCGCCGATGTAGTAGCGCGCCAGGTCCGACAGGCCGGCGTACCCGGACTCGTCGTGGAACAGCGGCTTGCCGTCCTTCCACAGCGACTGGTGGGCGTGCATGCCCGAACCGTTGTCGTCGGCCAGCGGCTTCGGCATGAAGGTCGCGGACTTGCCGTGGGCGGCGGCGGTGTTCTTGATGATGTACTTGAACGACTGCAGGTCGTCGGCCGCGTGCAGCAGGGTGTTGAACTTGTAGTTGATCTCCTGCTGGCCGCCGGTGCCCACCTCGTGGTGGAAACGCTCGAGCTCGTAGCCGGAGGCGGCGAGGTTCTTCACCATCTCGTCGCGCACGTCGACGGTCTGGTCGTACGGCGGAACCGGGAAGTAGCCGCCCTTGACGCGGGTCTTGTAACCGGTGTTGGGGGTGCCGTCGGTGTTGGTCTCGTTACCGCGGTTCCACCACCCCTCGTTGGAGTCGACCTCGTAGAAGGCGGAGTTCTGGCCGGCGGAGTAACGGACCTTGTCGAAGAGGTAGAACTCGGCCTCAAGACCGAAGTTGCAGGTGTCGGCGATGCCGGTGGAGGCGAGGTACTCCTCGGCCTTGCGTGCGACGTTACGGGGGTCGCGGGAGAAGGGCTCACGGGTGAAGGGGTCGTGGACGAAGAACTTCACGTTCAGCGTCTTGGTCTTGCGGAACGGGTCGACCTTGGCGGTCGCGAGGTCGGGCAGCAGGTTCATGTCCGACTCGTCGATGGTGGTGAAACCACGCACCGACGACCCGTCGAAAGCCAGGCCGGTCTCGATGGCATCCTCGTCGAAGGCGGCGGCCGGAATGGTGAAGTGCTGCTCCACGCCGGGTACGTCCGTGAAACGGACGTCAACGAACTCGATGTCGTTGTCCGCGATGTACTTGGTGACCTCTTCGGCCGTCTTAAATGCCACTTCTGGACTCCTTGCAGTCATGTTCGACCCAACTCGTTGTCTCGTTGTCTCACGAGGGGATTCACCCTGCCGGGTGCGTCGTAGACAACCCTATTCCGGGGTTGTTGCCCTGGTGTCAATCCAATGTTACCGGTGTGTAACCGCCGGTCCCACGCTTGCGTCCGGTAGTCCCCGGTCGGGGCTCGACCTCTAGGATACGGGCACCGGCGCCCGGGTGTGCACAGTCGGGGTGGCCCGGAACGAAATTGGGGGTCCCGCACGTGGCCGGTACGCTTGAGGATCATGGCGAAACCGCAGAAGAACAGTGGGACCGGGGATGACCGCCGTCAACGGCGGAAGGGGCTCCGTGAGGAACGGGCACAGCAGCCGAGCTGGCTGGAGGGCCCCCGGGTCCCGGGACAGTACGAGGACCCGAAGGACCTGAGCTCCTACCCCGGGAAGCTGCTGGGGTTGCCGGCGTCCGGGCCGGGCTCGGTCTCCACGATCTTCCCCCGCGTTCTCGCACTGCTGGTGGACTGGCTGATCTGCTACGGTATCGCGTTCTTCCTCACCCAGATGACCGATGTGCTCGGCGGGGTGTCGACCGTCGTCCTGATGGTGTGGGTGGTCTGGCGGATCGTCACCGTGTGGCTGTTCGGTCAGTCACCGGGACACGCGGTGATGGGAATCGGCGTGGCCCGCGTCGACGACACCACCCAGCGGGTGGGTCTGGTGCGTGCGGTGGTGCGTACGGTGCTCACCGTCTTCCTGTTCCCGCCGCTGATCCAGGACACCGACAGCCGCGGCATGCATGACCGTGCCACCGGAACCGCGGTGATCCGCACCCGGTGACCCGGTAGGTGGGGGGCTCACGCCCGTCGGCAGGGGACACGGCGGAGGACCGAAAAAACCGGGCACCTGACGGTCTCCGTCAGGTGCCCGGGGGCGGGGGCCGTCGACTCCCGGACTCAGCCCTTCTTGTTGCGCTGTGCGGCGCGTCGGGCACGGCGGTTGATGCCGGCCGGGTTCGCGGCGTTGCGGGGCATCGGCCCCTTCGGCAGCATCGACTCACGTGAGTGCAGCCGGGCGATCGACTCCACCTTGCTGTTGAGGGCGTCGACCTCGTTCTTCTTGATGTTACGGGGGAGACGGACCAGGTGGTTCTGCAGTTTACGGATCGGCACCTCGTCCTCACCCTCGCCGATGTACACGTCGTAGATCGGGGTGTTGCCGAGAATGCGGGCGAGACGCTTGCGCTCCTGCGCCATCATCGGCTTCAGGCGGTGGCGGCTGCCTTCACCCACCAGGACAACACCGGGGACGCCCACGACACGGTGGACGGCGTCCATGTGGGTGTTCGACGCGACGGCGGTCTCCGTGATCCACTTGACACCGACACCGTCACGCAGGTTCTGCAGGGCCCAGCCGGCCGCACCCGCCTCGCCCTCGATCTGGTCGTACACCCCGGCCTGCAGCCGACGGGAGAAGATCCAGAACGCGACCATCACGCCGAGCGCGACACCGACGATGAGGTTCAGCCACCACCAGCCGAACACCAGACTGAGCGCCAGCATGAGCGCCACCGGGACAAGCAGCCCCAGCAGCATGAAGGGGATGAGCTTCTTGTCCTTCTTGCGCTGCATCTGGAAGGCCTGCCACATCTGGCCTCGCGTCTGCTTGCGCCGTGACTTCTTGGCGGCCTTCTCGAGCCGCTTGTTTTCTTTCTCCCGGGGATCCTTCGCCATACCGCCTACCTTAGAACATCGGTGCCCCGGGGCCGGCAACGACGTCCGCCGGAGCGTGGGGGACTGCTAGCGGGCGGACGACACCGGCGTGTCCGCCGACGGGCCGTACTTCTCCAGCAACGTGCTGGCCTCCTGGCTGGTGGTCGAGCCCAGGGTCTCGCCCAGGTGGCGGAGGTTCTCCGGCAGCTCCTCGCCGCGGGCGGCCTTGGCCTCGGCGTAGAGCCGGCCCGACCGGTAGGACGAACGGACCAGGGGCCCGGACATGACCGCGCCGAAACCGAGCTCCTTGGCGAAGTCGGAGTGCTCCATGAACTCCTCCGGCTTCACCCACCGCTCGATCGGGTGGTGCATCGAGGTCGGACGCAGGTACTGGGTGATCGTGATGATGTCGCAGCCGGCGTCCTTCAGGTCGGTCAGCGAGGACCGTACCTCCTCGGCGGTCTCACCCATGCCGAGGATGAGGTTCGACTTCGTCACCAGCCCGAAGTCCCTGGCTGCCCGGATGACCTCCAGTGAACGCTCGTAGCGGAACGCCGGCCGGATCCGCTTGAAGATCCGGGGGACCGTCTCCAGGTTGTGGGCGAACACCTCGGGACGTGCCTCGAAGACCTCGGCGAGCAGGTCGGGCTTCGCCGAGAAGTCCGGGGTCAGGTTCTCGACCCCGGTGTTCGGGTTGAGTTCGTGGACCTTGCGCACGATCTCCGCGTACAGCCAGGCGCCTTCGTCGTCCAGGTCGTCACGGGTGACACCGGTGATCGTGGCGTACCGCAGGTCCATCTCGCGGATGTTCTCGGCGACCCGACGCGGTTCGTCGCGGTCCAGCGGGCTGGGCTTCCCGGACTTGATCTGGCAGAAGTCACAACGACGGGAGCAGGTGTCGCCACCGATGAGGAAGGACGCCTCACGCTCCTCCCAGCACTCGTGGATGTTGGGGCAGCCGGCCTCCTGGCACACCGTGTGGAGCCCGGCGTCGGCGACACGGTTCTTCATGTCACGGTATTCCGGGCCCATCTTGGCCTGCGTGCGGATCCACCGCGGCTTCTGCTCGATGGGGGTCTGGGAGTTCTTCGCCTCGATGCGGAGAAGTCGTCGTCCGTCTGATGTAACAGTCACGGCCCCCACCCTACGCTGCATCGTTCAGTGACGCTAACCGACTCCGGTCGACGAAGTCGGGTCAAAACGCCTGTTCAGGACGATACCGCGCCGTGGGCGAGCTCCTCGGGGACGTCATTGTCCGACATCTCCAGTGACCCGTCCAGGGCGGCGAGGAGGTGGCCGGTGAAGATGTCCGTCACATCGGCCACACTGACCGTGCGATCCAGTTCCTCGGAGAGGGTCGTCACGCCGGTGTCCGCGAGTCCGCACGGGACGATGTGGTCGTAGTACTCCAGGGTGTTGTCGCAGTTCAGTGCGACCCCGTGCATGGTCACGCCACGGGTCACCCTGATGCCCACCGCCGCGACCTTGCGGGCGGGCACGAGCTCGCCGCGCCGCAGGCCCGCCGGGAGCCAGACCCCGGAACGCCCGGGCACCCGTCCCACGTCCTCGAGTCCGACCTCGCGACAGGTCGCCAGCACGGCCTCCTCGATCCGACGCACGTAGTCGACGACGTCGATGGGGTCGTCGAGCTTGACGATCGGGTAGGCGACGAGCTGGCCCGGTCCGTGCCAGGTGATCCGTCCGCCGCGGTCGACGTCGACGACCGGGAGGCCGTTGGTGGGCAGGTCCTCAGGCTGGGTGCGTTTCCCCGCCGTGTAGGTCGGCGGATGCTGCAGCAGCAGGACGGTGTCGCCGATCTCCCCGTCCGCGCGGCGCCGTGCCAGGTCGGCCTGCCTGTCCCAGGTGGTCAGGTAGTCCACCGTGCCGAGGTCGTCGACGACGACAGGGTCGGCCGACATCCTGATGGATCCGTGTTGATATCCCATGCCTAACGACTCTACCCCGCCACCGCGGGGTGGCGGTGGCGGGGTAGGGCAGGGGAGGTCAGCGCACTCAGATCTCCAGGTCGGAGGAGAAGTCGCTGTTCTCGAGACGGTCCTTGACTGTGGTCAGGAACCGTCCGGCGTCGGCGCCGTCGATGACCTGGTGGTCGTAGGTCATCGGCAGGTAGACCATGCTGCGGATCGCGATGCTGTCCGAACCGTCCTCGGTGATCACCACCGGGCGCTTGCGGATGGCGCCGGTGCCGATCATGGCGGCCTGCGGCGGGACGAGGATCGGGGTGTCGGTGAGTGCACCCTCGGAACCGATGTTGGTGATGGTGAAGGTGCCGCCGCTGACGTCGTTCGGCTTCAGCTTCTTGTTCCGCGCACGGTCGGCGATGTCGGCGATGGCCTTGGCCAGCTCGGGCAGCGACATGTCCTGGGCGTCGTGGATCACCGGGGACAGCAGGCCGTCCTTGGTGTCGACGGCGATGCCGAGGTTGACCTTGCCGTGGTAGGTCATCTCCTGGGTGTCGGCGTTGTAGGACGCGTTCACGTTCGGGTGGGCCACGAGAGCCTCGACGATGGCCTTGGCGAAGAACGGCAGGAAGGTGAGGTTCAGGCCGTGCTTGTCCTGGAAGGCCGCCTTCGACTCCTTGCGCAGTTCCGCGACGTGGGTCATGTCGACCTCGTGGACCTGGGTGAGCTGGGCCGCACCGTGGAGGGACTCAAGGGTGGTCTTGGCCGTGATCGCACGGATGCGGTTGACCTTCTGCGTGGTGCCGCGCAGCGACGCCTTCTCCGGGTCGACGCCCTTGGCGGGCGCGGGTGCGGATTCCTTCGCGGAACCGCCCTCGGCGGCGGCGAGGACATCCTGCTTGCGGATACGTCCGCCGACACCGGTGCCTTCCACGGTGGATAGGTCCACGCCGTGCTTCTCCGCGAGCTTGCGCACCAGCGGGGTGACGTAGGGGAGGTTGCCGTCGGACGGCTCACCGGCGTCGGACGGTGCGTCCTGCTTCGGTGCCTCCTGCTTCTTCTCCTGCTTCGGCTGCTCGGAGGGCGCCGGCTCCGGCTTCTTCTCCGGTTCCGGCTTCTTCTCGGCGGGGGCCTGCTCCGCGGCGGCGGCGTCGCCCACGCGGGCGATCACGGCGCCGACGTCGATGGTGTCGTCCTCGTCGGCGAGGATCTCCAGCAGGGTACCGGCGACAGGGGAGGGGACCTCGGTGTCCACCTTGTCTGTGGAGACCTCGAGCAGCGGCTCGTCGACCTCGATCTCGTCGCCGACCTTCTTCAGCCACTGGGTGATCGTGCCCTCGGTGACGGATTCGCCGAGCTCGGGCATCGTCACGTCGGTACCTGCACCGCCGGCGGAGGCCGCCGGGGCGTTGCTGTCGTCCTCATCATTGCCGGAGGCCGGCTCCTCGGTCGGCTCGTCTGCCGGGGCTTCGTCGGAGGAGTCGGAGGAACCGGACGAGTCGGCGCTGCCGCTCTCCTCGCCCTCGTCGCCGATCTCGGCGATCACGGCCCCGACGTCGACGGTCTCGTCCTCGTCCGCGATGATCTTCAGCAGGACGCCGGCGACCGGGGACGGGATCTCCGTGTCGACCTTGTCCGTGGAGACCTCGAGCAACGGTTCGTCGACCTCCACGGTGTCGCCGACCTTCTTCAGCCACTGGGTGACAGTGCCTTCTGTGACGGATTCGCCCAGCTCGGGCATTTCGACGGAGTGCGCCATGGTGTTGAAGCTCCTATTAAACGACGGGGTACAGATGTGGAGTACGTGGATCGGTCCGCGGTACGCAGAGAAGCAGAGAATGTGGTCTCTGACCGAATACTATATATGGTACCGCTGTCACCGCCGTCCTGCCGTAAGGGGTCGGCCTGCGCCGGTCGCGACCGCCCGTGTCCGTCCGTGCCAGCCCGTGCCCGCCCGTGCCAGCGGCGTGATTGTGCCGTCTGTCGTCGCGTCGTCCGGGATTCGCTTAGAATCGGTGGCGTGTTCAACCTATTCGGCCGCCCCCGTCGCTCCGGTCCCCGCCCTCCGCGGGCGCCGGGTGGGAGGGCGAGGTCGGCCGACATCGACTACCTGCGCCAGTGGGCGGGTCAGCGTCAGGGCGTGGAGGGGCTCGTCGAGCCGGAGACGCTCGTCAACGAGATGTCTGTCGTTTTCGTCGACGCCACCGGAGAGTGGACGCGCCGACGCATCGGCGGCCCCCGTGGGATCGACGACGTCGCCGCTGCGACCGGTGTCCGGCTCTACGACGCGGAGAAGACCGGCTACCCGCAACGGATGAGAGACCGTATCGAGCGGGACATGATCATCCGTAAACGTCTGGAACAGCAGGAACGCCGTGCCCGGTTCGAGGAGCGGCGCGACGGGCACGGTTAGGGGGAGTTCGGGGCGGTGCCTGAGGCGATGTCCTCGAGGACCGCGATGAGCGTGCGCACGGGGACCCCGGTCGCCCGACGCGGGGTGTAGCCGTGCGGCGACCCGGTGTTGTAGGCGGGGCCGGCGACGTCGATGTGGACCCAGGGCAGTCCCTCGGGCACGAACGCGGCGAGGTAGTGTCCCGCCGCGGCCATGCCGCCCCAGCTCTTCTTCGGGATGTTGCGCAGGTCCGCCACGTCCGAGCGGATCTCTCCGGCGATCTCCGCCGGCAGCGGCATCGGCCACGCACCTTCGCCGACCTCCCGGGACAGGGAGGCCACCCGGTCACGGAGCGAGGGGGTGCCCATGACCGCCGGTGTCCGGTCGCCGAGGGCGCGAACCTGCGCGCCGGTGAGGGTGGCGGTCTCGACGAGGTAGTCGGGCCCGTCCTCGCAGGCACGTGCGATGGCGTCGCCGAGGATCAGCCGACCTTCGGCGTCGGTGTTGAGGACCTCGGTGGTCAGGCCCCCGTAGTGGCGCAGCACGTCCCCGGGGCGAACCGCGGTGCCGTCAGGCATGTTCTCGGCCAGGGGCACGGTGGCGGTCACCGAGACAGGGAGATCCAGCTCGGAGGCGGCGATGACCGCCGCGACGACGGCCGCTGAGCCGCCCATGTCGGAGATCATGTTGCCCATGTGGGGTGACGGCTTCAGGGAGATACCGCCGGTGTCGAACGTCACGCCCTTGCCGACGAGTGCGACATGCGGCACCCCGGCGTCACCGGCCTGCTCCGGCCGGTAGGTCACGCGGACCAGCCGGGGCGGGCGGGGTGAACCCTGACCGACACCGACCAGCGCGCCGAACCCCTGTTCGCGGAGTTCCTCCTCGTCGAGGATCTCCACCTCGAGCCCCGCCCGGGTACTGAGATCGGCGATGACCCGGGCGTAGCTCTCCGGGTACAGGACGTTCGCAGGGGCGTTGACCAGGTCGCGGGCGCAGGTGACGGCTTCGATGGCGGCGCACGCCCGGGAGAAGTCCGTGGCGGCGGACCGGGCCGCCGTCGGCGCTGCCGGCGGGGCGATGAGGAGCCTGGTCAGGCGCGCGGAGTCCCGGTTGCCGTCCTCGTGGCCGTTTGACCCGGTGTAGGTGTACCCGCCCAGTCCGTGGCCTTCGGTCGCCGGACCGGTGCCCAGGGTGCCGAGGAGGCTGAGTGCGGTCACCTCGTCGGGGAACCGGTGGCGGGGGAGCCGGCCGAGCGCGCGTGACGCGGTGCCGGCCGCGGAGCGCAGTCCCTCGTCCGTCAGGGTGTCGGCGTCGCCGAGCCCGACCGCCAGCAGCCGCGTCGCCGCGACGCCGGGGACGGCTGGCAGCAGGTGGGTTTCGCCGGCGCGTCCCCGCGCCCCGATCTCGACGAGGGACTTCCAGAGCGCGACCTGGGTCTCCCTGTCGAAGAGGGTGGCGGCTCCGGAGGGCGACCCGGGGGCGGGGGCCAGGGACAGCTCGATACCGTTCTCGCCTGAGAACGTCGGCACGACCAGGACGTCGACCTCGACGTCGGCGACCGCCGAGGCGTCCGGGAGAAGTTCCAGCGGAGGCATGGTGCCCCGGGGCAGTCCTGCGGATGTCATCGCTCACCTCACGGTTGTTCGGAAAAGTCGCCGGCGGTCCTGACGGGCTTGTGTTCCGGACCGGGACCGACGGGTCTAAGATACAGGCCATGTCTGATTCCGCGCCCGCCAACTCCTCGACCGTCACCTTCTCCCGTTCCCTGACGGAGAACCCCACGCCGCCTGAGAGAATCGCGGAGGTACTGGCGAACCCCGGGTTCGGCAGGTACTTCACCGACCACATGGTGGTCGTCGACTGGACCGAGGACGCCGGCTGGCACGACGCCCGGCTCGTCCCCTACGCCCCGATCCCCATGGACCCGGCCACCTCGGTGCTGCACTACGGGCAGGCGATCTTCGAGGGGCTGAAGGCCTACCGCCAGCCGGACGGGTCCGTCGCCACCTTCCGTCCCGAGAAGAACGCCGAGCGTATCCGGTCCTCGGCACGTCGTATCGCCATGCCGGAGATCCCGGAGGACCTCTTCCTGGAGTCCCTGAGCCAGTTGGTGGAGGCCGACCGGGACTGGGTCCCGGCCGCGGGTGGTGAGGAGGCGCTCTACCTGCGCCCGTTCATCATCTCCACGGAGGTGGGGCTGGGTGTCCAGCCGGCCGCCAGCTACAGCTATTACGTGATCGCGTCCCCGGCCGGAGCGTACTTCAAGGGCGGGGTCACCCCGGTCAGTGTCTGGTTGTCCACCGAGTACGTCCGGGCGGCACCGGGGGGTACCGGTGCGGCGAAGTTCGCGGGGAACTACGCCGCCTCCCTGGCCGCGCAGGCGTACGCGGAGAAGCAGGGCTGCGACCAGGTTGTGTGGCTCGACGCCGCGAACCACTCCAACGTCGAGGAGATGGGCGGGATGAACCTCGCGTTCATCATGCGCGGGCAGGACGGCGGGCCCGCGGAGCTGGTGACCCCCGAACTGTCCGGCTCGTTGCTGCCCGGTGTCACCCGGGACTCTCTGCTGCAGCTCGCGGAGGACGAGGGGCTGAAGGTGACCGAGCGACGGTTCACGGTCGACGAGTGGCGGTCGGCGGCGGCGTCCGGTGAGATGACCGAGGCCTTCGCCTGCGGCACCGCGGCGGTCATCACCCCGGTCGGCACGGTGAAGGACGGTACCGGTGAGTTCCAGATCAACGGTGGCGTCCCCGGGGAGATCACGATGCGGCTGCGTGAGCGGCTCACCGGCATCCAGCGGGGCACCGGGGAGGACAGTCACTCCTGGAACCACACGCTGGTCCGCGCGTAGCCACGGCAGCCCCGCGGGGGAGGGGCGGGCCGGGGTCAGCCCTGCCGGGCGAGGGACGCCGCGGCGTCCAGGAGGGGCAGGACGAGGAGTCCTGACGCCGCTGCGGGGGCGCCGAGTGGATGCTCGATCACCGGGGAGAGCGACAGTCTGCGGGCCGCCGCGGCCGAGCCCGGCTCCGAGGGAGTCTCGGGCAGCAGCCACCACTGTGACGCCCCTGCCGAGAGCGAGTCCGCGAGCAGTCCGGCGGCGAGCCCGCTCACGCCGTCCAGGACCACCGGGGTGCGTCGGACGGCAGACTGGGCGAGCAGTCCGGCGGTGAACGCCAGGTCCGGTGACCCGATGAGGTCGAGGATCTCGGTGACCGCCGCCGCGTCGACCGGTCGTCGCCGGTGCCGGCGGGCACGGAACATCAGGTCGCGGACGGCGACGGCCTTGTGCTTCCACTGCTCGTCGCTGATGCCGACGGTCCCGCCGCCGCGTCCGACGACCTTCACCGGTTCGATGTTGCACAGGGTGCCGACGACGGCCGCTGCGGTCGTAGTCGCACCCGTCCCGAGCGTCCCGGTGAGAAGCAGGGGAACGGCCGCGTCGGCGCGGGCGTCCGCGGCCCCGCGTCCGGCGTCCACCCACTCCGACGGTGCGGTGGCGGTGTCGGCCGGGGCGGGGAACCCGGTGACGGTGACGTCGACACCCTGCCGCACGGCGAGGGAGCACAGCGCAGACTCGCCGGCGTCGATCCGGGCGGCTTCGGCTGCCCCGTACCCCCAGGGCAGTGTCGACACGGGACTCCGGTCGCCCGAGACCGGTTCGGCGACCGCGTGGTCTGCCGCGGTCACGAGGAGCTCCGGACGTGCGCCGGCGTCCCGCGAGTCTCCGAGCACCCCGGTGCAGCCGGTGTCACGGGCCCACTCCGTGAGCTGTCGGAGGACAGGACGCGCGACCATCAGACCGAGTCGCCGATATTCACCTGGGGAGCGGGCGTACGCATCTTGCGCACCATGGTGGCGCGGGTGAAGGCGTAGAAGCCGATGGTCCACTTCCCGAAGGAGTTGTCAGGGAAACGTTCAGTGACCAGGCGGTTGACCTTGCGTGCCAGGAAGAGGCCCTCGATCACCAGGATGACGATGACGACCAGCATGAACAGGCTGAGGTAGTTGGCGATCAGGGGCAAGCGGGTGCCGAGGATCATGACCACGACGACGACCAGTGCGATCGGCAGGAAGTAGTTCATCAGGTAACGGTGGGCGTCCACGTAGTTACGGACGAACAACTTCTCCTTGCCCTGGTCCCTGGCGAGCAGGTAGTCGGGGTCGCCGGCCATCATGCGCTCATTGGCCTTGCGACGGGCTTCGGCGGCCTCCTCGCGCTGCTTGCGCTTGGCCTCCTTGAACTCCTCCTTGGACATGGAGTTCTTGAGTTCCTTCTTGCGCTGGCGGGCCTCCTTCGGCGTCAACGGGGCGTCGTAGTGGACGCGCCGGACACCGGTCGCGCGCTCGACCTCGTTGCGCTTCGGGGTCGGACGTCCCTTCTTGGGGGTGTAGCCCTTCGGCACCGGGGCGGCCTCGTCGGCGTCGGACGGGTTGCCTGCGGAGGTGACGTCGCTGTCCGCGGCGCCACCGTCGTCGTCTTTCTTCCACGGGAGTTTCACACCTCACAGGCTAGAGCACAGGTGGACAGGTGTACCAACGAGGGTGAGTCTCCGGGGAATAGATCACTGGATTTCAGGGTTGTTCACGAGTAGTTTGGGCATATCCGCATTACTGAGGAGGAAATCATGACTGCTCCCGAGGCAACCGCCGAGAAGTCCACCGGCGTCGAACTGACCAGCGCCGCTGCAGGCAAGGCCGCCGGTCTGCTCGCACAGGAGGGTCGGGACGATCTGGCCCTGCGCATCGCCGTCCAGCCGGGCGGCTGCGCCGGCCTGCGTTACCAGCTCTTTTTCGATGACCGCACCCTGGACGGCGACCTCGTCGACGAGGTCGAGGGCGTCCGTCTCGTCGTGGACAAGATGTCCGCCCCGTACCTGACCGGGGCGAAGATCGACTTCTCCGACACCATCGAGTCCCAGGGATTCACCATCGACAACCCGAACGCGGGGGGTTCCTGCGCCTGCGGCGACTCCTTCAGCTGACGGTCCCCGTACACGGAGAACTCCCCGTCCCGGGACACCGGGGCGGGGAGTTCTGTGTTCAGGCGGGACCTGGCAGACCAGTCAGAGGTGGACGGGGTAGTCCCGCTCGTCGATCTCGGGGCTGATCCGGTGCTCGACGAAGATGCCGTGCCAGATCATGAACGCGATGACGGTCCACAGGCGCCGGGAGTGGTCGGGGCCGGACCCGGTGGTCATCGACACGCGGTGCTCGTCCAGCATCGCCAGCACCTGCGACTTGTCGAAGATGTGGTCGGTGGCGGAGTCCTCGATGTTCTTCTTCGCCCAGTCGTAGAGCTCGTCGCCGGCGAGCCAGTGACGCAGGGGAACGGGGAAGCCGAGCTTCTTTCGGTTGATGACGTGCTCGGGGACGATGAGTTCCAGGGCACGGCGCAGGGCGTACTTCGTCGTCCCGTTGCCGACCTTGAGCTCGTGCGGGATCGTACGGGCCACGTCGAAGACGACCCGGTCGAGGAAGGGCACGCGCAGCTCCAGCGAGTTGGCCATGGTGATCTTGTCGGCCTTGACCAGGATGTCGCCGCGCAGCCAGGTGAACATGTCCAGGTGCTGCATCCGTGAGACCGGGTCCATGTCCCGCGACTTGGCGTAGATCGGTGCGGTGACCTCGCGGTGGTCCCATTCCGGACGGGCGATCCGCAGGACACGCTCCAGTTGCTCGTAGTTGAAGGAACGGGCGTTGCCGTAGTAGCGCTCTTCCATGGGCGTGGTGCCGCGCTGCAGGAGCGACTTTCCGCGCATGCCGTCGGGGAGGGCGTCCCCCAGAGTCCGGAGCACCTTCTTGATCGGGGAGGGGACCTTGTCGAACGGCGCCAGGGAGAGGGGCTCCTTGTAGATGGTGTATCCGCCGAACAGTTCGTCGGCGCCCTCACCGGACAGGACGACCTTGACATGCTTCCGTGCCTCCGCGGCGACGAAGTACAGGGGAACAAGTGCGGGGTCGGCGACGGGGTCGTCGAGGTACCAGATGATCTTCGGGACGGCGGCGGCGAACTCCTCGGGGGAGACGACCTTGACCACGTGCTCGACGCCGATGGCCTCGGCGGACTCCGCGGCGACGTCGACCTCCGAGTAGCCCTCGCGCTCGAAGCCTGTGGTGAAGGTGATCAGGTCCGGGTTGTGCTGTTTGGCCAGGGAGGCGATGGCGGTGGAGTCGATGCCCCCGGAGAGGAAGGAGCCGACCGTGACGTCGGCACGCATGTGCTTGGCGACCGAGTCCTGCAGGGCGTCGGCGATCCGGCCGAACAGTGCGCTCTCCTGGCCGGACGGGACCGGGGTGACCGGGAACGTCGGCTCGAAGTAGCGCACCGCGGTCACGTCGTCGCCGGGACGCAGCGTGGCGTGGCATCCGGACTCCAGACGACGGATGCCGGAGTGCAGGGTCTCGGGCTCCGGAACGTACTGCAGGTCGGTGTAGTGTGCGATCGCCCTGTCGTCAAGGTCCAGGCCGAGACCGATGTCCTCGGCCATGGCCAGGACGGACTTCTTCTCGCTGCTGAACACGGTGCCGGCGGCTGTCGTGGCGTAGAACAGCGGCTTGATGCCGAAGGGGTCACGCGCCAGGAACATGGTCCGTTCCGCGGAGTCCCACACCGAGAAGGCGAACATTCCCCGCAGGTGGTTGACGACGTCCGCGCCCCAGTGGTGGAAGCCGACGACGATCGTCTCGGAGTCGCCCGAGGTCGCGAATTCGTAGCCCTCGGCCCGGAGTTCCTCGCGCAGCTCGACGTAGTTGTAGATCTCGCCGTTGAACGTCATCGAGTAGCGGCCCGGCTGGCCGGCCGGACCCCACTGCAGGGGCTGGTGGGAGTGCTCGAGGTCGATGATCGACAGGCGGTTGAAGCCGAAGACCACGTCGTCGTCGTTCCAGGTGCCGTCCTCGTCGGGGCCACGGTGCCGCATGCAGGGGAGTGCCCGGGCGGTCGTGTCCACGAAGCGGGGGGCGTCACCGTGGGCCGTCAGAATTCCAAGAAGTCCACACATGTGCTCTGGGGTCATCTCCGTAAGTGTCGTCGGGGACCGGCGTGTCCGGGCCCTCCCGGTGGAGGGGGCCGGGACGGTGGAACACCGGCCGCGTGCGTAAGCACACAAGAGTACTCGTCGAGGTCGCGCTGACCCAGACGGGACATGCCGGACGGCGGTGTGCTCCTCAGGCACCGCGCAGCAACCCCGAATAGGGCAGACAGAGAATCACAATGGTGTGCATGATGCAGGGGCATCCCCCTCCATGCACTATTGTCGGGAGATGACACGGGGCTGGTGTCCGTCCTCTGCAGGCGACGGATCCGGTGGCCCCGATGAACACGACGTGTGATTGAGGAAGGCATACTCGCGTGGAACAGCGAAAAGTTCACGGAAGAGGTCGCAAGATCGGCCTCGCCGGAGTGCTGGGACTCGGCTCCCTTGCCCTGGTCGGCTGCGATGTCGCACCCCCCGACAACGGTTTCTTCCATGCCCTGCGCATGGGATGGCCCGACGGAATCACCCCGGAGGCCCAGTCCATGGGCAACTTCTGGGTGTGGACCTGGGTTGTCGCCTGGATCATCGGCATCATCATGTGGGCCCTCATGTTCCTGGTCATCTTCCGCGACAGCGACAAGCGCGCGGCCAAGAAGGGCAAGCCTGAGTTCCCCCGGCAGACCGCCTACAACGTGCCTCTCGAGCTCACGTTGACCGTCATCCCGGTGCTGATCGTCATGGGACTGTTCTTCTTCACGGTGCAGACCCAGGACAAGGTCACCGCTCTCGACAAGGACCCGCAGGTCACTGTCGACGTCACCGCCTACCAGTGGAACTGGAAGTTCGGTTACGGCGACGTGAGCGACGCCCTCACCGAGGACGGCCAGGAGTACGTCGGTGAGGACAAGGACCGCGCCGAGGCCGCCGAGGCCAACGCGGCTGTGCCTGAGGACGACCGGGACGGCCACGGCAAGTCCGTGGGGCCGATCCACGGCAAGTCCTCCGAGGACTTCACCTACCTGAACTACAACAAGATCGAGACCCTGGGCACCTCGGAGGAGGTCCCGGTGCTCGTCCTCCCGACGAACACCCCGATCGAGTTCAACCTGGCGTCCTCCGACGTGATCCACTCCTTCTGGGTCCCGGAGTTCCTCTTCAAGCGTGACGTGTTCCCGCACCCCGAGGCGAACCAGTCCGAGCGACGGTTCCAGATCGAGGGCATCGAGAGCGAAGGCGCCTTCGTCGGACGTTGCGCCGAGATGTGCGGTACCTACCACGCGATGATGAACTTCGAGGTCCGTGCCGTGAGCCCGGAGAACTTCGCGGCGTACATCGCCTACCGTGAGGCCAACCCCGAGGCCACCAACGCTGAGGCGCTGGCGGAGATCGGCGAGGACCCCTACGCCACCTCGACCCAGCCTTTCCTTCCCGGCCGTGACGCCACCCGGGGAGTCGAGGGTGACAACTACATCGACCGTTCCGCCTAAGCCGGCGAAGAAACACTAGGAGACAACAATGCGGCAGACAGCCAAGTTGATGTACGGACTGGCACTGTTCCTCACGGTGATGACGGTCGTGTACTTCTACGCGACGTCGCAGCTCAATGACGGCGCGAACCAGCAGGGCATCGAGTGGGCAGGTGGCACCGGGCTTGTCCTGGCGACACTGCTGACGCTGTTCCTCGGCGTGTACTTCCACCTCACCAACTCCAAGGCCGACATCGAGCCGAAGGACTGGGAAGAGGCGGAGATCGAGGACGGCGCCGGAGTGCTCGGGTTCTTCTCACCCCACTCCGGGTGGCCCTTCATCATGTCGATGGCCATCGTGATCATGGGCTACGGCATCGCCTTCTTCCTGATCTGGGTGATCCTGCTGGGCGCGGTCATGCTCATCTGGTCCACCACCATGCTCAACCTGCAGTACGGCCTTCCGCCGGAGAAGGAGTAGCCTCACCGCCGTCGCACAGCCGACGGCAGCTGCTCTTCCAAGAAGAGCCCCCGCATCTTCCTCGCGGGGGCTCTTCCGTGTGTCCGGGGGTCAGCGACGTCAGAGGCTGACGATGTCGTTCATCTTGCGTTCCGCCGCCCCGGACTCGAGTGCCTCGCGGGCCACGGCGAGCTGGGTGGTGAGGGCGGACTTCAGGTCGGTGCCCTCCCAGCCGTGGACGGCAGTCAGTGCGGCAGCGGCGTTGATCAAGACAGCGTCCTTGATCGCGCCGGTGATCTCACCGGCCATCAGTCGGCGGGCAATGTCGGCGTTGTAGTCGGGGTCGCCGCCCTTGAGCGCGTCGTCGTCGTAGACGTCGAGGCCGTAGGTCCGTGGATTGATGGTGAACTCCCCGGTACGGCCGTGTTCGTCGACGGTGACGACCTCCGTGGGTGCGCAGACGCTGATCTCGTCCATCCCGTCCAGGCCGCGGACGATCAGGGCCCGTACGCCCTGGTGCGCGAAGGCGCCGCCCATGATCGGCATCATGTCGCGGAAGGCGCAGCCGATGAGCCCGAACTTCGGGCCCGCCGGGTTGGTCATCGGCCCGAGCAGGTTGAACAGCGTGGGCACGGCCAGCTCGGACCGGACCGGGCCGGCGAAGCGCATGGCGGGGTGGTAGGTCTTGGCGAACATGAACGCGAACCCGGTCCGCAGGGCGTCGTCGTGGATGGTCTCGGGGGAGCGGTCGATGTCCAGGCCGAGTACCTCGAGTACATCGGCCCCGCCGCACTTCGAGGACGCTGCACGGTTGCCGTGCTTGACCACGGGTACGCCGGTGGCGGCGACGACGAAGGAGGCCATGGTGGAGATGTTCACCGTGTGGTGGCCGTCGCCGCCGGTGCCGACGATGTCGACCGCGTCAGGGATGTCGCTGAAGTCGACCGGGGTGGCGTAGGCACGCATCGCCGAGGCGGCCGCGGAGAGTTCCGCGGCGGTGATGCCCTTGACCCGCAGGCCGAAGGCGAACGCGGCGAGCTGAGCGTCTGTGGCGCCGCCCTCCATGATGCGGCTCACGGCCCAGGTGATCTGGGACTCGCTGAGCTCCTCGTGCCTCCCGATGCGGTCCAGTACGCCGGGCCAGGTGAAGTAGCTCTCCGGCAGTCGGTCGGAACCCAGTGGGGGGATGTGGTCCGGCGTGGTCAGACTCAGCTCGTCCGGCATCGGTGTCGTCCTCTCGAAGTTGGATGTGCGTGTCCGGGTGACCTTGGGCGGCCTTGCACGGACCAGTCCATCCTATTACGCCTCCGCGGCGTGGACGTCGGCCCGGGGGCAGCGGGTGGGCCGATTCGTTCCGGTGCGGCCACGCAGGTAAAATGCCCCGCATAGTCACCGGTGTGGTTCCGTAGCGCGCCACACGCGGACGGACCTCCCCCGACCGGGGGTGGACTGACGGGGTGCGGGGCGGCTCCCGGGCGGGGGAG
>NZ_JALAGY010000019.1 GCF_022712195.1 Corynebacterium sp. | reverse complement strand
GACGACGTCGGCGAGGGGGCCCGGGCGGTCGGCGACTGCTGCTCTCATGGGCGGGGAGTGTACCCCCCGCGGTGGGACGGCGGGACCTGCCCGGGGGTAGTTCACCACCCCAACGGTCCAATGGTGATCCGGATCACCTTAGAATGGGCGGACATGACCCTCGGCTTCCTCTTCTTCCGACCCTGTGCAGGTGACATGTACCGTACCGACGAGGATCTGCGCATCGAGGCGCACCGGATTCACGAGGAACTCGGCGACGACATGAGCGCCACCACGGACCCGGAGGCGTTCCGTCAGGGCCCCGGGGACCCGTATCCGGGTCGTCCTGCGCCGCGTGGTGTCGCGGCACTGGCGGAGTGGGTGAACGAGCACTGCGATGTCGGCGGTGGTGTGCGGACGGAGGTGGGTGACCCGTTCGGGCTGGTGGAGTTCCCCGTCGAGGTGGTGCATGACGCACTGCATGTGGCGTTGCCGCTGTCGGAGGCGGGGCAGACAGGCCGGCTCCTCCAGGACAGGGCGTGTGACCTGGGACTGTGCATGGTCGACGACATGGAGCAGATCTGGGTGAACCCCACGGGTGTGGACCGTGGGCTGCGGATGAGGTCCTCGGTGGGGACGGTGTCGACGCACGTGGACGCCGCGAGTGTGCGCACGGCCCTGAAGGACGACGCCGACCGGCGCCAACGTTCCGACGACGGCATCCCCTACGTCGTCGTGGAGACGGGGTTGCCGGAGCGGACGTCGCCGATGGCGGGGACACCCCTGCGTGACATCCGCTTCGTCCAGGCGGCGCTGCTGGGGAACGGCTGGGTGGTGGAGTACCGGACGGCGCGGGCGCACTTCCGCCGTCACGTCGGCGACCTGGGCACGGTGGTCGACGATCTCGCCGCCTTCGCCGACGGGGACGCGGCCTTCCTCGCCCGGGACTGGGTCGACGCCACGGCGGAGACGGTCCGGCGGTGAAGGTCGTCGCCGACGTCGACACCGGGATCGACGACGCCCTCGCCCTGGTCTGGCTGGCCGCGCGTCACCGGGCCGGCGACCTTGACCTGCATGTGACGACCTCGGCGGGGAACACCACCGCCGCGCTCGCCGCGCGGAACTCCGCCGAGGTGCTGCGCCTCTGCGGGGCGTCGGAGGTGTCTGTCGTGGCCGGTGCCTCCGCGCCGCGGGTCCTGCCCCTGACGACGACCCCGGAGACCCACGGCCCCGAGGGGCTGGGCTACTGGACACCGTCGGCGGGGGAGGCCGCTGCACAGCCTGCGCAGGCCGAACAGGCTGGCCGGGAACCGTCGGCCGCCGACGCGGTGGCAGCCTGGGAGGCGGCGGATCCGGAGCACATCCTCGTCGCCGGACCCGCCACGAACCTGGCGCACGCCGTGGAGCACTGTCCCGGGATCCTCCGACGGGCCCGGGTGACGTTGATGTGCGGCGCCTTCACCTACCCGGGCAACACCACCCCGACGGCGGAGTGGAACGCCTGGGTCGACCCGCACGCGCTGGCGTACGCGCTGGGGAACTGGCCTGACGGGGCTGCGCCGCCGGTGATCTGCCCGTTGAACGTCACCGAGCAGGTGGTGCTGACACCGGAGCGGCTGGACGGGTGGACGCGCGGGGACGGGTCGGACCGGGCCCGGATGCTGCAGGACGCACTGCGTTTCTACTTCGAGTTCCACGAGTCCGTGGGGGTGGGGTACGTCGCCCAGATCCACGACCTGGCCGCGGCGATGGTGATGCTCGGCGCGGTGGACGTCACCCTGCGTGACGCGACCGTCGCCGTTGAGGCGGAGTCGGAGCTGATGCGTGGGACGACGGTGGCCGACTGGACCGGTGGGGCCGGGGTCGGGGCGTACTGGGGACGTCCGGCGAATGCGCGGATCCTCACCGCACTGGACCCCGGGGAGGTCTTCGCCCGGTTCACCGGGGGCACACGGTCGCTGAAAAAAGGGTGCGCGGCAGGGGCATAACGCGATAGTTTGGTCCACAAAGGGCAATAATGTGACCGGGGCCACCGAACGGCCCCGGTCACGCCGAGAGATCAGGAGAACCACAGTGCCAGTCGAGAGTCCGTACCCCCGTATCGACATCCCCGCGATCAGCGTCTACGACCAGGTGTTCGGCACCCTCGACCAGGAGGAGAGCGCCCGCAGCGCACTCACCGACTCGGTCACCGGTGTCACCGTCACCTACGGTGAGCTGCGCCGGCAGGTGGACCTGTTCGCCGGCGCACTGGCCGCACGCGGGATCGGGGTCGGCGACGTCGTCGCACTGCACTGCCCGAACACCCACGCCTTCGCCGTCGCGTTCCACGGCATCATGCGCGCCGGGGCCACGGTGACCACCGTCGGTTCGTTGAACACCGCGGAGGACGTGGCCAAGCAGATCACCCTGTCCGGGGCGTCCCTGCTGTTCACCGTCGGCCTGCTGGGCACGAACGGGGTGGACGGCGCGAAGGCCGCCGGACTGCCCGACGACGCGGTCATCGACCTCACCGACGGCGAGAAGGGCCTCGCCGCCATGCTGCAGCAGGGGCACCCCGCGCCGGACGTCTCCTTCGACCCGGCGACGCACGTCGCCGTCCTGCCGTTCTCCTCGGGCACCACCGGTGTGCCGAAGGGTGTGAAGCTGAGCCACACCAACCTGGTGGCCAACATTCTCCAGACGCTGCCGCAGCTCACGGAGAACGGGCAGGGCCGGGACTCCACCGTGATGGCGGTGCTGCCGTTCTTCCACATCTACGGGATGAACACGGTGCTGAACGCCACCCTGTCCAACCGGGCACACCTGGTCACCATGCCGTCCTTCGACCTGAAGAACTTCCTCGAGCTGCACCAGGCCCACGGGATCGACTTCACCTTCGTCGCCCCGCCGATCGCGGTGGTGCTGGCCAAGCACCCGCTGGTCGGGGAGTACAACCTGGACAGGCTGTCCACGCTGCTGTCCGGGGCCGCGGCCCTCGACCGCTCCCTCGCTGCCGCGGTCCAGGAGCGGCTCGGGGTGACGGTCGTCCAGGGGTACGGTATGACGGAGACCTCCCCGGTGACCCACACCGGCGTCCGGGGGAGGACGCCGCTGGACTCCATCGGCCTGCCGGTGGCGAACACCGAGTGCAAGGTCGTGGACCTCACCGACGACGCGCTCGGCGAGATCCTGCCCCCGGGCAACGAGCAGGAGCGTTCCGACGCCGGCGAGATGTGGATCCGTGGGCCCCAGGTGATGCTCGGCTACCTCGACAACGAGGAGGCCACCGCCAACACCCTCCTCGAGGACGGGTGGCTGCGCACCGGTGACGTGGTGGAGTACGACCACGAGGGCAACGTCTACGTCGTGGACCGCGCCAAGGAGCTGATCAAGTACAAGGGCTACCAGGTCGCCCCCGCCGAGCTCGAGGCGCTGCTGATGACCCACGAGGACATCGCCGACGCCGCCGTCGTCGGCTTCATCCGCGAGGAGGACGGCGAGGAGCTGCCGCGTGCCTTCGTCGTGGCGCAGCAGCGCGACGGCGGGGCGGTCGAGATCGACAAGGAGGCCCTGATGGAGTGGGTCGCGGAGCAGGTCGCCCCCTACAAGAAGATCCGCATGGTCGAGGTCATCGCGGAGATCCCGAAGTCCGGCACCGGCAAGATCCTGCGCAAGGACCTGCGCGGCGTGCCGGTGGGCGGCGCCAGCTAGACCCCGCCGGCCCCGCCGGCTTCCGGCGGGGGCGGTCTCAAATGCCGACGCTGTCGGCCAGTGCGGTGGCCTTGGCCACCACCACGTCGACGACGGAGGCGGGCAGTGTCATCCCGGACGAGGCGTTCGCGGGGACGTCGCGCGTGCGCCGGACGACACCCTCGACGATGACCGCCACCTTCCACAGCCCCAGGACGTGCCAGAAGTCCAGCGCGTCCCGGGACCGCCCGGTACGGGCGAGGTACTGCTGCGCCAGCGTCTCGGCGTCGGGGAACCCGGGCAGCAGTGCGGCGTCGAACCCGGGCAGGTTCGGGCCGTCCTGTGTGGGCCAGTAGGCCAGCAGGGAGCCGATGTCCGCCAGCGGGTCGCCGAGGGTGGTGAGCTCCCAGTCGACGACGGCGTTGACCTCCCCGGTCCGCTCGTCGACGATGATGTTGCCCAGGTGCAGGTCGCCGTGGACCAGCACCGTCTCGGTCTGCCCGGGCACGGCGGCGCGGAGCCGGTCGGTCAGGGCGTCGAGGGCGGGCAGTTCCCGGGTCTTCGTCTTCTCCCACTGGCTGGACCAGCGGCGGAGCTGGCGTTCGGCGTAGGGGCCGTGGGACGCCAGGTCGTCCAGCCCGGTCGCCACGAGGTCGACCTCGTGGATGGTGGCCATCGCCTCGATGAGGCCCTCGGCGGCGGTGGAGCGGGCGTCGGGTGTGAGTGACCCGGCGGCGTCGGGCGAGTTCAGTGAGGTCCCCGGGATCACCGACATCGCCACCACCGGCGCGTCGGACACCCGGTGGTCGCCGGCGGAGCCGTCGGGTCCGGTGATGCCGTGGATCCGGGGCACCGGCACCGGGGTGTCGGCGAGGCCGGCCATGATGCGGCCTTCCCGGGCGACGTCGTGGGCGCTGGCGGCGAGGGTGCCGAGCGGGGGACGGCGGACGACGACTCCGGTGCCCGCGCCGTCGGTGGCGAGGTAGGTCAGGTTGGACTGTCCGGCGCCGATCCTGGTGAGGCGGAGCGGACCGTGGGTGCCGGCGACCTCCGACAGCCAGCCGGCGAGGCCGTCGTCGTTGAAGGGGGTGGCGTTCATCGGCTGGTCTCCCGGTACTTCCTCAGTTCCTGGCGGGCGATGGTCATCTTGTGCACCTCGTCGGGGCCGTCGGCCAGGCGCAGGGTGCGCAGGCCCGCCCACATCGACGCCAGGGGGACGTCGTCGGTGACGCCCTCGCCGCCGTGGACCTGGATGGCGCGGTCGACGACGGTGAGCGCCATGGTGGGGACGAGGACCTTGATCGCCCCGATCTCCTGGCGGGCCTCCTTGTTGCCCACGGTGTCCATCATCCAGGCCGCCTTGAGGGTGAGCTGCCGGGCCGCCTCGATGTTGATCCGTGCCTCGGCGATCCAGTCGCGGATGTTGTCGCGCTGGGCCAGCGGCCTGCCGAACGTCGACCGTGACAGGGCGCGCGTGCACATCATCTCCAGGGCGCGCTCGGCCATGCCGATCGCGCGCATGCAGTGGTGGATGCGGCCGGGCCCCAGCCGGTCCTGGGCGATCCGGAACCCCATGCCCTCACCGGCGAGGATGTCCTTGTCGGGGACGAAGACGTTGTCGAAGGTGACCTCGGCGTGGCCTTCACGGTCGTGGTAGCCGAAGACGGTGAGGTTGCGCAGGACGGTCACCCCCTCGGCGTCGGACGGGACGACGAGCATGGACTGCTGCCGGTGGGTCTCGGCGTCCGGGCTGGTCTTGCCCATGACGATGAGGACCCTGAGGTGCGGGTGCATGGCGTTGGAGGCGAACCACTTGCGCCCGTTGAGCAGGTACCCGCCGTCGACGCGGTCCATCGACATGCTGATGTTCGTGGCGTCGGACGAGGCGTTGCCCGGCTCGGTCATGCAGAACGCCGAGCGGATCTCGCCGGCGAGCAGCGGTTCGAGGAACTTCTCGCGGTGCTCGGCGGTGCCGTGCAGTTCGAGGGTCTCCATGTTGCCGGTGTCCGGGGCGTTGCAGTTGCAGGCCTCGGGGGCCAGGTGGGGGCTGCGGCCCATGATCTCGGCGAGGGGCGCGTACTCGGCGTTGGTCAGGCCGGGGCGGTTGCCCGAGCCGTCGTCGGTGTCGGCCGGGTGCGGGTGGAAGAGGTTCCACAGGCCGCGCCGTTTCGCCTCCTCCTTGAGTTCCCCGAGGACGGCGGGGAAGTGGTGGGGGTCGCCGGACTCCGCGATCTGGCGGGCGGCCACCGGTTCGGCGGGGTAGACGTGCTCGGTCATGAAGTCGGTGAGCCGGCGCTGGTAGTCGAGGGAGCGTTCGCTGAAGCTGAAGTCCATGCTGGGACCTTTCAGTGGTGTGCTGGGGTTGTGCTGGGGGTGGTGGCGTTCGGCGGCGCGGTCAGTTGACCAGCTGCCCGCCGTCGACGACGAGGTTGGACCCGGTGATCCAGGAGGAGGACGGGGAGGCGAGGAAGCAGACGGCGTCGGCGACGTCGGAGGGTTCGCCGATCCTGCCCAGCGGGGTGGCCGCCGCGGCGGCGGCCTCGTGTTCCTTCCACAGGGCCTCGGAGAGCCTGGTGCGCACGATGCCGGGGGCCACGGAGTTCACCCGCACGGTGGGTGCGAGCTCGTGGGCCATCTGGCGGGTGAGGTGCATGATGGCGGATTTCGAGGCGTTGTACACCCCGATGCCGTCCTCGATGAACAGGGCGCCGATGGAGGAGACGTTGACGACCGAGCCGGTGTGCCCGCGTCCGAGTCCGGCGCGGAGGGCGGCGCCGGACCAGACGGCGGGCCCGGTGACGTTGACGTCGAATACCTTCTGCATCACGGTGCGGGACTGTTCGGTGACGGGGCCGTAGGCGGGGTTGGTGCCGGCGTTGTTGACGAGGACGTCGAGCCCGCCGAAGCGGGCGGCGGTCTCGTCGCAGACTCTGGTGGCGGCGTCCTCGTCGGCGACGTGCCCGGCGAGGCCGAGTACGCGGTCGCCGGCGCCGGTGGCGGCGGCGAGGCTGTTCGCGGCGGCGTCCGCGGCGTCGGCCTTGCGGGAGGTGACGACGACGTTGGCCCCGGAGCGGAGGAGGAGTTCGGCGGTGGCGTAGCCGATGCCGCGGGAGCCGCCGGTGACGACGGCCGTGCGGCCGGTGAAATCGTAGGTGGTCATGCCACGACCCTACATTGAATCGTGATTCATTTCACTGCCCTGTGGAGGCGTCCTCCAGTCCGAGGGTCCGGAACCACAGCCTGTCCGCCGCCGCGCAGACCCGGCCGAAGGTCTCGTCGGTGTCGGGGAAGCGTTTCCCCACCCAGGTCAGGTAGGCCAGCCGGGACACCGCGGACGACAGTGCGGTGGCGACCATCTCCGGGTCGTCGACGCCGGTGACCGCGCCCTGGTCGATGTACCGGCCGAGGGCGCGGGTGTTGCGCTCGAGGAACCCGTCGGCCCGCTGCTCACGCCGGGCGGCGACGGTCTCGTCGGCCATGGCTACCTGCTCCATCAGCGCCATCATCCGGTGGTTGCGCCGGTAGGCGGCGAGGTAGCCGCGGTTGGCGGCGCTGATCTGCTCGGCGACGGGGCGGTCGGCGGGCAGTCGTCCGCCGGGGTGGCGCATCTGCTCCTCGACATCGTCGAGGACCGCGCCGAGCAGTTCGGCCCGGTCGGTGAAGTAGGTGTAGAGGGTGCCCACCGAGCAGCCGGCCTCCGCGGCGACGGTGGTGAGTTTCGCCCCGTGGTAGCCGTCGCGGGTGAACACGTTCTGGGCCGCGCTGAGGATCTCGGAGCGGCGCCGGGCCGCACGGTCGGTTCGGGACTCTCGCTCAGTCGTCATGCGTGGATCGTATACGGTGGTGCGCAACACGGTGAATCCCGGTTCAGGAACCGGGTGGGAGGACAGGTCCATGGCGTTTCTCTATCTGGTGAGACACGGACAGGCAGGTGAGCGCGTGCTGACCGGGGACGGCCGGGACGACTCCTACGGGGTGGAGCGCGCCTACGACGTCCTCAGCGACCGCGGTCACCGGCAGGCGGCGGCGACCGGACGCTCCCTCGCCCGGCGCCGGGCCCCCGGGGCCACCGTCCCGGTGATCTGCGGTCCGCTGCGCCGGCAACGGGACACCGCGGCCCACGTCGCCGGGGAACTCGGGTCACCCGCCCCGGTCGTCCGGGAGCAGTGGCGGGAGTTCGACACCGACTCCGTCGTCGCTCCGTGGCTCGCGGCGAACCCCACGGTCGCCGAGGAGATGCGCCGCGCGGCGGAGTCCGGTGACGGCGGCCGTCGCGAACTCGCCGCACTCACCGGCACGATGCTCGAGAACGCGATGGCCTGGTGGGTCGGCCGGCCCGACTTCGCCGACTTCCGCACCCGGGTGCTCGACGGCCTGGGGGAGGCCGCGGACCGGGCCCGCGACGACGGGACGGCGGTGGTCGTGACGTCCGCCGGGGTGATCGCCCTGTGCGTGGTGGAGACCTCCGGGTTGCCGGTGCAGGCCTGGCCCACGGTGGCCGGCAGGCTGTTCACCGCCTCGGTGAGCCTGTTCCGGGTACGCGACGGGCAGGGGAGCGGGCACGCGGGGGTGGAGCTGCTGTCCTTCAACGAGCACGCGCACCTCGACGAACCCGGGGCGGACGGCGGTCGGCCCCTGCGCCGATTCTCCTGACACGGGGACGGTTACGCTGGACGACGACACCCCGGCCGTCGCGGCCGGAGAACGGGAGATGGACTGGTGGCTGTGATCTACCTGGTACGGCACGGTCAGGCGGGCGCCGGCATGGGCGGTGTCGGCGCTTTCGACGACGGGAACGTGGAGAGGAGCTACGACGGACTGACGCCGCGGGGGAGGCGCCAGGCCGCAGTGGTGGCCCGGGCGCTCGCCGCACGCCTCGGACGGGCCGGTGACGGGGCCGGTGACGGGACTGTCCCGACCACCGTGTTCTGCGGTCCGCTGCACCGTCAGCACGACACCGCGGCGGCTGTCGCCTCGGAACTGGGTGCCGGGGCTCCGGTGACCGACCCGGCGTGGAAGGAGTTCGACTCCGACACGGTCGTCGTGCCCTGGATGCGGCGTCACCCCGAGTCGGCCCGGCGGCTGCAGCGCATCATGCGGGACATCCGGGGCAGTGACGGCGGCTCGGTGGACCCGGCACTGGCCGGAGAGGCAGAGTCCGCGGTCCGCGGGGTGCTCGACGGCGCCCTCGGCGAGTGGGTCGACGGGCCCGGGTTCCAGGAGTTCCGGGGGACCGTGCTCGGGGGCCTCGCCCGCGCCGCCGACTCCGCGCGGAACTCCCGGCGCAACGGTGCTGACGGCGCTGTCGTGGTCGCCACCTCCGCCGGGGTCATCGCCACGTGCACCGCCGCAGTGTCGGGCCTGCCGCGGCAGGCCGTCCCCGCCCTGGTCGGCAGGGTGTTCAACGCCTCGGTCACCGCCCTGCGGGTCTCTGAGGGGGCGGGGCGTCACGGAGCCGGCGGCGCCGGTGTCGACCTGGTGTCCTTCAACGAGTACGCCCACCTCGACCGTCCGGACGCGCGGGACGACCTCACCGTGATCTAGTCGGTCGCCGGGCTTCTGCCGTCCTCGTCCTCCACGGTTCGCGTGGCGTCGGTGTACCACTCACTGTAGGTGGGGTCGGAGCTGTCGAAGTTGGCACCGGCGCCTTCGTCAGCGGACACGGCGTTCACGCCGAAGACGAAGTCGTCGCC
Organism: Corynebacterium sp.; assembly: GCF_022712195.1. Lineage (GTDB taxonomy): Bacteria > Actinomycetota > Actinomycetes > Mycobacteriales > Mycobacteriaceae > Corynebacterium. The sequence goes on along the minus strand of NZ_JALAGY010000019.1, from coordinate 682 downwards.
GTGTTCGTCGATTCCCCGACGCAGGCCCTTGGTGATCGCCGCCCGGGCGTAGCGTCGGCGGATCGTCGCCGGGTCGGTGGCCAGGTCCTTCGCCCAGGAGACCATCATCCCCACGATGATCACCGCGAACGGGACGGAACAGGACACCATGATCGACTGGAGCCCCGACAATGCGTTCTCGCCGCCGGCCAGGAGCAGGAACATCGCGATCAGGCCCAGAGCGGCACCCCAGATGACCGTCACCGGCCGGGACGGCACAGGACGTCCGGACTGGGACATCGACCCCATGACCACCGTGGCGGAGTCGGCGGCGGTGACGAAGAAGATGACCACCGCGATGATCACCACCACCGAGGTCACGGCGGCGAGCGGCAGGTTGTCCATGATGTCGAACATCACGTTCTCGCCGGAGCCCTCGATGACCATGCCGACACCGTCGAGCGCCATCTTGATCGCCGTGCCGCCGAACAGCACGTACCAGGCGACCGAGATCAGGGAGGGGACCAGCACGACCACGACGACGAACTGCCTGATCGTCCTGCCCTTGGAGATCTTCGCGATGAACATCCCCACGAAAGGCGACCACGAGATCCACCACGCCCAGAACAGCATCGTCCAGGAGGTGACGAACTCCTGCTCCACCGGGCCCTGGCTGGCGTTGACCTGGATCAGTGACAGGAAG
>NZ_JALAGY010000018.1 GCF_022712195.1 Corynebacterium sp. | reverse complement strand
GTCCTGGGGCGGGAGGTGCTCTTCTGACTGGCTCACGCTCCCAGTGTAGCGAGCACCCGGACATGAAAATACAGAAGACCCCGCTCCCCCTGACAGGGAGCGGGGTCGGCCGGGACGGCTGCTACTTGCCGTCGCGCTTGTTCTGCTTCTTCGGCTTCGCACCGGGCTTGGGGGCTGTGGAGCGCTTCGCCTCGATCTTGGCCGCCTTCTCCTCCTCTTCCTCCCGATCCATCTTCCGGAAGACCAGCACCTGCTGGACGAACATCCAGGAGGTGTTCGCACACATGTAGACGGCCAGGCCGACCTGCCAGAGGAAACCACCGGCGAACATGAACACAGGCAGGACCCAGAGCATCAGCTTCTGCATCATCATCATCTGGTTCTGCATCATGTCTTCCTGCGCGGTCGAGTTCTTCTTCTTCGGCTGCGCAGCCTGACGCTTCTTCTGGCGGTCCATGGACATCCGTGCGTTGAAGTGCATGAGCACCGACGCGATCAGCATCAGCGGGAGAACGACGACCACGATGTTCCACTGGGCGAAGTCCACGGAACCGTCCGGGGCGAAGGCCTTGTAGGAGTCCTTCTCCATGGTAATGAAGGCGGACAGCGGCGTACCGAAGAGACGCGCGTCAAGGAAGGACTGGACCTCGTCGACACCGAAGAAGTAGTTCGGCGTGTTGCGGGTCTCCTCGATCGACATCCCCAGCTGGCCGGTGCCCGTCCCGGTCCGGTTGAACGACCGCAGGACGTGGAACAGACCGATGAAGATCGGGATCTGCACCAGCATCGGCAGGCAGCTGGCAAGGGGGTTGACGCCCATCTCCTTCTGGAGCTTGCGCATCTCCAGCGCCTGCGTCTGCTGGTCCTTGGCGTACTTCTTCCGGATCTCCTGCATCCGGGGCTGCATCTCCTGCATCTTCCGGCTGGAGCGCAGCTGCTTGATGGTCGGGCGGACGAGGAGGCCACGGATCGTGACGACCAGGAAGATGATCGCCAGGGCCCAGGAAAGGCCGGAATCTGGCCCGAGGACAAAGCCGAAGGCTTTGTGCCAGAACCACAACACCGCCGAGATGGGGTAGTAGATGAAGTCAAGCACGGGTGGTGCAATCTCCTTGTTGTAGGTGGACGGTCATCTGCGCGTCCGACGCCGGACCGGAGGAACCGGATCCCAGCCACCGGGATGCCAGGGACCGCATTTGGCGAGGCGGGCAACGCTCAGGAGGAAACCTCTCACCACGCCATGACGGGAAAAGGCTATCAGGGAATACGCGCTGCACGACGGCTCAAAACGGCAGGACGGTCCCAGTTTAAGGGGTGAAAGATGGTTCTGGTAACCAAGAACCAGACGTCGGAGAGTCCGTGCCCGCCCCCGGGACACGTCCCAGGCGTCAGCCGGTGATCCGGCGGAGTGCTCGCCGCACATCGGATTCCAGCTCCGCTGAGGTCGCTTCCGCGGCGGCGGGGAGGGCCCGGATCACCAGGCTGTGCCACGGCTCGAGGGGGAACTCCCCGAGAACGGACGCGGTGACATGACGCAGTCGACGCGAGATGGCGTGCCTGGTGACCGCGTTCCCCACGGCCTTGGACACCACCAGCCCCATGCGGGGCCCCCCGGAGACGACGGTGTCCGACCGGTCATGCACATAGACAACCACCGTGCGAGCCCCCTTCTTACGGCCTCGGCGGACTGTCTCACTGAACAGTGAGGAAGACCGGAGCCGGTGTTCCGGGGCAAGCACGGTGGTTGTCTGGTCGGGACGCGTTACGCGGTGACGCTGTCGCGGCCCTTACGGCGACGGGCCGACACGATCGCGCGGCCGGCGCGGGTGCTCATGCGTGCGCGGAAGCCGTGCTTCCGTGAACGACGACGGTTGTTGGGCTGGAAAGTACGCTTGCCCTTGGCCACGGTACTCACTCCTTATGTTGTTCTACGCCGCGGCCGACCGGTACCGGCCCGCCTTACAGCGGACCGGCACCGGCCCATCCACCGCGACTGCGGTCAGGTGGGTCGGAAGACCGGACAGGATCGTGAGATCCCGGGCCATCCATCCGTTCAATGACGGGGGTGAGAGTCAGGGACACCGGAAACCGGGTTCAGCGACACTCGAAGACGCTGACGAGCCTACGTGCTCACACCCGCAAATCAAAATCCCGCCCTATGACAGGCGTGTCATTCACGGTGCGGTCAGACGCAGGTCACGGATGTTAACGGCCCCCTACGCACAGAACGCCGGCCGACGCAAGACGCACAGGGTTGTCCACAACAGAACTGCCAGGTCACCGGAAAAACTCCCAGTTCACACAACCACCCTGTGGACAACTCTATCCACCCCCGAACCCTCAACTACAGATTTACCCACAATCAGCGCAGGTCACAGCCGTATCCAGAGCGATGTTGGGGTTATCCACAGAGCTGCAGTACCCTGTTGACAACTAGCACGAGAAAGTTATCCACAGGTGTGGACAGCACTGTGGATACGCAGGCCAGCAACACTTCGGTGTTGTGCACATGAACGTCAGATTCCTGCGCATGAACGTCAGCCGTCCCTCCGTCCCCGACCCACCCGCCGAAAGGTACCCGACATGCCCGATGCTGTGGACTTCAAGGAAGTCTGGGGCTCCCTCATCGACAGGTGGATCAACGCCGACGAAGACTCGGCGGAGTTCCCCCGTCTGACCTCCCGTTCCCGGAGTCTCCTCCGTCAGCTGTCGCCGGTGACCGTCTACGACAACATCGCCCTGCTCAAGGCACCGTCGAAGTGGGTGAAGACGGAGACCGAGAACCATCTCTCCGAACTGATCTGTGACCTTCTGGGGGAGGAGCTGGGGCATTCTGTGGTGCTCTCCCTCAGCGTCGACGAGTCGCCGTCCGAGGTGGAGATCCCGTCCACACCGGTCGTCGAACCGACCCCGGAGCGGCAGCGACAGCACTGGGAGGACCTCACCGGGGCCGCCTACCAGCACCGTCCGTCCACGGCCGGGAGGTCAGACGCTGTGCCGGAGCCGCCGGCGAAGCCCCGGGGAGAGGACACGGAGAACCGTCTCAACCCGCAGTACACCTTCGACACCTTCGTCACCGGCTCGTCCAACCAGTTCGCCAACGCCGCCTGCCGTGCTGTGGCGGAGAAGCCGGCCTACGCCTACAACCCGTTGTTCATCTGGGGGGAGTCCGGACTGGGGAAGACCCACCTCCTCCACGCGATCGGCCACTACGCCCGCGAACTGCGCCAGGGGATGAAGGTCAGGTACATCTCCAGCGAGGAGATGACCAACGAGTTCGTCAACGCTCTGCGTGACGGCCGGGGTGAGCAGTTCAAACGGCACTACCGGAACCTCGACATGCTCATCGTCGACGACATCCAGTTCCTGCAGGGCAAGGAGAGTACCCAGGAGGAGTTCTTCCACACCTTCAACGCGCTGCAGCAGAACCACCGTCAGATCGTGCTGTCCTCCGACCGTCCGCCGAAGCAGCTGACCACGCTGGAGGACCGGCTGCGCACCCGGTTCGAGGGCGGCCTGATCACCGACGTCCAGACGCCTGACCTGGAGACGAGGATGGCGATCCTCTCCAAGAAGGCGCAGATGGAGGGCACCTACCTGCCCGACGACGTCCTGGAGCTCATCGCCAGCCGGTACGAGACGTCGATCCGTGAACTCGAGGGCGCCATGATCCGCGTGACCGCCTACTGCTCGTTGAGCAAGGAGCCGGTCACCCGTCAGGCGGCGGAGATCGCGCTGCGGGACATCATGCCGGACCCGAAGGACGTGGAGATCACCCCGCAGATCATCATCGACGTGATCACCGGGTACTTCGACGTCACGGTCGAGGAGATGATGGGCAAGGGCAAGGTCCGGCGCCTGGTCACCGCACGTCAGTTCGCGATGTACCTCTGCCGGGAACTCACCGAACTCTCCCTGCCCCAGATCGGCAAGGTCTTCGGCGGCCGCGACCACACCACGGCGATGTACGCGGAACGCAAGATCCGGAAGTCCATCCAGGAGGACCGGAAGACGTTCCAGCAGATCCAGGAGCTGACGCAGCGCATCAAGTCGCGCGCGCGGCAGTAGTGCACAACTTTCCGGGCTGCCGACCTCGGCGGCAACGGAGTTGTGCACAGTTTCCACAGGCTTGTCCACAAGCGTGTAATTACAGTCTTGTCGGTCAGTGACCTTCATCACATTACGGAACGTCGACGCGCCCACCGGAGTCATTCCACCTGCGGGTTTCCACAGGGCGTGGGACGCTGTGGATAAATCACACTCTTGTCATTCCGCAGGTCACGGGGAGACGGGCTCCGCCGGGAGCCTGTGAAAGCCCAGGTCATGCCTGTGGATAACTCGCGTCGGAGCGTGCAGTGCCGGTGCACCGGCTGTGAACAACTCACAGCCCGGAAAAGTTATCCACAACCGTCCCCAGTTATCCACAATTTCATCCACCGGCTGTGAACAACTTACAACAACGTCATCCACCGGTCCCACCAGCGCCGGAACGTGCCCGCTCCCGTCCATCCACAGACTGCACAGCCCCTACTGCTTCTACCGGGTCTATCCATGGAGAACTCAAAGAAGAAATAACCGGTGTGCACAACCCGTGCGGACCGCACGGCGGACCGGGCTCCGGCGCAGACGGACCCGGTACCGTCGGGAACCGGTGTCAGCTAGGGTTACGAGCAGAATCACGAACTTCATCGAAAGGACCTCAGGCGTGGACCACCAGTCCGTCAGTTTCACCGTGTCCAAGGACGATTTTTCTTCGGCACTGGCCTGGGTAGCCCGCACGTTGCCGAGCAAGGCATCCCAACCGATTCTCCGGGGTGTCCTCATCGAGGCCACGGACGACGGACTCCAGCTGTCGGGCTTCGACCGCGAGGTCTCCACCAAGGTCCGCGTCTCCGCCGACGTCTCCGATCCGGGCAAGGTCCTGGTCGCCGGACGCCTGGCCTCCAACATCATCGGCGCCCTCCCGGACAAGCCGGTGCGCATCGACTACGACGGGACCAAGGTCCTCGTCAACTGCGGGAGCTCGCACTTCGAAGTCCCCGCGATGACCATCGACGACTACCCCGTCCTCCCTGACTTCCCCCAGGTCGCGGGATCCCTCGACCCGCACCTCTTCACGGAGGTCATCAGCCAGGTCGCGATCGCCTCGAGCCGGGATGACACGCTGCCCATGCTGACCGGTATCCGGATGGAGATCGACGGCGAGCACCTGGTCCTGGCCGCCACCGACCGCTTCCGCTTCGCCGTCCGCACACTGGACTGGGTGCCGGCCCGTGCCGACATCTCCGCCGAGCTCCTCATCCCCGCCCGTACCCTCGCGGAGACCGCACGGTCCCTGGACTCCACGGGTGAGCCGGTGGAGATCGCGCTCGACCAGGACGGGGGACGTCTCCTCGGCATCTCCACCTCCGACCGTCGGACCACCACCCGGTTGATCGACTCGGACTTCCCGAAGTTCAGGTCGCTGTTCCCCAAGACACACACCTCACTGGCCAGCGTGGAGATCGCACCGCTGCTCGACGCGATCCGCCGCGTGTCCCTGGTGACCGACGGCAACTCCCCGGTGAAGATGGACTTCGAGGAAGGTACCCTCACCCTGTCCGCCGGCGGCAGCGACCTCGGTGTGGCCAAGGAGCAGCTGCCCTGCGCCTTCGCGGGCGAGCCGCTGGTCATCGCCTTCCACCCCGGGTACCTGAAGGACGGTCTCGGATCGGTGCACACCGACCGCGTCGTCTTCGGGTTCAACCAGGCGTCACGGTCCGCTGTCCTCGTCCCGGAGCCCGAGCAGCTGCCCGAGGCCTCCGAGGACGGCACGTTCCCCACCCCGGAGAGCTCCTTCACCTACCTGCTGATGCCTGTCCGCCTGCCGGGCTGACCGGATGTACATTCGCTCGCTCCACCTCGGTGACTTCCGGTCCTGGCGCCAGCTCGACCTCGACCTGGACCCCGGCGTCACCGTGTTCACCGGACCGAACGGCAACGGCAAGACCAACATCGTGGAGGCTGTGGGCTACCTGGCCCACCAGGGTTCGCACCGGGTCAGCTCGGACGCGGCACTGGTCAGGGAGGGTTGCGAGTCCGCCCGCCTCTCCGCGACGGCGGTGAACCACGGCCGGGAACTCACCGCCCACCTGGTGTTGAACGCCCGGGGCGCCAACCAGGCCGCCGTCAACAGGACGCAGGTGAAGAACCAGCGGGGCATCGCCGGGATCGTCCGCACCACCCTGTTCGCCCCGGAGGACCTCGCACTGGTGCGCGGCGAGCCGGAACAACGGCGGGCCTTCCTGGACCAGACGATGATCGCGCGGTACCCGCGCCTCGCCGGGGTCCGCTCGGACTACGACAAGGCGCTGAGGCAGCGCAACGCGTTGCTGCGCCAGGGCGTGGACGACGACGCGCTGGCCACCCTCGACGTCTGGGACTCCCGGCTGGCGCACCTCGGTGGCCAGATCATGTCGGCCCGGGCGCAGCTGGTCCATGATCTGCAACCTCATGTCCGGGACACCTACGCACGCCTGGCACCGGGGTCGCGTCCTGCGCTGATCTGCTACTCGACCACCCTTGACCTGGGGGAGCCCGGGGAGCCGCAGCTTCTCGACCCGGATGTCGCCGAGGCCGTGCTGCTCGAGGAGTTCGCCCGACGGCGCGACGCGGAGATCGACCGGGGCACCACGCTGACAGGTCCGCACCGTGACGACATGACGCTGGTGCTCGGCACCCAGCCGGCGAAGGGGTTCGCCAGCCACGGCGAGTCGTGGTCCTTCGCCCTGACGCTGAGGTTGGCGGCGCACCGGATGCACCGGGCCGACGGGACCGAACCCGTCGTCATCCTCGACGACGTCTTCGCCGAACTCGACCGCGCGCGCCGTCGGGCCCTGGTCGACCTCGCCGCTGAGGCGGAGCAGGTGCTGATCACCGCCGCGGTCGGCGACGACATCCCCGATGATCTGCGGGCCGTCGCGGCCGTGCACACCGTCTCCGCGCGTGACACGGAGGACGGGCGGATCTCGGAGCTCGACAGGTGAGCGCCGGGGCCGACCGTGACCCCGTCGCCGAACGCATGGAGATGCTCCGTGCGGCGGCGGGGAAGCCGGGCCGTCCGGTCCGGAAGACAGGGCGTCGTCCGAAGCGGATGAAGACCCGCTACGACGGACGCCCGGACCGCAGCTACCGCGATCCCGGCCAGTTCAGCGAGCTGGTGAAGCGGGAGATCAAGCGGAACGGGTGGAGCCGCAACTTCGCCGCCGGGTCGCTGCGCAGTGCCTGGCCGGAGATCGTCGGGGAGAACATCGGCCGGCACACCCGTGTGGTGATGTACAACGAGAAGAAGCGCCAGCTGCACGTGGAGTGCGATTCCACGGCATGGGCGACGAATCTCCGGCTGATGCAGAGCACCATCCTGTCGACCATCGCCCGACGCGTCGGACCCGACGTCGTCGCGGAACTGAAGATCTACGGTCCGAAGGCACCGAGTTGGCGGCACGGACCCCTGCACGTGAAGGGCCGCGGTCCCCGTGACACCTACGGCTGAGCCCTTTTACCTGGTACAATGTGGGGGTTAACCCATTTGTCGAGAAGGAGCTGAAGCGACTGTGGCCGAGGCCGAGAACATCCCCGCCGAGAACACCCCCGCCAACGGAGAGTACGGCGCGGACTCCATCACCATCCTCGAGGGACTGGAGGCCGTCCGGAAGCGGCCGGGCATGTACATCGGGTCCACCGGTGAGCGTGGTCTGCACCACCTGATCTGGGAGGTCGTGGACAACTCCGTCGACGAGGCCATGGCGGGGCACGCCACCCACGTCGACGTCACCCTCCACGACGACGGCTCCGTCGAGGTCGCAGACAACGGCCGTGGAATCCCTGTCGAGATGCACCCGTCGGGCCGTCCGACCGTCCAGGTCGTGATGACCGAGCTCCACGCCGGCGGCAAGTTCGACTCCCAGGCGTACGCGGTCTCCGGTGGCCTGCACGGCGTGGGCATCTCGGTGGTCAACGCGCTGTCTACCCGCGTGGAGACCGAGATCACCCGCGACGGCTACCTGTGGCGCCAGACCTTCGACCGTTCGATCCCCGCTGAGCTGGAGCAGGTGAAGAAGGCCCGCGGCACCGGAACCCGCCAGCGGTTCTGGGCGGACCCGGAGATCTTCGAGACCACGGACTACAACTTCGAGACCGTGTCCCGGCGTCTGCAGGAGATGGCGTTCCTGAACAAGGGGCTGACCATCACCCTGGTCGACGAGCGGCTCACCGTCATCGAGCAGGAGAACGAGGCGGAGGCGGCCGCGGAGTCCGTGGAGGACGCCGCGGCGCCGAAGCCGGGGGAGGACGTCCGCCCGGCACCGAAGGAGCGCAAGAAGGTCTTCCACTACCCGGAGGGCCTGAAGGACTACGTCAACCACCTCAACCGGACGAAGAGCCCGATCCACCCCTCGATCATCGGTTTCGAGGCCGAGGGTGACGACCACGAGGTCGAGATCGCGATGCAGTGGAACTCGGGTTACTCGCAGTCCGTCCACACCTTCGCCAACACCATCAACACCATCGAGGGCGGCACCCACGAAGAGGGTTTCCGTGCCGCGCTGACGTACCTGATGAACAAGTACGCGCGTGACCACAAGCTGCTCAAGGAGAAGGACACGAAGCTCTCCGGCGACGACTGCCGTGAGGGTCTGGCCGCCGTGATCTCCGTCCGTGTCGGCGACCCCCAGTTCGAGGGCCAGACGAAGACCAAGCTCGGCAACACCGAGATCAAGAGCTTCGTCCAGAAGATGGTCAACGAGCACGTCTCCGGCTGGTTCGACGCGAACCCCGCCGAGGCGAAGGCGATCATCAACAAGGCCGTCTCCTCAGCGCAGGCACGCGATGCCGCACGGAAGGCCCGTGACCTGGTGCGACGCAAGTCCGCCACCGATGTCGGCGGGCTCCCCGGCAAGCTGGCGGACTGCCGGTCCAAGGACCCGGTGAAGTCCGAGCTGTACATCGTGGAGGGCGACTCCGCCGGTGGTTCGGCCAAGTCGGGCCGTGACTCGATGTACCAGGCGATCCTCCCGCTGCGCGGCAAGATCCTCAATGTGGAGAAGGCACGCCTGGACAAGGTGCTGAAGAACAACGAGGTGCAGGCGATCATCACCGCACTGGGCACCGGCATCCACGACGAGTTCGACATCTCGAAGCTCCGCTACCACAAGATCGTCCTGATGGCCGACGCCGACGTCGACGGCCAGCACATCGCGACGCTGCTGCTCACGCTGCTGTTCCGCTTCATGCGGCCGCTCGTCGAGGAGGGGCACGTCTACCTGGCACAGCCCCCGCTGTACAAGCTGAAGTGGGGCAAGGGCGAGCCGGGCTTCGCGTTCTCCGACGCCGAGCGGGACGCGCAGCTCAAGGAGGGCCTGGAGCAGGGACGCAAGATCAACAAGGACGACGGCATCCAGCGCTACAAGGGCCTCGGCGAGATGAACGCCAAGGAGCTGTGGGAGACCACCATGGACCCGTCGGACCGCATCCTGAAGAAGGTCACCCTCGAGGACGCCGCCAGCGCCGACGAGACGTTCAGCATCCTCATGGGGGACGACGTCGTCGCCCGCCGCAGCTTCATCACCCGCAACGCGAAGGACGTCCGGTTCCTCGATGTCTAGTGTCGATGTCGTGATGCCCGGTGGCAGCACGTCACCGGTACTGCTGTTCCCCGGGGAGTCGCGTCCCCTGGTCATGGTGTGGCCCGGTCTCGGAATGGGTGCCCGCTACTACCGCCCCATCGCCGAGGCCCTGGCGGCCCGGGGTTTCCCGGTGGCTGTCGGGGAACTCCGTGGACAAGGTGCGAGCACCGCCGTCGCCGGCCGGGACCAGCAGTGGGGCTACCATGACCTGGCGTCGGAGGACTACCCGCGCTCGATCCGGGAGGCGAAACGGGCGTTGGGCCTCCCGGAGGACCATCCCACCGTGCTGCTGACCCACTCGATGGGCGGGCAGATCGGCGCACTGTTCCTGTCCCGTCCCGAGGCACGTGAGCTCAACGTGCGGGGCATGATGGGCGTCGGCAGTGGGTCACCGTACTTCCGCACCTTCCCGAATCCGGAGCGCAACCGCCTGCGTTTCGGCGGGTACCTGATGCAGGGCGTGAGTCGGGTGCTCGGCTACTGGCCGGACGGCAGGCTGGATGTCACGAACTACGGGCGGCAGTCGGACGTCCACCTCGCCGAATGGGCCCGTTTCGGGCGGACCAACCGGCTCACTGACCTCCGCGGTGCGGACATGGACTACATGGCGGCGATGGCGGACGTCGACGTCCCCGTCCTGCTGACCAGGTTCAGCAACGACACCTACTGCACGGTCGACTCCTGCCGGGCGTTGTCCGGGCTGGTCCCGGCGCAGGTGGAGGAGTTCCCGGGGACGCTGGGCCACAACGCCTGGGCCCGGACCCCGGACGTTGTCGTGGACCGTCTCGACGAGTTCGTCTCGTCGCTCTAGAAGGCCAGCGGGTCCTGCCACAGGCGGTGCAACGCGGTCACGGCCGCGGCACGTGACAGGATGCCGTCGCCGGCCCGCTGGATGCTCAGCTGCCGGCCCGTCCCGCGCAGGCTCTCGGCGATGATCCGCACGGTCCCCGGGTCGGCGGTGAACGTCTCACCGGCGAAGACCACGGTGGACGGGTCCACGACGTCGACGGCCAGGGAGATGATCCGGGACAGGAGTTCCGCCCGCTCGTCCAGGATCGCCCGCGCGACCGGGTTGACCTCGGCGAGACCGACGAGGTCCGGCACCGTGGAGACGTTCAGCCCGCGGTGCCGTGCCGCGTCGAGGACCGCGGTGGATCCGAGGGGGTGGCCGTGACCGCCGGAGAAGCTGCCGGACCCGGCGATCTCGTTGAAGGCGGTGGGCGCGGAGCCGGTGTACGGCTGGTGGACGGCGTTGCCGACGATCCAGGCGTGGCCGACCAGCTCACGGGCGTACACGTAGAGCGTGGACGCCAGCGGGTCGCGTTCGAGGGACAGGGGTGAGCTGGTCAGCTCGGACCCGGCCATGGCACTGACACCGGTGGAGACGGCGACAGGGAGGTCGGGGTCGAGGTAGGCGACGGGGTCGACGTCCTCCCACCCGTAGGACGGTGAGGTGATGCGCCCGGCGTAGTCCACGTGGGCGGAGAAGGCGATCCCGAGGCCCACGGGTGACGGGAGATCGCGTCCGAGGGCCGAGAGAGCGTGCTGGACGGCCTCCATGGCCTCACCGGGGGTCAGGTCGGCGACAGGGAGCCGCAGCGTGCGCTTGCGCAGGGGGCGGCCCGCACCGTCGACGGCAACGAGCTGGGTACTGCGCAGGCCGACATGGGCGCCGAGGGCGGTGACGGCGCGGCCGTCGGGGCGCAGCGTGGTGCCGGGGCGGCCCACACCGCCCGCGGTGGTGGGGGAGACCTGTTCCACGAGGCCCGCGTCGATGAGGGCACTGACGTGCCGCGTCACGGTGGGCTGCGACATGCCGAGATCCTCGTGCAGCCGGCCCCGGGTGATCCCCGGGGTGGTGCGGATCTGGTGCAGGCACCGGGCAGGTCCGGTGACGGGTGCGGTGAAGTGCGCAGTCGCGGAGAGTCGGGCTGTGGTCATGGGGTTCAGGATAATTCAGTTCACGCTGAAAAGACAGACCGATCGGTCTATAGATTCACCGCGAACGAAATGTTGGCGGCGACGGCAGACCGAATGGTCTACTCATCCGTCATGACAGACTCACAGAACGTCACACTGCACTGGTTCCTCCCCACCTCCGGTGACTCGCGGGAGATCGTCGGCGGAGGCCACGGTGCCGGCCCGGAATCCGGTGAAAGGCCCGCTGACCTCGACTATCTTACCCAGGTCGCCCGCGCCGCGGAGTACAACGGATTCGAGTCGGTGCTCACCCCCACGGGTCGGTGGTGCCAGGACGCCTGGGTGACCACCGCGGCGCTGCTCGGGGCGACGACCAGGCTGAAGTTCCTCGTGGCTCTGCGACCGGGACTCATCGGGCCCACGCTGACGGCACACCAGGCACTGACCTACCAGGAACTCTCGGGCGACAGGCTGCTGCTCAACGTGGTGGTCGGGGGAGAGGACGCCGAACAGAGGGCTTTCGGGGACTTCACCACCAAGGCTGAGCGGTACGCGATCGCCGACGAGACGCTGCACGTCACCGACCACCTCTGGAACTCCCCGGAACCGCTGACGTTTCACGGGAAACATCTCAGTGTCGAGGAGGCGGCGCTCCGGCGTCGACCGGCGGTCAGCCCTCCGGTCTTCCTCGGCGGGTCCTCGGACGAAGGGATCGAGGTCGCGGCGAAACGTGCGGACGTCTACCTTACCTGGGGTGAACCACCCGAGCAGGTGGCGGAGAAGATCAGCCGGGTGCGTCGGCGGGCCGAGTTCCACGGACGTGAGCTGGAGTACGGGGTGCGTCTCCACGTGATCGCCCGACCGACGGCGGACGAGGCATGGCGTGAGGCGCAGCGACTCCTCGACTCCCTGGACCCCGAGCGCGTCCGTGCCGCCCAGGAAGGGCTCGCCACTTCCCAGTCTGAGGGGCAACGACGCATGACGGAACTGCACGGTGCAGGCTCCGACTTCGACAGGGGTCAGGACGCCCGTACCCTGGAGATCGCCCCGAACCTCTGGGCCGGCATCGGTCTGGTGCGCGGCGGGGCTGGCACGGCTCTTGTCGGGTCCTACGACGAGGTCGCTGAGCGGATCGACGACTACCGTCGCGTCGGCGTCGGTCACGTGATCCTCTCCGGAGTGCCGCATCTCGAGGAGACATTCCGGGTGGGGGAGGGGGTCGTCCCCGCACTCCGGGCCCGTGGCGTCACTGTGATGAATGCCGCCGCATGACGAACACCAGGAGACTTCCCCTTCATCTACTCGTCTTCGCCGGTGCGATCGCCCTCTGGTGGGCGATCGCCCGTTTCACGGGAATCGACCCGGTGCTCCTTCCCGGACCGGGGGAGGTGGCACGCAGGCTCGTCGAGACCAACCTCTGCGGCACACAGTGCGGAGTCCAGGACTACTTCCTCTGGCAGCACCTGCTCGCCACCCTCCAACGGATCGCCGTCGGACTGTCCGCCGGCATCGTCGTCGGGGTTCTGGTCGGATGGTGGCTGGGGTCCAACCCCACGGCGCGGAGTGTCGTCGAACCGTACCTGTCCTTCCTCCGCGCACTTCCGCCACTGGGCTACATCGGTCTGCTCATCGTGTGGTTCGGGATCGGAGACCAGTCGAAGGTCATCCTCCTGTTCCTCGCCGCCTTTCCCACAGTCGCCGTTGCGACGCTGCTCGGTGTCACCGGGGTCCGGCAGGACTGGATTCGGGCAGCGACGTCGCTCGGCGCAAGCCGTCGGCAGGTCTTCCGCACTGTCGAACTCCCCGCGGCACTACCCGAGATCATCAGCGGCTCCCGTGTGGCCGCCGGCCTGTGCTGGTCGGCGATCGTCGCCGCGGAGATGAACGACGGAATCCCGGGCATCGGCGGCCTGGCCTACATCTCGGGAACACAACTGGACACATCCCTCACCATCGCCTGCATCATCGTGATCGGCGTCGCCGCGTTGATCGTCGACACACTGATGCTGGCCGTAGAGGCCCGCTTCTCACCCTGGAGGACGAAACAGTGACTTTACGGAGAACCGGCGCGGTGGTCGCCGCGCTGACCCTGACGGCGGTCGCCGGCTGTGTCGGTCCGCCGGCCAGTGAGTGGAAGGACAGGGGAGAGGACGCGGTGTGTCCCGTGAAACCCTCCGAGGCTGAGGGCACGGTCCGTGTCGCCTACCTCGGCGGGCCGGCCACCGACCTGTACACCCAGGCGACGGGGCTCGCCGAGGCGTGCCTGCCGAAGGCGAAGGTCGAATGGACGCGTTACCCGACGGGGCAGGACATCGTCCAGGGCTTCGCCGCAGGCTCGGTGGATCTCGCCGCACTCGGTTCGACCCCGACGACGAAGGCGCTCAGCGCACCGTTGGACCTGGACGTGTCGGTGGTCCAGGCGAACTCGGTCATCGGGACGACGGAGGCGCTCGTCGCCAAGGACGCCACGGAGATCAAGGACCTCAAGGGTAGCCGTATCGCCGTGCCGTTCTCGTCCACGGCGCACTACTCGCTCCTCAATGCACTCATCGACGCCGGGCTCGACCCGGGCCGGGACGTCGAGATCACGAACATCTCGCCGGACAAGCTCCCGGCGGCGTGGAAGTCCGACAGGATAGACGCCGCGTATGTCTGGGATCCCACGCTCCAGGAACTGAAGGACGGCATGGGCGGGGCCATTCCCGGAACAGTGCTCACGGATTCCGAGGAGCAGGCCGCTCACGGACACGCCACCTACAACGTGACGTTGGCCTCGAACCCGTGGATGGAAAAGAACCCGGACCTTCTACGTACGTGGCTGGACCTCGAGGCACGGGTCGCGGACGACTCCGGGGACTCGGACGACTTCGTGTCGGTGAATGCCACGGCGTCCGGGATGGACGAGGAGGCGGCCAGGCTTCAGGTCGACGGACAGCAGTTCATCAGGGGTGCGGAGCAGGTGGAGTATCTCGGTGATGTCGCTGATGCTCTCCGTTCGACGGCGGAGTTCCTGGTGGACCAGGGAGACATACCGACAGCTCGGAAGGACTATTCGGACGTGGTACGGACTGACTTGTGGGAGGACAGGCGATGATTGCTCTTGAGGGTGTCGGTGAGGTGTACCGGACGCAGAACGGGGGAGAGGTGGAGGCGCTCCGCGATATCTCGCTGGACGTCCGGGACGGGGAGATCGTGTGTCTCGTCGGGCCGTCGGGGTGCGGGAAGTCGACTCTGCTGCGTCTGTTGGCGGGCTTTCTCCGCCCGACGTCGGGACGTGTGACTGCGGACGGGAAGGAGGTCCGGAGTCCGGGGACGGACCGCGGCGTCGTCTTCCAGCAGCCGACGTTGTTCCCCTGGTACACGGTCGAGGAGAACGTGCACCTGTCCCACCGGTACTCCGGTTCAGAGGGTAAGGCGGAGAGAGCGAAGGAGCTTCTCGGCCTGGTCGGTCTGTCGGAGGCGTCGGAACGTTATCCTCATGAGCTCTCCGGGGGGATGCAGCAACGTGTGCAGATCGCCCGGGTGCTCGCGGCGGGTCCGGAGCATGTCCTGATGGACGAGCCGTTCGGCGCCCTCGATCCTTTCACCCGTGAGCAACTTCAGGCTGAGCTTCTCCGGGTCTGGGCGACGTCCTTCCCTTCGATCGTGTTCGTCACGCACAGCGTGGAGGAGGCTCTCCTTCTGGGGCACCGGGTCGTGGTGATGGCTGCGCGTCCCGGTCGCGTGCTGGACGTGGTGGAGGTCCCTCATTCTCTCCGGATCGACGTCACCTCCGATGTTCCACGTGAAACCATCCAGGCTCGTCTGCGTGAACTCTCGACGAATCCCGAGATCGTCGAGCTCCGCCGCCGCGTCTCGGAGATGATCTCCTCGGTCAGTCACGTGTGAGGGTGGGGAGCGGCCCCGTCGGCCACCGTCCGCCGGGGCAGTGGTCTACCGTCACAGTGATGATATTCGACCCACCCCCGGAAGGGCGCGTCGGAAACCACCTCCGGGCGACGTTGCGCCCGCCCGCCACGCTGAGTCGGCGTCATGGACCCCGTCCCTGCCGTCCGGCTACGGCCCGGGAGCGGCCGACAATGATGCAGACCGCTCTGTCTACAATATATTCACGGTCCCACCAGGGGCGATGTCGAATTCCGCCGTCGACCCCCTTGCGCATTCGTAGACAGAGTGGTCTACTGGTCCTCATGATCACAGCACACACGGACACCGCGTCCGCACCCCGTCTTCCCCTGGCCGTCCTGGCAGCAGAGGTCAACGGTCGCATGATGTGTGTGGTCATCGACTCCTACTTCGACGAGAGTCTCGCCCCCGGCCTGGTCTCCGTCCGGATCCCCACCGACGACCCCGCCTGGCAGGAACTCCGCACCGCCCCGAGGCTGGGGATCTCGGTCCTGAACCCGCTCCAGACCATCGGCGTCGCGAACATCGCCCAGTCCCTGACCGCGGAGGGCGGAGTAGGTGTCGTCGAGGGTGCTGCGGTGCACCTCACGGCGCGTCTCTACCAGGAGTTCGACGCAGGTCGGCACACCGTGGCGCTGATGAGCGTCTCCGGGCGCCGCACCGGTGACATCGCCCCCGAGCAGCGCGACTACCTCTTCGCCGCTGCCTGAGCCTCGCTGGCCTCGATGTCCTCGGTGAACTCCCGCTTGCTGGCCTGCCACTCGTCCTCGACCATCCCGAGCCGCCAGTAGCCGGAGATCGACACCTCCGACTTCGGGACGCCGTTGTCCACGAAGAGGAACCGCCGCAGGTCGCGGATCATCTCCGCCACCCCGTGGATGAACCACCGGGTGTCCCCGGAGGGCACGCCTGCCGCGGTCACCGCGCGTACGAGCTCCGTGCCGTGGGTCGCCCCGTCGCGCGTCACCCAGTGGACGGTGGCCCCCGGGTGCGCGGGGTGGGGCAGCCGCGCCTCCGCGTCGGCCACCTCGATCCACGCCTCCGCTGTCGCCCCCGGCGGCAGTGCCTCGATGCCCGCCATGATCGCCGGTGCCGCGGCCTCGTCGCCGGCGAAGACCGTGTGCCCGTCCTCCGGGTGCCAGGCGCCGCCGGGGCCCATGAAGGCGATCTGGTCACCGGGCCGGGCGGCGTCCGCCCAGGGGCCGGCGAGGCCCGAGTCCCCGTGCGAGACGAAGTCGATGTCGACCGTCCGCGCGTCGGCGTCCCAGGACCGCAGCGTGTAGGTGCGGGTCACCGGCCACTGGTCGCGCGGCAGCTCCTCGCGGACCGCCGCGGGGTCGAAGGGCCAGGTGTAGGTGGCGCCGGCCGGCGGGAAGAGGAGCTTCACGTAGTGGTCGGTGTGGTGCAGTCCGGAGTAGGGGAGTGACTCGCACGAGAGGGTCACCCGCACCATGTCACGGGAGATCAGTGACGTTCCGGTCACGGTGGCGGTGTGGACGGGCCGGGCGGGACGGGGCATGGACAGGCTTTCCTTCATTACGGCGGTCGACGTCCCCGCCCATCGTACGCACCTGGCCCGGATATGGGCGGTGAAGTGGTAAGATTACCGGGTCTACACCTAGTCTTCTGGAAGGGATCGCACCGAAGTGAGCGACGACAACTACGGCGGCGGCGAGACGCTGTTCGACCGCATCACCCCCATTGACCTCAATGAGGAGATGCGGAACAGCTACATCGACTACGCCATGAGCGTCATCGTGGGCCGTGCGCTGCCCGAGGTCCGTGACGGACTGAAACCCGTCCACCGTCGCGTCCTGTACGCGATGTACGACAGCGGTTTCCGCCCGGACCGCAGCTACGTCAAGTCCGCCAAGCCCGTCGCCGAGACGATGGGCAACTACCACCCCCACGGCGACACCGCCATCTACGACACCCTCGTACGTATGGCACAACCCTGGTCGATGCGGTACCCGCTGGTCGACGGGCAGGGGAACTTCGGTTCCCGCGGGAACGACGGCCCTGCCGCCATGCGGTACACCGAGTGCCGGCTGACGCCGCTGGCCCTGGAGATGGTGCGCGACATCCGCGAGAACACCGTCGACTTCTCCCCGAACTACGACGGGAAGACCACCGAGCCGGACGTCCTGCCGTCCCGCGTCCCCAACCTGCTGATGAACGGTTCCGGCGGCATCGCCGTCGGTATGGCGACGAACATCCCGCCGCACAACCTCAACGAGCTGGCCGAGGCGGTCTTCTGGCTGCTGGAGAACCCGGAGGCGGACGAGCAGACCGCCCTGGACGCCTGCATGGAACGGGTGAAGGGGCCGGACTTCCCGACGGCGGGCATGATCGTCGGCGACTCCGGCATCAAGGACGCCTACACCACCGGGCGCGGCTCCATCCGCATGCGCGGCAAGACCTCCATCGAGGAGGAGGGCAACCGGCAGATCATCGTCATCACCGAGCTGCCGTACCAGGTCAACCCGGACAACCTGGTCGCCTCGATCGCCGAGCAGGTGCGGGACGGGAAGATCGCGGGCATCGCCCGGATCGACGACGAGTCGTCCGACCGTGTCGGCATGCGCATCGTCGTGACCCTGAAGCGCGACGCGGTGCCGCGCGTGGTGCTGAACAACCTGTACAAGCACTCGCAGCTGCAGACCAGTTTCGGCGCGAACATGCTGTCCATCGTCGAGGGGGTGCCCCGCACCCTGCGTCTCGACCAGATGCTGCGCTACTACGTGAAGCACCAGATCGAGGTCATCATCCGCCGGACGCAGCACCGGCTCGACGAGGCGGAGAAGCGGGCCCACATCCTGCGCGGCCTGGTCAAGGCGCTCGACGCGTTGGACGAGGTCATCGCCCTGATCCGTCGCTCCCAGACCGTCGACATCGCCCGTGAGGGCCTGCGCGACCTGCTCGACATCGACGACGTCCAGGCGGACGCGATCCTGGCGATGCAGTTGCGCCGCCTGGCCGCCCTGGAGCGCCAGAAGATCATCGACGAACTCGCCGAGATCGAGGAGACCATCGCGGACCTCAAGGACATCCTCGCGTCCCCCGAGCGTCAGCGCAGCATCGTCCACGACGAGCTCGCCGAGATCGTGGAGAAGTTCGGCGACGAGCGCCGCACCGAGATCGTCGGCGCCACCGGCGACGTGTCCGAGGAGGACCTCATCGCCCGCGAGAACGTGGTCGTGACGATCACCTCGACGGGTTACGCCAAGCGCACCAAGGTCGACTCCTACCGCTCGCAGCGCCGCGGCGGCAAGGGTGTGCGCGGGGCCGAGCTGAAGCAGGACGACATCGTCCGGCACTTCTTCGTGTGCTCCACCCACGACATCATCATGTTCTTCACGAACTACGGACGGGTGTACCGTCTCAAGGCCTACGAACTGCCGGAGGCGAGCCGTACTGCCCGTGGCCAGCACGTGGCCAACCTGCTGGAGTTCCAGCCCGGTGAGCAGATCGCGCAGGTCATCCAGATCCAGTCCTTCGAGGACGCCCCCTACCTGGTGCTGGCCACCCAGCAGGGCCGCGTGAAGAAGTCCCACCTGACCGACTACGACACCGCGCGCTCCGGTGGCCTGATCGCCATCAACCTCAACGAGGGCGACAAGCTCATCGGCGCACGCCTGTGCACCGGGGACGACGACCTGCTGCTGGTCTCCGAGGAAGGCCAGGCGCTGCGCTTCACCGCCGACGACGACACGCTGCGGCCCATGGGCCGCGCCACCGCCGGCGTGAAGGGCATGCGTTTCAAGGGCGACGACCAGCTCCTGGCGCTCACCGTCGCCGACGACAACTCCTACCTCCTGGTCGCCACCTCCGGCGGCTACGGCAAGCGCACCGCGGTGGAGGAGTACCCCGTCAAGGGACGCGGGACGCTGGGTGTGATGACCTTCAAGTACGACCCCAAGCGCGGCAAGCTCATCGGTGCGGTGACCGTGGGCCTGGACGACGAGGTCTTCGCCATCACCTCCGCCGGCGGGGTCATCCGCACCCCGGTGAAGCAGATCCGCAGCTCCTCGCGCGCCACCATGGGTGTCCGCCTGGTCGACCTGGCCAAGGGCGTCGAGCTGCTCGCCGTGGACCGCAACGTCGAGGACGAGGGTGAGGAAGCGGTCAACCAGACGGCGGAGCATTCATGAGGGCCTCGGTCCGGGAGGTCGCGCCGCTGAGCGCGCTGAAGATCGGCGCGATCCTCAGCGCCTGCGTCTTCGCCGCCTGGATGGTCGCCGCAGCCCTGATCTACATCTTCCTGGGGTTGGCCGGGGTGTGGGACCGGATGAACAACCTGCTGGCCGACCTCATCGGCGCCGACAGCCTCTCCGCGGGGCTGTACTTCGGTGTCGCGCTGGGTGTCGGGCTGCTGGAGTTCATCGTCGTGACCCTCTTCGCCCCGGTGATGGCGGTGCTCTACAACGCCGCGACGGGGCTGGTCGGCGGCCTGAGCGTGACCATCGACCCGGAGCGGGTGCAGGAGGCTGAGCCCACCGAAAACGAGTCCTGACCTGTCAGTTTGTATGTTCAGTGCCGGGTGGGTAAAGTTCTGTCTCGTTCGAGGGCCTATAGCTCAGGCGGTTAGAGCGCTTCGCTGATAACGAAGAGGTCGGAGGTTCAAGTCCTCCTAGGCCCACCAGTAAGACCCCTCGGGGCTGTAGCTCAATTGGTAGAGCATCTGCTTTGCAAGCAGAAGGTCAGGGGTTCGATTCCCCTCAGCTCCACTGAAGAAAACCCCCGCACCCCAGGTGCGGGGGTTTTCGGCGTACGGGTTCTACGGGCGTCCGTCCTGGGTTAGGGTTCTCGGTGTGAAAAGCCTCCGAATCACGCTCACTGTCCTCGTGGCGTCCGGTGTGCTGTCCTCCTGTGCGGCGACAGCCAGCCAGGCGGCCCAGGCGTCGTCCTGCTCGGGATCACTGTCCGCGAAGGGGACGGACGTGGCGGTCGCGACGCCGGACCCCTACGCGTCCGACGTGGCCTGCCGGGTCCTCCTCGACGGGGGGACCGCCGCGGACGCCGTCGCGGCCGCGCAGTTCACCCTGGGGCTGACCGAGCCGCAGTCGTCGGGCCCCGGGGGCGGCGCGGTGGCGGTCTACTACGACGCGGACAGCGACGAGGTGACCACCTGGAACGCCACCGTCCCGGCGCCGGAGGACGGCACCACCGTGACCGGGGTGCCGCAGACCCCGCGGCTGATGGTGTCGCTGCAGGAGAAGTACGGGGAGAAGGCGTTCGGTGACCTGCTGGAACCGGCGTCTGAGCTGGCCACGGAGGGTTTCAGGACGAGTCCGCGGCTGGCGGGGGCGGTGAAGCGGCGTCACGACGTGATCAGCGACGTCCCGTGGCCGGAGGTCGCGTCCGGGGGCCTTCCGCAGAAGGGTGACACGTTGACCAACCCGCGCTACGCGGAGTACCTGGACACCTTCACCGCCTCCGGTGGTCCCGGTGGTCTCCGTCCCGAGGAGCCGTTGTGCACCGGTTTCCGGGACCATGAGGTGTGCGGTTCCGGGTCCACGGGCACCGGCACGATGGTGGTCGGGGAGACCCTCGGCATCCTGGAGGGGCTGGAGTCCCTGGACGACCACGTGGTCACTGAGGCGGAGCGGCTCGCGTTGGCGAACGGGAACACGTGGATGCAGGACCCGGAGGTCGACCCGGACCTCTCCGAGGCGTACGTGGACTCGTTGGTCACCGACCCCGGTCACCTGGCGGCGCAGGGCAGGCGCATCGACCCGGACTCCACCCTCGGGACGATCGAACCGTCCCCGCTGCGCGGCCACTCCGGCACGTACCTGCCTAACGCGGAGGAGGGCACCTCCCAGATCACCGTGCGGGACGCCG
Source organism: Corynebacterium sp. (assembly GCF_022712195.1). GTDB lineage: Bacteria > Actinomycetota > Actinomycetes > Mycobacteriales > Mycobacteriaceae > Corynebacterium. The sequence continues at coordinate 41,114 of NZ_JALAGY010000018.1, read as the reverse complement.
CCGGCAGTGTCGCGAGCGTGACCAGTACCCTCCACCAGCACTTCGGGTCCGGCGAGGTGGTCGACGGTTACTTCCTCAACAACTCGCTGGAGAACTTCAGTTCGTCGTCGAAGGCCACGAACCAGCGTGAGGTGGGGGTGCGGCCGAAGACGGCGATGAGCCCGGTGATCGTGATGCGGGACGGTTCACCCGTGCTGGCGGTGGGGAGCCCGGGCGGCGGGTCGATCCCGTCCTACGTGGTCAAGACCCTCGTCGGCATCCTGGACCGCGGGCTGACCGCGCGGCAGGCCGTCGACGCCGACAACTACGGTGCCACGGGACGCGACGCCACCTACGTCGAGGGGGACGGCGGGGGCAGGGACAGTGCGCTCAGCGTGGTCACCGTGGAGGACGGTGTGGTGCGTGCGGAGGCGGACGACCGTGCGGACGGGGCGGCACGGGCCAGTTGACTCACTTCCCGGGGGAAGCATGTTCCCGTATGAACAAAACGTGAAGGTGAACTGTGCGGTAACTTCGTAACAACTTTGAAGAAAATGGACTTCTGGGCTGGCAATGCGAGTCAAGGTAGGTTAGCGTAACCCAACGGAAACGCTCCTACCTGGAGCGTTGATCGACATAATCGTTGACCCGGGCTATGCATGCCCTCAGAAGGAGTCCCACCCATGCTCTCTTTCCTGTCCCTTTCCGCGGCGGCCGCAGCCGCAGGAATGGCGACCTTCCACCGCAAGGAAGTCCGGCACAGCCGCCGGATGGAGAACCTGGACATCAACGTCCACGTCAACGGAATCAGAGGGAAGTCCACGGTCACGAGGATGATCGGCGGTGTTCTCCGCGAGGCGGGGAAGACCACCGTCGCCAAGACGACGGGGACCTTCGCCTGCGTCATCGACAGTGACGGCGGCGAGCACCCGATCCGCAGGACCGGACCGGCGAACATCAACGAGCAGTACCGGTTCCTCGCCGAGTGGCTCGACGGCACCGAGGCCCTCGTCGTCGAGTGCATGGCGGTGAAGCCGAAGTACCAGGCGCTGTGCCAGGACGTGATCCTGCGCTCGCCGATCACCGTGCTCACCAACGTGCGCCTGGACCACCAGGAGGACATGGGGGACACCCTGGAGGAGATCGCCGCCTCCCTGTGCACCACCGTCCCGCAGAACGGCCTGGTCATCACCGGTGAACGTGACCCGAAGCTGGTCAGGATCATCCGCCGGCACTGCGAGGCCCGGAACTCACGGCTGATCGTGGCGCAGGAGTCCGAGCTCTCACGCTCCCTGTGCACCGAGTTCGACTACCGCCAGTTCGAGGAGAACGTGGCGGTCGTGCTCGCCGTCGCCGAGGCACTGGGCATCAGCGCCGAGACCGCGGCACGCGGCATGCTCGCTGCGGCACCGGACCCCGGCACCACCCGCATCGCCCACGTCCGGGACGTGCAGGACGGCCCGTTCTACTGGGTGCCCATGTTCGCCGTCAACGACTGGGAGTCCACCACCCGCGTCTTCCACGACGTGGTCGACGAGGACCTCCCGTCCTGCCGCAAGGTCGTGGCCCTGAACAACCGCGCCGACCGCACCGACCGTGCCGCCATGTTCGTCGACCTCGTCGCACAGGACCTGGCCTCCGACATCGACCGCGTGGTGCTCTACGGGGAGATCCAGGACGCCGTCCGGCAGAAGCTGCTCAACGCCGGGGTGGACGACGGCATGATCGTCACCACCAGCGACCTGGACGGCGAACAGGGCGTCGACGGACGTGACCTCGTCACACGCGCACGGGCCGGGTTCGAGGGGGAGGACGTCGCCATCTTCGGCATGGTGAACATCCACACCGACCACGTCACCGCCATGGAGCGCTACGTCGGCGCCCTGGCCGCGGAGAACCTCGAGGCGGTTGCGGCGTGACCTACCAGTTCATCGGGTCGTACGGGTTCCTCACGGACCTCGTCCACGTCACCTTCCTCACCGGCCTCGTGGTCAGCTACCTGTACTTCCGTCGCCGGCAGATCTCCATCGGCGGGTCACTGGCGGTCGGCTACCTGGCGTCGTCGCTGTACATGCCGCTCAACGTCCTGGCGACGCTGCTGGCGGCGATGGTGGGGTACGTCCTCATCCGGTTCGTGGTCCTCAGGGTGTTCCTGCCCCGGCCGCGGCAGATCTTCGCCATCGGACTGGCCGTCGGCGTGGCCTGCGGCGCACTCTGGCTGGCGGTCACCTCGTGGGTGATGGGCGGCGCGCCGGACGACGGGCTGCTCCTCGTCGGCGTGATCGTCCCCGGCATGCTCTGCAACTCCCTGATCAAGCAGGGTGTGGTGCGCACCGTCGTGCCGCTGGCGTGGATGGTGCCGGTCACCGGCGCCGTCGGCCTGGCCGTCACGCTGCTGACATCCACGGTGTTCCCGCTGTCCCTGGCGGACACGCTGACCTCGTCGGACGTCGAACCGCTCCCGATGCTCTTCCTGATGAGCGCCCTCTCGGTGATCCTCGCCCTGCTGGTCCAGGAGGGTACCGTCCGGTCGCGCAAGCTGCGCACCGGCGGGTACGTCACCGCCGGCGTGATCGTCGTGGCGATGACCTCACCGGCCTACATCGCGGTCCTCACCCTCGGCACACTCCTCGTCCTCGCCGTGTACCTCCCGTACGCGCGGAGGGTGCCGCTGTTCGGCAAGGACCGGTTCATGATCCTGTGCGCGCTCTCCTTCGTCACGGTCACGGCGGTGGAACTCGTCGCGGCGACGATGTGGGGTGCCCGGTTCGGCGGGCCGCAGAACGTGGTGTTCTGCGTGCTCCCCGCCATCATCGCCAACGACGTGGTCCAGTACGGCTGGAAGCGCACGTCGCTCGGTATCGGCGTCCCCCTCGCAGGTTGTGCCGCCGTCGCGGCCCCGGTGATGGCGTGGGTCTGAGGCGCAGGGCGATTGTCGGGGTGCTGGTCCTGGCCACGGTGACGTCCTGTTCGGTGGACACCCCTGAACCGTTGCCGACGGCCCCGTCCGACTCCTGCCGGGACGGCGGGACGCAGGCGCGCGGGTCCGTGCGGGGAGGCATGGTGTCCACGCCCGACCCGGCGGCGACGGAGGCGGCGTGCGGTGTCCTCGCCGACGGGGGGACGGCGGCCGACGCCGTCGTCGCCGCGCAGTACGTCCTCGGCCTCACCGAACCGCAGTACTCCGGCCCGGGCGGCGGAGGTCTCCTCGTCTACCACGACGCGCAGACGGGCACCACGGCGAGCTTCGACGGCACGGTGTACGCGCCGGACGACCCGGAGGGGTCCGTCGGCGTGCCGCAGACCGACCGGCTGATGGACTCGGTGCGCGGACGCTTCGGCACGAAGTCCCTGGAGGAGCTCACCGCACCGGCGCGGACGCTGGCCTCCGACGGATTCGAGGTCACCGCACGCCTCGCCGACGCGATGGAGGCCCGCAGCGAACTCTTCGACGACCTCCCGGAGGCGGGGGACACCCTCACCAACCGCGAGTACGCCTACCACCTCGCCGGGCTCGACGGCACGGACGACCCCATCGAACCGTCCGACCCGCTGTGCGTCGACTACCAGGGGCATTCGGTGTGCGGTCCGCACTCCACGGCCACCGGCATGATGGTGGTCGGGGAGACTCTCGGCATCCTCGACCGGCTCGACCTGGCCCGGCTGACCCCGGAGGACGGCACAGCCCGGGCGACCGCCCAGCACCTCATGATGGAGGCCGGGCGCATCGCCTTCACCAACGCCAACACCTGGATGGGCGACGCGACCCCGGACTACGTCGACGAGATCGTCACCGGTGAGGACCACCTCGACGCGGCCGCCGACAGCATCCGCCAGAAGAAGACCCTCCGCGGGCTCGCGCCGGAGGACCTGCACGGGCGGACGCACCGCTACGAGGACAGTGAGGACCAGGGGACGTCGCAGGTCACCGTCCGCGATTCCGCCGGCAGCATGGCCAGTCTCACCACCACCCTGCAACGCAGCTTCGGCAGCGGGGAGAGGGAGAACGGCTACTTCCTCAACAATTCCCTGGACAACTTCAGCTCCCGGGCGCGTGCCGGGGAACCGAACCACAGGGAGGTCGGTGCCCACCCGCGCACCACGATGTCACCGGTCCTCGTGTTCGGTGAAGGCGACGAACCGCTCATGGCACTGGGGTCCCCCGGGGGACGCAAGATCCCCTCGTACGTGGTGAAGACCCTGGTCGGCATGATCGACTGGGACCTCACCCCGGAGGAGGCGGTGGCGTTGCCGAACGTCGGCGCCACCAACCGCAACAGCGTGTACGCCGCGAAGGACGGCCGGGAGCAGGCCAGGATGCGTGACCTGCTGGAGGACTGGGGCCACGACCTGGAGCCGGGGCGCTACGACTCCGGCCTGAGCGTGATCCGCGTCCGGGACCCCCGGGTGGCCGGTGCCGCGGACCCGCGCCGGGACGGTTACGTGGCCGGTGTGGACCTGCAGTGAGGTGCGGTTATGCACCTCGCGGAGGCCGGGTGTACGATCTTCTGTGTCGTCTCCACCGGAGACGTACGGGGCTATAGCTCAGTTGGTAGAGCGTCGCGTTCGCAATGCGAAGGTCTGGGGTTCGATTCCCCATAGCTCCACAAATGTGCGGTTCACGGACCGCGGGGGAAGGTCACACGGGCGGGACTTCGCCTGTCATGGCGACACTGCCGGAGGGGGCGTCCCAGGTGAACTGGGCCGTGGACTCTCCGGTTGGCCCGGCATTCGGTTCGCCCTCCCGAGGCCAGTGCCAGGTCACAGAGATCGTCGCGTCATCGACCCTGGAGACCGTGGGGTGGAAACCGTAGGCGTCGGAGGTGGCGGTACCGAGGTAGTCGCCGTCGTGGAAGAGCATGATCTGGTACGGCGAGGACGCCGTGCCGCCCTCGATCGGGAGGATGATCCAGGAGAGGTCCGCGCAGGGGTCGTAGCCGTCGGTCTCGGCCGCGGCGGGGTTCCACGGGTAGTTCTCGACATTCGGGGGCACGTCCCCGGCCCAGCGTTCGACTGCCTCGGCCCCGGTCAGGCCGGAGCAGGTGTCCGCGGGGGTGCCCGTCGGAGCGGGGGCGTCGGCGGTCGGCTGTGCGTCGGTGTTCTGTGCGTCGGTGTTCTGTACGGCGGTCGTCGGTGCCGGCGGGGCGGTGGTGGTTCCGGTGTCGCCGCAGGCGCCCAGCCCGGCGCCCAGCAGCAGCATTCCGGCGGCGACCCCCACCGTGCGGTGGACGGCCCTGGCAGATGTGGTGAACATGTGGATCAACCTCCTGCGTCGTCCACCAGTATCCGCCGCCGCCGGGGAGAAGTCCAGGGTCTACTGCGTGACGTCGGCGTCCCAGGTGCCCTGGTCGTCCTGCATCCAGGCGATCGTGCCGTTCTCGAAGTCCTGGGTCCAGCCCTGCATGGCGTCCCCGGTCTCCGGGGCGGTGGGCAGGCCGATGTCGTTGTCCAGGCCACCGTCGTCGACCCAGGTCTCGCCGATCTTCCCGATGAGCGGGACCACGTCGCCGTCGCTGTTCTCCACGGCCCAGGCGTGCTCGAACGTGGCCAGGGTCGCGCCGTCCCTGCTCTCGACACTCTTCACGGCGCCCCATTCGCCCTGCTCGCCGCCGGCCTCGTCGTAGGCGGCCTGCAGGCCCTCGGTGAGTTCGGTGTCGGAGGAGCCGGAGTCGGAGTCAGAGCCGTCGGCCGCGTCGGCCGCGTCAGTCGCCTCGGCCGCGCCGCTCTCCGCGGCCGTGCTCATCTCCGACACCGTGTCTGACGTGTCGTCGTCACCACATGCCGCGGCGCCGAGGACGAGTCCCCCGGCGGCGATGACGGTCACTGTGCGCTTGAGGTTGAATCTCATGGTGGACATGGTGGAACTGCCTTCCGTTGGTGTATCGCGGGTTGACGTTCACGCCCCGTTGTACATGACAGATCCACCATGAGCAGTTCCGCGTATTTCCCTTTGTGCGGTGAAAGATCCGTCTACTGTGGTCATCGTCACAGCGACAACAGGCAGTCACATCCACGGAAGGAACAGCATGGAATCTCTCATCGCACTCATCGAGTCACTCGTCGGGGTCGGCTCCTCCGCCCTGGAGCTCGGCTCGTCGATCCTCTCCGGGGACGGTTCGCTCGCCGTCGGTTCCGGTGTCCTGGATCTCGGCTCGGCCAGCATCGAACTCAGCGGCGCCGGCTCGGACGTCATCTCCGGGAGCTGACCGGGGGTAGCCGCGGCGTTCCTGTTGCGGCGGGGGAAGGGTTGCCTAAAGTAGTGGCCGTACAGCGACCGCTGGCACCCCTCCCACGAAAGGTCCACCATGGATGCCCTCCTCGAACCCCTCGTCAACCTCCTGTCCTCGCTCATCGGCCTCGGCTCGTCGGTCGCCACCGGCAACCCGGTCGGCATCGGTTCCTCCGCCCTGGAGCTCGGTTCCTCGGCCATCGACCTGAGCAGCGCCGGCTCATCCGTCCTGCAGGGCGCCGACGGGGCAGAGGCCGCCGCCAACTGATCAGGCGCCGCGTCGGCCCCTCAGCGCTGAGGCGCCGACCAAGGCCACGCCGACCGCCACCCAGGCGACCAGGACCCACACGGAGTGGGCCATTCCGGCGCCGTCGAAGAACGCCACCGACCTGGTGGCGTTCCCGGCGGCGCCGATCGGCATGTACTGGCCGACGGCACCCCAGGGGGACGGCAGCCACTGCCACCCGGTGGCGATGCCGGACAGGGGGTTGGACACGAAGAGCGTCAGCACGGCACCTACGGCCAGACCGGGGACGCCGAGCAGCGCCTCCAGGCCGAGCACGAACAGTGACGTCCCGGCCACGCCGAGTGCGAGCACGGCCGCCGTCTCCCAGTAGTTCCCGTCGAACGTGCCGAAACCGAACTGCAGGACCGCACCCACGGCCAGGCCGGCCGCCACGGAGAACCCCGCCGACCCGAGGACGCGCAGCAGGCGGCGGTCCTTCATCGTCATCGACAGCACCGCGGCGGACACCATGCCCCCGAACGCGAGGGGGAGCGCCAGGGCGTTGAGTCCGCCGGCGTTCGGATCGTCCTGTGTGGTGGGTGCGACGTCCTCGACCGTGGCGTCCATCCCGTCGGCGATCCCGGTCAGGACCTGGGTGTACGGCTGTCCGGCGCCGGACGCGGTGTAGACGGTGGCCCCGTCCGGGCCGACGGTGACCGCGCCGACGGCGTCCCGGTCGAGGACGGCCTGCCGGGCGTCCGACGGGTCGTCGTAGGTGGTGACGTCCGCCGTCGCACTGAGTTTCGCGACCACCGGGTCCGGTGCGGACACGGCGACGGGGATCCCGTCGGGGCCGGAGTTCATCGACGGGGCGAGGAAGGAGAGCAGCATCAGGGTGACGGCGGCGGTGAGGCCGAGGATGATGCCGCCGAGGGTGAGTGAGGTCTTCACGGGGGGCTCCTGCATGGTAGCGTGGCAAACGGAACACATCGCTCCGTTTTTGTGGAGCGTAATACTCCGGTTACCGAGATGCAAGGGGAGATGCCGATGCGGTCGGACGCACGGGAGAAACGGGCGGCGCTGATCGCCGCCACCTGGGACCTGTTCGCCCTCCACGGGCCGGACGTGCCGCTGCGCACCGTCGCGGCGGAGGCCGGCGTGGGCATCGGCACCCTCTACCGGCACTTTCCCACCCGCGACGACCTGGTCACCGGCCTGATCGAGGACATCGCCGAGCGTGTCGTGACGATCATCCGCCGCTACACCGACGGCTGGGACGGGACCTGGGGGACCTGGCGCAGCTTCGTCCACGAGATCGCGGACCTGAAACTCGCCGCCCTCGCCGGGCAGACCGTCGCCGTCACCCCCGTGGACAGCCCGGTGTGGGTCGACACCGAACCACTCCGCCGGCGGTTCCTCGCCGCCTACCGGGGCATCCTGGACCTCGCCGCGGACTGCGGGTTCGTGGAGCCCGGGCTGACCGCCTGGCGCTTCCACCTCGGGGTGGCGGCGGTCTCACGCCCCATGCCGGAACGGGCGGAGAGCTTCGCCCCCGGTCAGGCGGAGTGGCTGGTCGACACCTTCATCACGGGACTCGCGGGTAGTTCCGCACCGCGCGGGTGACCTCGCGCGCGGCGGTGGCGCTCAACGGGACGAGCGGCTCCACCCCCGCCGCCGACCAGGTGGCCACGAACCGCCCGCCGCGCACCACCGTCCTGCGGAACACCCCGCGGTTGCCCGGCGCCACCTGCTCGTGGTGGGAGGGGGACAGGTAGACCGACCGGTCACGGTACCCCAGCATCACCTCGTCGAAGGCGGGCAGGGCGAAGGTCCCGTGCGCCCGACGCCCCACCGCCGCGACCTCGTCGTACAGTCCCGGACGGTGGTGCAGGCCGTCGGTGGTCTCCACCTCGTCGGCGATCTCGGCGAAGGCCTCCTTCACCGTCCGCTGCGGCAGCTTCGTCCACCACGCGAAGTCCCTCAGGTCCGCCGGGCCGTGGCCGGTGAGGTAGCGCAGGAGCAGTTCCGCGGCGGGGGAGCGGTCCCCGGTGTAGGGGACCTGCGGTGCGGGAACGATGAGCTGGTCGGCACCGTCGAACGGTCCGTAGACCGCCGTGCCGTGCAGCATCATGTCCCGGATCATCAGGTACCGGAACCCGGTGTGGTCCGGGAAGCCGTGGCGGGCCCACAGGTCGCCGAGGGCGCTGCGGGTCAGGCCGGGGGAGGTGAGGAAGACGTCGTGGGCCCGGGCCACCTCCGCCGGGCTGAGCCCCTCCTTCTCCCAGCGGCGGGCGGACTCGCGGCGCTGCCGGCCGGCGCACAGTTCGGTGATCCAGCCGACGTCCCGGGCGGGCACCGCGAACACGGTGGAACGCATCGGGTAGCCGCGCACGAGATCACCGGCGGTGAAGGCGCCGCGCACGTCCGTGCCCGGCAGCAGTCGCAGGGCGAGGGAGCTGAGCACCCCCGTCAGGTCCTGGCCCTGCACGGGTCCCATGGCCTCGAGGAGACCGACGGCGGAGTCCGCCGGGGTGAGCAGCCGTTGTGCGACCAGTCGTGCCTCGAGGAGGGGGCGCATCTAGACGGCGCGGGACATCCGGTCGGCGATGTAGGTGGAGCCCTTCAGCGACGGGTGGATCATCATGTTGTAGTTCGGGGTGGTGGTGTCCAGGATCCCGGCCACGTAGCGGTTCCGGTCGGGCGAGCAGGTCGCGTTGCCGGCGGTCTCGGTCTTCAGGTCCACGAAGGACGCACCGATCTGGCGGGCCGCCTCCTGCTGGTTGCCGCGCAGCCACTTCTCCACGTCGGCGAGCACCGGGATCGGCAGGCCCGCGGGGAAGTCCGGGACGACGTTGGCGAAGCAGAACATCCCGTTCGAGGTGATGGCCATCTGGCCGGCCATCACGATCTTCGCGCCGGGGGCGGCGGCGCGCACCTTGGCGGCGGCGGCACGCACGTCGGAGAGGTAGCGGTTGCGCACGTCACCGGGGTTCAGGAAGTCCGCGCCGTTGTCCCGGCCACCGGGGCCGAAGTTGTTCATGCCGTAGTTCAGCACCACGGTGCGGGTGCCGCGGTGGATGTCGCCGGCGTTCACCGCGCGGTCGATGCGGCCCAGGGCGCTGTGCGAGGTCATGCCGGAGCAGGACCAGTCGTTCACGGCGAGGCCGTGGCGCTGCTGCATCAGGCGCGGCCAGTTGTTCGGAGCCTGCAGGCAGTTGCCGGTGACGGGGTAGTTGTCGGGCACGAAGCCGTCGATGCCGCGCAGCGTGTTGTAGTACTGGTCCGGGTTCGCGGCGTAGGAGTCGCCCATGATGACGACGTTGCCGGCAGGTGCGGCGGTGGCGGCCGGTGCGCCGACGAGGGCACCGAGGCCCACGGACAGTGCGCCGGCGACCGCCAGTGCACCGGCGCGGACGGTCCGGGCGAAGCGGCGGCGGGGCCTGGATGTACGGGTGTCTTTGCGGGTCGTCACGTCGTTCGTCCTCTCGAAACGCAGTCAGGGGTCGTCTGCGCAGGTGTGAAACAGTCAGAAACAGTCTAGGCAATGTCATCGCCCTAATGTGACGTACCGTTACTTTCCACTCGGAGAATATCGCCGGACGTGGGAGAATCACCGGTATGACCGAGATCGCGGACGACACGACCACCGCCGACCAGGCGCTGCGCCACCTGCGCACCGGAGGGTCGCTGCTCTGGACGGGGGACTTCCACAACGGCCGTCAGCTGCTCAAGGCCGTCGACCGCCGGCTGGCCGGGCGGAAGAGGAGAACACGGGCCCCGCAGGACGCGGCGACCCTGTTCCTCCGGCAGCGCGCCGAACGCGCCGAACGGGCGGACGTCCTGGGCCGCGTCCTCGTCGAACTGGGGGAGGACCTCTCCCTGGACCTGCGCCGGGCCCCGGACGTCCGCGACGCGTGCCGGCACGCCTACGGGACCGCCGGGCCGCGGACGGTCCCCTTCACCGAACTGCAGGGCGTGCTCGGGGCGTGGCAGTGGCACCGGCGCGGCGTGTGGGTCGAGGAACTCGGCGACCGCGTGTACCCGGACTACGGTGTCTTCTCCCCGACACGCAGCGAGTACGTCGGCCTGGTCGCCGGGCTCGCCGGTGACGCCGACCGGGTCGCCGGGCGCGGAGTCCTGGAGATCGGGACGGGCACCGGCGTCCTCGCCGCCGTCCTGGCACGCCACGGGGCGTCGGTGACGGCGACGGACGTCAGCCCGCGGGCGGTGGAGTGCGCCCGGCGCAACCTGGAGCGACTTGGGTGCGACGCCCGGGTGGTCGAGGCCGACCTGTGGCCGGAGGCCCACCGCGCCGACGTGGTGGTGTTCAACCCGCCGTGGCTGCCGGGCACGCCGACCTCTGACCTGGAACTGGGCATCTACGACGCCGGGTCCGGCGCGCTGCGGCGCTACCTCGCCGGGCTCGCCGACCACCTCACCGACGGCGGCGAGGGGTGGCTGGTGCTCTCCGACCTCGCCGAACACCTGGGACTGCGCACGCGGGAGCAGTTGGAGGGGTGGATCGCCGACGGTGGTCTGCGCATCCTCGGGCGCGAGGACACCGCACCGCGGCACCCGAAGGTGCGGGACGCCGACGACCCGCTGCACGTCGCGCGTTCCCGCGAGGTCACCTCGCTGTGGCGGCTGGGGGCCTGACCGGGGGTCTAGCGCTTCCTGCGGTAGTAGACCTGCCGGCGGACCCGTGCGACGGTGTCGCCGGCCTCGTCGGTGACGTCGACCTCGAACCAGTGCAGGTACTTCGCACCGTCCGCGGTGCGTTCCCGGATGAGCTCGTAGGTGGCGTCGTCGATGCGCATGTCGGCGGTGATGGTGCCGCGGCCGGGTTTCACGAAGTCCACCTCCGCCCGGATGTCCCACACGTTGTAGCCGCCACCCAGCCGAGACATGGAGGCGAGCATGTAGAACGGGTCGGTCATGGACAGGATGGTGCCGCCGAACGCCGTACCCACGGCGTTCTTCGTCAACCGCCCGGGACGGTGGGTCACGACGACGCGGGAACCGTCGTCGGCGAACTCCCTGATCTTCACCCCGGCGCCGAGGTACGGCGGCCAGAGCTGCATGAAACGGCGGAGCTGTCGTGGTGAGAAGGCCATACCCGTGTGTACCACGATAGGAAACTAGTTTCCTACGTTTCGGTGTTACCTGTCCGAACATCCGGTGAACACCGCTCCGTCCGCCCGGCGGAGCGTGCGCCGGGGCACTACCGTCATCGGCGTCACGTGAACCGACGTCCCAGGAGAACAGTGTCCCTCACCACCCGTGCCCTCACCGCCCTCGCCGCCCTCGTCACACTGGCGGTCGCCGCGGCCCCGGCCGCCGTGGCCGCCGACCTGCCCGGCAGCTCCATTCCAGGTAGTTCCGTTCCAGGCAGTTCCGGGACGCCGCAGGTCTCTCCCACCGACAACCTGCCGTCCACCTTCGACCTGCAGGCGCACCGGGGAGGACGCGGCGAACACACCGAGGAGTCCCGCGCCGCCTTCGACCACGCCCTGGACCTCGGGGTGACCACCCTGGAACTGGACATCCACCTGTCGCGCGACGGGGTGCCCGTGGTCTGGCACGACGCCTCCGTCCAGGCCGACAAGTGCACCGGGGAGTACGTGGGCGAGGACGTCCACGACCTCACCTGGGACCAGCTGCAGACCCTGAACTGCAACCTGCCCCTGGCGGACTACCCGGAGGCGGAGCACGCCGGTGACAACCGGATGCTGCAACTCGCCGACGTCTTCGACCTCGCCGCCCGCGACCCGCAGGTGCACTTCAACATCGAGACCAAGATCGAGGCGGAGCAGCCGGAACGTTCCGCACCGGCTGCACAGTACGTCGACGCGATACTCGACGCCGCCGACGAGGCCGGCACCACCGACCGCATCGCCGTGCAGTCCTTCGACTGGTCCTCCCTGCCGCTGGTGCGCGAACGCGCCCCGCAGGTACCGCTCGTCGCCCTGTGGGACGACACCACCTGGACCCCGGACTCGCCCTACCTGGGGCCGGTGGACTACGGCGACGGCGACGTCCTCACCGCCGCACGGGAGCTGGGGGTGGAGGTGCTCAGCCCCCACTTCCAGGCGGTCGACCCCGCCTTCGTCGGCCGGGCCCACGACGCCGGATTCCGCGTGGTGCCGTGGACCGTCAACGAGACCGACGACATGGAGGCCTTCCTGGCCGCCGACGGGATCATCACCGACTACCCGACCCGGCTGGCGGAGATCCTCGACGCCCGGGGCATCGCCTACAGGTAAGTAGTGTTCAATACAGAAATCAGCGGACAGGTGCGCGGCGGGGATGTATGTTGCACTACATGACTGAAAACAAAAGCATTTTCATCTCCGGTGGCGCAGCCGGCATCGGCCGCGAAGTGGCACTGAAGTTCCGTGACGCAGGCTGGACCGTCGGCGCCTACGACATCGACGAGCAGGGCCTTGAACTGCTCAAGGAGCAGTACCCCGACATCATCACCGGCCGTCTCGACGTCACGGACTACGCGTCCTGGGAGCAGGCGCTGGCCGACTTCACCTCCCACACCGGCGGGAAGCTGGACGTCCTCGACAACAACGCCGGCATCATCGGCGACCTCGACATCGCCGAGCAGGCCCCCGGCCTCATCGCCAAGCAGATCGAGATCAACTGCACCGGTGTCACCTTCGGTGCCCGCGCCGCGTACCCGTACCTGAAGAGGACCAAGGGCTCGCACATGGTGACCATGGGGTCGGCGTCGGGCATCTACGGCCAGCCGCACATCACCCCGTACTCCGCCTCGAAGTTCTACGTCCACGGCTTCACCCAGGCCATGAGCCTGGAGTGGCGCAAGGACAGGATCCGCGTGGTCAACATCATGCCGCTGTGGGTCAAGACCAAGCTGGCGGACGTCGAGGCGGCCTCCACCAAGCGGCTCGGCGTGCGGATCAGGACCGAGGACGTCGCCGACGCGGTGTGGAAGGCCGTGCACCCGAGGAACTGGTTCGAGCGTCAGCGTCAGGACTACTCCGTGTCCTTCCCCGACCTGGCCCTGCGTCTGGCCGCCCGCTTCTCCCCGGCGCCCGTCTCCCGCCAGTTCAACAAGATCATCGCCGGCTGACACCGTGACAACTGTCACGGCGCAACCGTGACACCGGGGCGGGGTACCGGCCCCGGGACCGCTGTTGGCTGGGGGTATGGACACGACAGCGGCAGTACAGGCAGGACGGCTCGGCAAGACCTTCCGGGGCGCCGGAGACCGCAGGGTCACCGCCCTGGACGGCGTCGACCTCACCGTGCACCGGGGCGAGATCGTGGCCCTGCTGGGCCCCAACGGGGCGGGCAAAACCACGCTCATCGACCTGGTCCTCGGACTGACCAGACCCACCACAGGCACCGTGGAGGTCTTCGGGGGGACACCGCGGCAGGCCGTCACCGGCCAACACGTCGGGGCGGTGATGCAGACCGGGGGACTGCTGCCCGACATGACCGTCGAGGCGACCGTGAAGATGATCGCCGCGACGCTGACACACCCCCGCCCCGTGGCGGAGGTGCTCGAGCACGCCAAGCTCACCGACATGCGCCGGCAACGGGTGGGCCGCTGCTCCGGCGGCGAGCAGCAACGGCTGCGATTCGCCCTCGCCCTGCTGGGCGACCCCGGACTGCTCATCCTCGACGAACCCACCACCGGCATGGACCCGACCAACCGGCACGGGTTCTGGGAGTCGATGCGGGTGCAGGCGGACCGCGGGGTCACCGTCCTGTTCGCCACCCACTACCTGCAGGAGGCGCAGGACTTCGCCCAACGCATCGTCCTGCTCGACAGGGGGACGGTCATCGCCGACGGCACCCCGGCCGAGCTGCGCGACGGTGACGTCGTCGTGGAGTACGACCTGGACGGCCACCACAGCGTGACCACCACCGACTCCGACACCCTGGCCCGCGACCTGCTCGACCGCGGTGCCTCGAACCTGCGGATCACCGCACAGACCCTGGAAGACACCTTCATCCGGCTGACCGACCACGGGAGTGAACAGCCATGACCACCACCCTGCGTTTCGCCCTCCACGACCTGCGCCGCCTCTACCGCGATGGTGCCATGCTCTTCTTCTCGATGGGCCTGCCTGTCCTGTTCTACCTGGTCTTCGGCCAGGCCATGGGGTTCGGCGACCAGTCCGTGGGGAAGGGCGACGTCTCCGCCTACATCATGATCGGCATGGCCCTCTACGCCGGTGTGACCGGTGCACTCGCCGCCGCCGGCCAGATCGTCGTCGAGAGCACCACCGGCTGGGGACGCCAGCTCGCGCTCACCCCGCTGACCCACGGCCAACTGCTGGCGTCGCGCCTGCTGGGGATCACCGTCCGCTCCGTCCTGCCGGTGACCGCGGTGTTCACCGTGGGTGCGCTGACCGGCGCGTCGATGCCGGGCACGGCGTGGGCGGCGTCGTTCCTGCTGTGCGTCGTCGGCGCGGTCCCCTTCGGCTTCTACGGGATGATGTGGTCGCAGATGTGGCCGACGGAGACCTCCGTGAGCATCGCGGGGACGAGCATCGTCGTCCTGGCGTTCCTCGGCAACCTCTTCATGCCCCTGCCGGAGACGATGATGACCGTCGGACGCTTCAGCCCCCTGTACGGGCCGGCCTCCCTGGCACGCTCACCGCTGACCCAGGGCTACCAGTCCGTCTCGTACGAGCCGGGGCTGGTGCACGACCCGCTATGGTGGGCGGTGGTGAACTTCCTGGCCTGGTCGGCGGTGTTCATCCTCATTGTCCTGGCACTGCACAACCGGGAGAAGGGACGGCGATGAAGAACTTCGACGGCGCCTCCAGCCTGATGGCCTCGGTCTGGCTGGTGGTCCTCGCCGTCCCCGCCGTGGTCCTGGTGGCCACCGAGGGGGTCACGGTGCGCACCGTCGCCGGCGTCGCCCTGCTCCTGGTGTTCAGCGCCGTCTACGCCACCGCCTTCGGGATGGTCGGCCAGTGGCCGGGCGGGTGGACGATGCCGCGGCGCTACCTCCTCTGGTTCACCCTGCTCGCCCTGGTCGCGGTGGTCACCGCCGCGGTGATCGGCAGCCTCGCGGCGTTCCTCGTCCCCTTCTTCGTCGCCGTCCTGGCCTTCCCGCTGCCGCTGTACATCAGCCTCCCCGCCATGCTGGCACTCGCCCTCGGGAGCACCGCCCTGATCCAGCTCACCGACCCCGCGGCGCTGCCCGGAGCACTCGGCGGGACCCTCGCCTCCCCGCTGATGGTGTACGCCGTGGCCCTGGTGACCCGCCGCTACGAGGAGAAGGCCCACCTCGAGCACGAACTCGCCATCGCCCGGGAACGGGAGTCCATCGCCGTGGACGTGCACGACCTGCTCGGGCACTCGCTGACCGTGGTGACGCTGAAGTCCGAACTGGCGTCACGGCTGGTGGACACCGACCCCGCCGCGGCGAAGGAGGAACTCGAGCAGATCACCCGCCTGTCCCGCACCGCACTGGCGGAGGTGCGCTCCACGGTGACCCGGATGCGCTCACCCGACCTCGCCGGGGAGGTCGAGGCCGCGCGCCGGGCGTTGACCACCGCCGGCATCCACGCCGTCCTGCCCGACGACGTCTCCGTGGCCGGCGTCAACGCGCACCTGTACTCCTGGGTCGTGCGGGAGGGCGTGACGAACGTCGTCCGCCACTCCCGCGCACGCCGCTGCGAGGTGCGGATGAGCGCCGACGGTGTGGACGTCATCGACGACGGTGTGGGCTGGGACCGCACCCGGGGCAACGGGCTGACCGGGCTGCACCGCCGGGTCGAGGACGCCGGCGGCACCCTGACCGTGACCGACGGACCCGCCGGCGGCACTCGGCTGTCGGTCTCGATGACGGGAGGCACACCATGATCCGCGTACTGGTCGCCGACGACCAGGACCTGGTCCGCGGGGCCCTCGTGGCACTGCTCGGCACCGAGGACGACCTGGAGGTCGTCGCCGACGTCGGCCGGGGCGACGAGGTCCTCGACGCGGTACGGGAACACCGGGTGGACGTCGCCCTCCTCGACATCGAGATGCCCGGCATGACCGGGATCGAGGCGGCCGAGGCGCTGCAGGACGTGCCGACCTGCCGGACGGTGATCGTGACCACCTTCGGACGTCCCGGCTACCTGCGCAAGGCCCTGGCCGCCGGTGTCAGCGGCTTCGTGGTCAAGGACACGCCGCCGTCCCAGCTGGCCGAGGCCGTGCGACGCGTCCACCAGGGCCTGCGGGTGGTGGACCCGGCCCTGGCGGAGGAGTCGCTGTTCACCCCGGACTCACCCCTGACCGACCGGGAGGTGGAGGTCTGCCGCGCCGCCCGCGGCGGGGCCGGCGTCCGCGAGATCGCCGCCGCACTGCACCTGTCGCAGGGCACGGTGCGCAACCACCTGTCCTCGGTGATCGGCAAGACCGGGGCGTCCAACCGCTTCGAGGCGGTGACCCTCGCCGATCAGAACGGGTGGCTGTGACGGGAGGTCACGACCGCGGACAACAGGCACACCACCGCACCGACGACGAACACGGTGACGTACCCGACCACCGGCGCCACCAGGGCGATGACGAAGGGGACGAAGAACCCCAGGTAGGTCAGTGCGTAGAACACCGCGGTGAGCGTCCCGAGCTCCTCCGGTGCGGCGATACGCTGCACCTCCCGCAGGCCGGAGACCATCATGATGCCGTAGGCAGTGCCCAGCACCATCGCCGTGGGCACCAGGAACCACACCGCCTGGGTGGTGACCACCACGACCGCCGCACCCATGCCGAGCGCCGCCGTGCACAGCGCGTACACCGGCGGTGTGATGCGCGCCGACGCCGGCAGCCTCCCCGCCCAGGGCTGCACGAATGTGCCGGTCAGCATCGCGACCCCGGCGATGAGACCCGTGTACGCCACCGGCGCCGACACCCCCGCTGTCACCAGCGGAGGGAGGACTGCGAAGGAGGTCGTCGCCAGGCCGAACGCCCAGGGCGCCCACAACGCCACCGTGAACAGGAACCGGGGGCTGCGCGCCGAGGGAGGGAACCGCAGGCGGGAGGGGGAGCGGCGTCCCGCCTCCGGGGTGACCCACACCAGCGGCACCAGGACGACGGTCATGGCCAGGTGCAGGAGCAGCGGGGTCACGTCCGGCCCCGGCAGCCACTCCGCCACCGGTCCACTGACCAGGGGGCCCATCCCGAACCCGGCGGAGGTGGCGGCGGTGGCGCGCCGGGCGGCGGCACCCTCGTCACCGACGGTGATCTCCTTGAGCCACGAGGCCCCGGCGGCGAGGACGAGGCCCACCGCCACGCCGGTGAGCATGCGCCCCGCGCTGAGCAGGACGGGCCCCCAGGCGGAGCCCACGCCGAGGTGGGCGGTGAGCGTCACCAGTGTGCCGGCCGCGGAGAACAGCAGGGCGGGACGGACGACGGCGCGTCGCCCCCGCCGGTCGGACAGGGGACCGCCGACCGTGAGGGCGGGGATGAGGCCCAGGACGTAGACGGCGAGGATGAGGTTCACCGGCGCCTGGCCGAGGCCGTGCACCTCGCGCATCACGGGCAGCAGGGGGGCGAAGAGGTTCGCGCCGTAGGAGACGGCGAACATCGCCGACGCGATCCGGACCCAGGGTGCGAGTGTCATGACTCACACTCTGGCATAAGTTTCTGTTGTTTATGGTCCCCGGGGGTCAGTTCACCACGAGACCGGACCGGGACGCACCGCGGGCACAGGCGTCCGGCAGGCCGTCGAGCTCGTTGAGCTGCTTGGACACGACCTCGACGTCCATCGTCTCGCCGACGTGGACGGTGTCCTTCCCCGGCAGCGTGACCGACGGGCGGCCGCCCTGGGTGACGAACTCGGAGTCCACCGGCAGGATGAGCGGACGCGGGGTGTTGTCGCCGCCGCGGTTGCCGAACTCCTTGAGCGCGAAGCAGGAGCCGGGGCCCACGACAAGCCTGCCGGACGTGCCGTAGGACTCGCCGTCCGGTGCGTCCTGCGTGGTCAGTGCGATCGGACCGCCGCCGGAGGCGGACACGGCGACGTGCCCCTCGGGCGTCTCGGTGGTCTCCGAGGTCTCTGACGCCTCCGACTCTGTCTCCGTGGCGTCGGTGGTCACGGTCTCGGTGACGTCGGTGTTCTCGGTGAAGCTGGGCTCGGCGGTGCTGTCGTCGTCACCGCAGGCGGCGACGGTTCCGAGGGCGAGGACGGCCGCCAGGGAGGCGGCGACGGCGCGGTGTCGTGTCATGGGTGTTCTCTCTCCACGTCTGAAATGGTCTCTTCCGCCATGTCTACCAGTCCGGATGCGGGTTGTGTGGTGGTGGGTCGGGGCGCGGGGGATTCACGTGTGCAGCATCCCGCACCGTTGATGTAGACTGATAGAAGCAGAATCGAGTACTGAGAAAACTCAGGAACATATGGCCCGCTTCTTGTGGAGCCGCTGGAGGAGATGTCGCCGTGGGAACTGTTCTCTTCATGCTGCTGCTGGTGGTGCTGACCGGGTTCAGCCTGTTCAGCCAGTGGCGGTCCCGGTCGGCGGGGGCGTCACAGCATCCCCGGGACCGGAGGTGCGCTGAGGCGTGGTCGCTGGTCGGGGCGCTGAGCGCCACCGTCGTCGGCCTCATGGCGTTGTTCGTCGTGGACAACACGGTGCTCTTCATCGCGCTGGTCGGTGTCGGCGTACTGAACGTCTGGGTGAGCGCGACGTACGCACTACGGCTCTGGCGCACGCGGGAGGCCGGACGTGCGGGGTCGTCGTGAGGGATCACTGAGCACAGGGGGCGCTCATGTGCGACGCGGCCGTCACACACCCAGCAGGCGTCGGAGTACCTGCACTACGCCGTCCTCCGAGTTGGCCGGGGCGGTGTAGTTCGCCGCGGCGGTGATGCCGGGGTGGGCGTTGGCCATGGCGAAGGACATGTCGCCCTCGCCGATCATCTCCAGGTCGTTGAGGTAGTCGCCGAACACGGCGGTGTCGGCACGGGAGATTCCCAGTTCCTCCTGCAGGTCACGCAGGGCGGCGCCCTTGTTGGCGTCCGTACGCATGATGTCGATCCAGTTCGCCCCGGAGATGACCACCGCGTTGTCCTCCTCCACCTCGGGGGCGGCGGCGTCCTCACCGTTGAACAGGTCCGGGGCGGCGTCCTCGGCGGAACCGAAGGCGAAGACCGCCACCTTCACCACCGGGGCGTCCACCTTGGTGAGGTCGTCGATCTGCGCCAGCGAGTGGTAGTACTTCGCGGCCTCGTCGAGGAACTCCCGGTCCGTGCTCTCCACGTAGGCGGTCTCCGGGGTACAGACCACCACACCGAGCCGCCGGTCCGTCCCGCGGACGGCGGCGATGCACTGCTGCACCGTGTCGTCGGCCAGGGGAGAGGTGGCCACGACCTCGTCGTCGTGCACCACCACGGTGCCGTTCTCCGCGAGGTAGGTACGGATCCCGTGGTCGCCGAACATGTCGCGCAGTGTGGCGTGCTGGCGTCCGGACGCGGGCACCACCACGATGCCGCGGTCCTGCATCACGGGAAGCAGATCCCAGAACCCCTCGGGCACGGTGCCGTCCGGCCGGAGCAGGGTGCCGTCCATGTCGAGCACCACCAGTCCGAGGTCAGGGGTGGGGGAGAGGTCGGTCCATGAGATCGGGGTGTCCGTCATGCCTCCATGGTTTCACATGAAACATCTCAGAGCGTCTCCGGAGTGTCCGGCGACTCACGCCGGGCGGCCGCCCCCAGCGCGGTACGGAAAGCGCGCACCCCGGGATGGCCGGCGTAACCGTCACGCACCGCGGTGAACAACTGCCGGTGCGGCGACCCCGGCATCGCCAACGCCTGGGTGTGGTCCAGGTGCGGTCCGGCCAGCATCGCCGGGATCACCGTGACCCCGTGACCCGTCCGGGCCATGTGCGCCCGCAGGATCGGGTCGGTGGTCTCACACTTCACCCGCGGCTCCACCCCGGCCTCCCGCAGGACGGTCCGCTCCCACCGGCCCTGCGGCATCGACGCCGGCTCCAGGATCCACGGTGCGTCGGCGAGGTCCGCCAGGCCGTCCAACTCCTCGGCCGGCACCGCCCACCGCCCCGTGGCCGGCAGGACCAGCAGCATCGGGTCGGCGAAGAGTTCCTCCCGGTGCAGCCCGGTGCGGACCGGCTCCGGCTGACCGGGGAACTCGTCACCGATGACCACGTCGTAGGAGTGCGCCGCCAGTCCCTCGAAGGCCTCGCCGACCTCCCGGTGGTAGACCTCCACATTCAGCTCCGGATGACGTTTCTCCAGCATCGTCAGGGCCGTGGGCAGAATCGTCGCCAGGGCGGACTGGAAACTGGTGACCCGCAGGGTGCCCTCCGCCCCGGGACGTGACGAGGCCAACTCGGCCTCGGCGGTGTCGAGGATCGTCAGCACCTCGTCCGTGCGCGCCACCAGCCGCCGGGCGGCCTCGGTGAGGCGCACCCCGCGCCCCACCGTCTCCAGCAGCGGGACCCCGGCCTCCCGCTCCAGCTGGCTGAGCTGGTGGGACACCGCGGACGGGGAGTAGTGCAGCTCGCGGGCGATGGCGGCCAGCGTGCCGCGCTGGTGCACCTCGCGCAACAGGGTGAGACGGTGAATGTTCAGCACAGTTCACCATTATCGTTCATATTCCTGAGATAGACGAACCAATGGCGTAGGCCCCACAATGAGTGGCATGAGCATCACCCGTTCCTCCGCCCTTGTCCTCGCGTCCTGCGCATCCCTGCAGTTCGGCGCGGCGACGGCCGTCGGCCTCTTCGACTCCCTCGGCACCTGGGGCGTCACCTTCCTGCGGCTGAGCATCGCCGGTACGCTCCTGCTGTTCGTCGCCCGCCCCGCACTGCGCTCCTGGTCCCGCGGCGACTGGCGCGCCGTGGTCTTCTTCGCCGTGATGATGGCCGCGATGAACGGGTTCTTCTACGCCTCGCTGGACCGCATCCCGATGAGCGCGGCCGTGGCCATCGAGTTCATCGGACCGCTCGTCTACGCCGGACTGACCTCACGCCGCCGCGGTGACCTGGTCTGGGTCGGTCTCGCCGCCGCCGGCATGGCCGTCCTCGGACTCGAGGCACTGTCCGACGCCGCACTCGACCCGGTCGGCATGCTGCTCGCACTGGTCGCCGGGGTGTTCTGGGTCGGCTACATCGTCGGCTCCGCCGCCGTGGGACGCCGCATCGCAGGCACCGGCGGACTCGCCGTGGCCATGCTGCTCGGCGGACTCATGCTCGCGCCCGTCGGACGCACCGCCGTCGACGGCGTCACCGCCGACCCCTGGCTGCTGGTCCCCGCCGTGGTCACCGCCCTGCTGGCCTCCGTGATCCCCTACTCGCTGGAACTGGCGGCACTGCGGCGCCTGCCGGCCGCCGTGTTCAGCGTCCTGATCAGCCTGGAACCGGCCTTCGCCGCGCTGGCGGGCTTCATCCTGCTCGACCAGGAGATGACGGCGATGCGCGGAGTGACCATCGTGCTGGTCATCGCCGCCTCCGTGGGGATCACCTGCTCGGCACACCTGCAGAGTGTCCGGCCACCTCAGGAAGTGCGCGTGCGACGTCCACTGCGGCGTCGTCGAACGCCATCTCCGCAGTGAGGTCACCGCGGGCCAGCTCCGGCCACTCCCGCAGGTAGTCCTGGCGGTACAACCACGGAGACCGGTCGCCCTGCCTGGGCGTGATGTGCTCCGAACGCCTGATGTAGCCCGCCTCGAACTCCAGCAGCGGCCGACGCTCCACGTCCTCACCCGGGAACACCGGGGCGGCGACGGACTCGCCCCGGTTGACCATGTGGTGCCACAGCCGGACCATGTACCGGGCCGTGAGATCCGCCCGGGTGGTCCACGACTGGTTCAGGTAGCCCACGGTGAAGCTCAGGTTCGGCAACCCCGACACCAGCACCCCGCGGTAGGCCACCGTCTTCGACGGGTCGACCTCCCGCCCGTCGACCTCGACCTCCGCACCACCGAAGAGCTGCAGCTGCAGGCCCGTCGCCGCGATCACGGTGTCCGCCTCCAGCACCGTCCCGTCGGTCAACCGGATCCCCTCCGGGACCAGGCGGTCGATCGTCCCGGTCACCACCTTCGCCCCCAGGTCCCGGATCGCGGCGAAGATGTCGCCCCCGGGGGCCTTGCACACCCGCTGGTCCCAGGGCTTGTAGGGCGGGGTGAAGTCGCGCCTGATCTGTGAGGGAGACAGCCACCGCAACTGCAGCGCGTGGAGGAAACCGCTGAAGAGGAACGGCGCTCCCTTGGCGATGTACCACTGCACCATGTCACGGGTGATGTGGTTGACCCGGGCGACCTTGTGGGCGACCGCCCTGTTCGGGATCAGCGTCTTCCAGATCGTGGAGATGGTGTCGAAACGCGGTAACGCCGCCACCCACGTCGGGGTGCGCTGCAGCATGGTGACGTCCGCCCCGTCCTCCGCCAGCGCCGGCAGCAGGGTCACCGCCGTGGCCCCGGACCCGATGATCACGATCCGCCGGCCGGCGACGTCACCCTGCTCCTCCGGACGCCATTGCTGCGCGTGGATCAGCTGCCCGCCGAAATCTTCCTCGCCGTCGAAGTGGGGTTGGAAGCCGGCCCGGTGGTCGTAGTAGCCGCACGCCATGTGCAGACGGCGGGTGCGGACGACGGTCTCCTCGCCGGCGTCCGCGGGTGCGTCCGGACGGTCGTCCGGGCCGTGACGCCACGCACGCACCGTGGTGACCTCCCAGTGGGGGCCGTGGGCCTCGGCGTCCTCCCCGGAGGTGACGAAGTTGACCCGCTTGACCCACGTCTCCAACTGGATCCGCTGCAGGAAGCCGTCCTCGCGGGCGGCGTCACGCAGGTACTCCCTGATGTGCGGGCCGTCGCCGAGGGTGCCCTTGTGCGGCCACGGCCTGTAGGGCAGCGCGAAGCTGGCCATGTCCGAGTCTGACCGGATGCCCGGGTAGGTGAAGGTGTTCCATGTGCCGCCGAGGTCGTCGTTGGAGTCGACGATCCGCCAGTTCCAGCCGGGGAACTCCGAGACGACATGGTGGGCGAGATCGATGCCGGCGATGCCCGCACCGACGATGAGCAGGTCGAGGACGTGGTCGTTGGTGGTGTCCGGGGTGTTCATGAACGCCACCTTACTGCGTGAGTGTTCGCTCCGGAACGAAACAACTGAGCCTGCCCGTGGAGACGGGGAAACCCCCGGACCGCCAGGGCGGTCCGGGGGTCAGCCGGTGTGAGACTCAGAGGCGGTGCTTGCCGCCGTCGTCCTCGGTGTCGTCGGCGGCCTTCGGGGCGCCGGGAGCACCCGGAGCACCCGGGGCGCCGGGGGCTGCAGGGGCGTTCTTCTTCGCCTCCTTGTTCTCCTTCGCCTCCTTGGCCTCTTCCTTCACCTCGTCGGCCTTCTCGGCCGCCTTCTCCTTGACGTCCTCCGTGACCTCGTCGGCCTTCTCCTCGGCCTTCTCCTCGGCCTTGGCCGCAGCGGCCTTCGGCTTCGCGGCGGCACCGGTCGCCGGAGCGCCGGTGGTGCGCGGGGTCTTCGCCGGTGCCGCAGAGCCGCTGCCCTTGGCCTTCTGCGCGACGAACGCCACGGCCGCGGCGATGATGGCGAGCAGCAGGACGTTACGCCCGGTGTGCTTCTTCCTGTTCGCCTTCGCGGCCTTCTTCAGCTCCTTCGCACGGACCTTCTCCGCCTTCTTCGCGGCGGTCTTCTTGATCTTGCGCTGCGAACGGGAAAGCTGCTTGTTCGCGGTCTTCACGTTCTTCTCCGCGAACTTCCGGGCCTGCTTCGCCTGCTTGGAGGCCTGCTTCCTGCCCTTGGCGCCTTCCTTCCTGGCGGTCTCGCCGACCTCGGAGGCGGCCTCCGAGGCCTGCTCCCAGGCGCTCTCCAGGGACTTGCGGGCGGAGGAGCTGGCCTTGCCGGCCTTCTTCTTCACGTCCTTGATGTCCTTGCCGTACTTCTTCTTCAGCTTCTTCTTGTTCTTCTTGGCGGCCTTCTCGGCGTCCTTGCCCGCCTTGCGGCCGGCCTCGGCACCGGTGGCGGCCAGGGCGGCCCCGGCCTTGCCCACCTGGGACGCGCGGTCACGCGCGTCGTCGATCGCGTCGCTGACGGCGTCGGACTCGAGGAAGGCGGAACTGCGCTCCTGGGCCTGGTGGAACAGCTCGCCCCCGCGCTCGGCGGCGGTACGGCCCCAGCGGGTCACGGTGTCGGTGAAGTCCGCGTCGGGAGCCTGACGCACCTGGTCGGCCAGTGCGGTGGCGCGGTCACCGGCGGCGGAGGTGACGGCGGAGAGCCGCTTCTCCACGTAGTCGCGGGGCGTCTCGTTCCTGCCGGCGGCCTTCTTCGCCACCTTGTGCTGACGCTTCAGGGCCTTGGCCCGGGTCTTGTCGGCCTTGGCCCGACGCTTCTCGGCCTTGGAGGTCACCTTGTCGGCCTTCTTCGTGGCCTTCGCCGCCTTCTTGCTGAGCTTCTCGGCCTTGCTGTCCTTCAGGGTCTCCAGGGTGCTCTCGGCCTCCTGTACGGCCTGGTCGAGACCTTGTGTGGTGTCATTCGTGATGGCGTTGCTCACCGTATTTCCTTTCGAGGCGGTTCTTCTGTCAGACGTCCTGGGGGCCGTGGAGGGCCGTGACCGGGCTGCCCGGTCCTCGGCGAGGAGCTGCTCCACGATCAGGCGGTGGTGGCCCGGTGCCGAGTCGAGGTCGCGTGACGCCCCCCGGGTCCCGGCGGTGGGACGCAGAGCGTAGAGACCGGAGATGTCACGGACGTCACCCTTCCGGCGCCTGCCGCCGAGGCCGGACGACACCTGCCGTGCGGCACGTAACGCGGTGAATGCGGTTGTCGGGTCCATGGACCGTGCATCTCCTTCTCGTTCTCGGCGGCCGACCGGCGGGAACCGGGATTCGGCGGACCGGTCGGTTGTCTGTCACTTCGCTAACGGTTCTTCTGTCGACACAAAATGGGTCGTCATCCAACGATAACCAAATCTGCTCCCGAGGGTAGTCGGATTCGGACGATCAGGGGTGCGCGAGCGACGTCCGGTAGCCTTGCTCCCATGACTGTTCAGAAAACCGCGACAGCGACCCTGCACACCAACTTCGGCGACATCGCCATCGACCTCTTCGGTGACCACTCGCCGGCCACCGTGAACAACTTCGTCGGCCTGGCCACCGGCGACAAGGAGAAGGCCCCCTACACCACCGAGAACGCCTCGGGCACCACGGAAGGCCCGTTCTTCGACGGCGCGGTCTTCCACCGCATCATCGACGGCTTCATGGTCCAGGGCGGCGACCCGACCGGCACCGGCCGTGGCGGCCCGGGCTACCAGTTCGCCAACGAGAACCACCCGGAACTGCAGTTCGACCGTCCCTTCCTCGTCGCCATGGCGAACGCCGGCCGCGACACCAACGGCTCGCAGTTCTTCATCACCGTCGGTGCCCACCCGCACCTCAACGGCGGCTACACCATCTTCGGTGAGGTCACCGACAAGGAGTCGCAGAAGGTCGTCGCCAAGATCTCCCGCGTCTCCACCGACCGCATGGACCGTCCCGCCGAGGACGTTGTCATCGAGTCCGTGGACGTGGCCTGATCACCAGGCGTTTCTTCGCCGGGGCCCCGGCCACCGCGGGTCTTGTCGTCGCCTGCCTGGTGGTCTACGTGGTCACCGGACTCGACAGCGGGAACCTGACGCAGCCCGCGTCGGCGCCCGGGGTGGCGTGGGACCTCATGGTCGACCCGCTGCTCATGACCGCCGACGGACAGTGGTGGCGTCTGGTCACCGGGGCGTTCGTGCATCTGGACCCGGGGCATCTCCTGATGAACATGCTGCTCATCGGGCTGATCGGCCGGGAGCTCGAGCGGGCCTACGGGACGTTCACCATGGTGGTGTCCATGCTGCTCTGCGCCGTCGGCGGCGGGCTCGCCGTGGTGTGGCTCCAGCCGGACAGTGTCGTCGGCGGCGCCTCGACCATCGGCTACGGCATGTTCGCCATGCTGGTCGGACTGTCCCTGGAGCAGCGGACGGACGTCCGTGCGCCGCTGGTCCTGATCCTGGTCAACCTGGCGTACTCGGCGACCGCCGGCGGGGTCTCCCTGCCCGGTCACCTCGGCGGCCTCGCCGCCGGTGCCGCGGTCGCGGTGGTGCTGACCGCGGTGCGTCGCCGACGGCCTACTTCCACCCCATGGTCATCAACAGACCCACGATGAAGAGCCCGAAGCCGATCAGGTAGTTCCAGGCGTTCAGGTCGGCCATGAAGGGGATCTGCGGGCCGGCGATGTAGTTCACGACCAGCCAGGCCAGGCCCAGCAGCATCAGGCCGAGCATGAGCACAATGTACCAGCGCGGCGTGCCGGTGGCGTTGAGCTTGACCGGCGTGCGGCGCTCGGCGGCGGATGCGCCGACGGAGGTGGCGGAGTTGTCCTCCGGTGAATCGGAGATCCGAGACTTCGGCATGTGTATCCCTCACTGACATGGTGACGTGTTCGAACTGAACCAACCCTACCAGCACGAACCGCGGTCCCCGGTACGGGATAGTATGAGCGTCATGCGCATCCTCGTCATCGACAACTACGACAGTTTCGTCTACAACCTCGTGCAGTACCTCGGGGAACTCGGCGAGGACTGCACCGTGTGGCGCAACGATGCCGCGGAGCTCGGCTCCACCGACGGGGACCTCGTCGCCGCACTGGAACCGTTCGACGCGGTGCTGGTCTCCCCGGGGCCCGGGGACCCGTCCTCCGCGGGGAGGAGCCTGGCGGTGATCGCCCACTGCGCGGCCCACCGTGTGCCGCTGCTGGGCGTCTGCCTGGGCCACCAGGCGCTGGCCCAGCACTTCGGTGCGGACGTCGTCCGGGCCGACGAGATCTTCCACGGCAAGACCAGCCCCGTCACTCACGACGGCACCGGTGTGCTCGCCGGGATCCCGAGCCCCTTCACCGTCGCCCGGTACCACTCCCTGACGGTGGACCCCGCCACCGTGCCGGCGGAACTCGTCGTGGTCGGCCGGGTCGCCTCCGGGATGATCATGGCGATGCGGCACGAGTCCCTGCCGCTGCACTCCGTCCAGTTCCACCCGGAGTCCGTGATGACGGGCAACGGGCACCGCATCCTGGCGAACTGGCTCGCGGACGCGGGACGGCCCGTCGACGAGGCGGAGCTGGCGCGGCTGGCCGAGCGCCACGCCGCGACACTGGCGGGCGCCGCCGCCGTGGCCGGGAGCTGACCCTTACGGGATACCCAGGGCGTTGACCCGCACCGTGATCGGCGCGTTGCGGTCGATCGTCTCGCCCTCCCGGGCGGACTGCCCGACGACGCGGTCGACCGCCAGGGGGTCCAGCTGGTTGACGTTGGTCCGGGTCACCCGGTCCGGGCCGCCGCGCCACCCCGCCTGCTGCAGGATGCTGTACACCTCGTCGTAGTCCTTGCCCACGAGCT
This sequence comes from Corynebacterium sp., assembly GCF_022712195.1. Taxonomy (GTDB): domain Bacteria; phylum Actinomycetota; class Actinomycetes; order Mycobacteriales; family Mycobacteriaceae; genus Corynebacterium. The sequence continues at coordinate 13,329 of NZ_JALAGY010000018.1, read as the reverse complement.
GGGGCATGGTGAACTGGTTGCCGCGCGAGACCTCGATCGTGACGGTCGTGCCGCGGGGCTGGGTGGTTCCCTCGTTCGTCGCGGAGAGCACCCGGTTCTCGTCCTCGGTGGAGTCCACCATGGTCACGTCCACCTCGAACCCGGCGTCCTCCAGGTTCTGCACCGCATCGTCCCGCGTCTGGCCGGTGACCCGCGGGACACGGATCTCCTCCGGGCCGGTGGACACGGTGATGCCCACCTCGGTGCCCTTGGACACCTGTGACCCCGAGGGGTGGGTCTGCTCGATGACGTGGCCTTCCTCGACATCGTCGCTGGGCTCCTCGGAGACCTTCGACCGCAGCCGCAGCCCGGCGTCGGCGAGGGCCTTCTGCGCCTGCTGGGTGGTCTTGCCGCTGAGGTCGGGGACGTCCGTGACCTCCTGGCCCGAGGAGACCAGCAGGGTCACCTTGGAGCCGCGGAGCACGGTGGACTTGGCGTCGGGATCGGTGCCGATCGTCTCGTCGCGGGGGATCTCGGCGTCCGGGCGGTCCTCGACGGTGACGTCGAACCCGGCCTCCTCGAGGGTGGACATGGCCTCGTCGCGGGGCTGACCGGCGACGTCCGGGATCTGGACCTGCTCGTTCGCCTGACTGTCGGAGTCACTGAACCAGTTCCAGGCCACTGCCGTCCCGCCGCCGACGAGGGCCAGGACGGCCACGATCCACAGGGCCACGACCCACCCGTTGCGGCGCTTCTTCTCCTTGCGCGGCACAGGCTCGGGCGCCGGTTCCGGCTGCTCCGCCGGCACCGGGGCAGCGACGGGCATGTGGGTGGTCGTCGGTTCATGCACCGGCTCGTCGGTGTAGGCCTGCGCGGCCAGAGGCATGCGGCCCTCCGCCATGCGCTGCAGGTCGGCGGCCATGTCGGCGCAGTTGTCGTAGCGGTCCGACGGGTCCTTCGCCATGGCGGTCAGCGTGACCGCGTCGAGGGCGAGCGCCGGGTCCGGGTCCAGGTGCATGCCCGGGACCTGGGACGGCGGCAGCGGTGTCTCCTGCACGTGCTGGAAGGCCACGGAGAAGGGCGACTCCCCGGAGAACGGGGGCTGGCCGGTGGTGATCTCGTAGAAGACGCAGCCGGCGGCGTAGATGTCGGAGCGGGCCTCGGCGGACTTGCCGCGGGCCTGCTCCGGGGAGAGGTACTGTGCCGTGCCGATCACCGCGGCGGTCTGCGTCATCGCCGAACTGGTGTCCGACAGGGCACGGGCGATGCCGAAGTCCATCACCTTCACCGCGCCGGTGTTGGTGATCATGATGTTCGCGGGCTTGATGTCGCGGTGGATGATGCCGGCCTCGTGGGAGAAGCCCAGGGCCCGGCACACCTCCGCCATCACCCGCGACGCCTCGTCCAACGGGAAGGGGCCGGAGTCGCGCACGATGTCGCGCAGCGTCTGGCCGTGGACCCGCTCCATCACGATGTACGGCACGGAGCCGTGGGCCTCGTCGGTCTGACCGGTGTCGTAGACGGCGACGATGGCGTGGTGGTTCAGCTTCGCCGCGTTCTTCGCCTCACGGCGGAAGCGCTCGAGGAAGGTGTCGTCACGGGCGAGGTCCGCCCGCATCATCTTCACCGCGATGTCGCGTCCGAGCAGTTCGTCGGTCGCCGCATAGACGTCGGACATTCCTCCGGTCCCGATCACGGGCCCCAGGAGGTACCGACCGCCGAGCCGGGTGTTGCTCAGGTCCATGCTGCTCCCTTCCTCTGGTTCTGGCGTGGTTGACGCCGTGAACACTCCTTCTTCAGGAGAGTACCGATGTCACGGCCATCGGCGCGAATAACAACCGTCACAGACGTCCCATGACAGTCAGGCCGGACTCCTCGTCAGGGGAGTCACCGTCCCCCGGGGCCCCGGTGTTACCACTGGGGTCCGGCTGCTCCTGGGACGCCTGGTCAGAGGTGTCAGGCACCGTCGGCTCCTCCGTCGGCACCTCGGGGTCCGGGTCGGTCGGCTGCGTCGGCTGCCCGGGGTCCGTGGTGTCGGTGGGGCCGTCACCCGGACCGTCCGTGGGGGCGGTTCCGGTGGGCGTGGGAACGGTCGTCGTCGGAACGACGGGCTCCCCGGTCTCGACCGGCTCAGGCACGACCGTCTGCTCCTCGGTGACCTCACTGGTCACCGTGGTCGTCTCCGTCGGCGGTGCCGCCGGGTCCCCGTCCTGCTGGGTGAGGAACCACACCAGCACCCCGAGCAGGGCCACCAGCCCGATCCCCAGTGCCCAGATCCAGCCGCGGCCGCCGCGGGTACGCGGCGCCGGGCCCATGTTCGCCTCGTCGGTGACCTCGCTGAGCCGGCTCTGCCCCGTCGGGGTCTGCGCGACCGGCACCGGCGCCGGGGCCATCCCGCCCGCCGGGTCCGGCGGCATCTCACCGTCGCGCACCGGGACGGTGGCCGCGGCGAGCGCCGCACCGTCCTGGTAGCGGCTCTCCGGGTCCTTGCGCAGGCAGATCGAGATCAGCCGGCGCATCGGCGCACTGATGTTCTCCGGGAGGTCCGGTGCGGGCTCGTTGATGTGCTTCAGCGCCACCGACACCGTGGAGTCCCCGGAGAACGGCCGTTCCCCGACGAGCACCTCGTAGCCCACGACACCGAGGGAGTAGACGTCGCTGGACGGCCGGATGGCCAGTCCCTGCGCCTGCTCCGGGGACACGTACTGGGCCGTGCCCACGACCATGCCGGTGCGCGTCAACGGCACGGCGGACGCCGCCTTCGCGATGCCGAAGTCCGTGATCTTCACGACCCCGTCCGCGGTGACCATGAGGTTGCCGGGCTTGATGTCACGGTGGATGAGCTGGCGCTCGTGGATCGCCTGGAGACCGACGGCGGCCTGGGCGACGAGGTCGAGGACCATCACCTCCGGCAGGGTGCGCTGCCGGCCGAGGATGTCGGCCAGCGACTCACCCTGCACGTACTCCATGACGATGAAGCAGTAGGCGACGCCGCTGCCGTCGACGTCGTCCTGCTCGCCGTAGTCGAAGGTGCGCACCACGTTCTCGGAGTGGATGGTCTCCGCGGCCTCGGCCTCCTGCCGGAAGCGGTCGCGGAACTCCACGTCGTCGGTGAGCTCGGGTTTGAGCACCTTGACGGCCACGTCCCGCTCGCCGACGGTGTCGTAGGCCAGCCAGACGGTGGACATGCCGCCGCGGCCGATGATGCGGGACACCTCAAAACGCCGGCCCGCGGCGGAGTCGTAGTGGGCGTCGAGGACGCGCTGCAGACGGTCCGCGGCCGCCCGGTCGCGTGGCGTCATGTGCGCGGGGTCCACGGGGCCGGAGTGCTCTTCGGGGGTGCTGAAGACCCGGGTGCCGTCGGTGTCGCCGGGGTCGCCGGGGTTACCGGGGTTGCCGGGGTTGCCGGGGTTGCCGCGGGGGTTGTCGCGGTCGTCGGGTCCGGTCACGTCTGTCACCTCGCTTACTGTGCTTCCTGGAGTGCCGCGTCGATCACGGCGCGGCCGATGGGTGCGGCGACGGAGCCACCGGTGGCGGCCTGCCCGGCGTCGCCGCCGTTCTCCACCAGCACGGCGACGGCGACGTCGGCGTCCTCGGCGGGGCCGAAGGCCACGTACCAGGCGTGCGGGTTGGAGTTGCGGGAGTCCTCGCCGTGCTCGGCCGTACCGGTCTTCGAGGCGATGTTCGACGACCCGCCGGCGTACTCCTCGGCCCCCTGCATCAGCTCGGTGAGCTGGGCGGCGACGCCGGAGTCGATGGCGCGTCCGGCCTCCTTGGGGCGGGTCTCCTTGATCACGTTCAGGTCGGCGCCGGTGACCTGCTTGATGATGTGCGGCTTCATGCGCACACCGTCGTTGGCGATGGTCGCGGCGATGACCGCGTTCTGCAGCGGGGTCAGGGCCACGTCACGCTGGCCGATCGCGGACTGGCTCAGCGCCGCGGCGTCCGGGATGTCACCGATCGTGGAGTTCTGGATCGGCAGGCCGAAGTCCTCGTCGTCCTCCGCGCCGATGCCGAAGCCTTCGGCGGTGGCGCGGAAGGAGTCGACCCCGTGGCGGTTCACCAGGTCCACGAAGGAGGTGTTGCAGGACTTCGAGAACGCGGTGCGCAGCGGCACCTGGGGCCCGCCGCAGGACGCCCCGTCGTAGTTCTCCAGGGTCGTCACCGTGTCCGGCAGGGTGATCTGCGACTCGCCGTTGACCATGGTGTCGGCGTTGTCGCCGGCGGCCAGGGCGGCGGCCGTGGTGATCAGCTTGAACGTGGACCCGGGCGGCTGGGTCTGCTGGGTGGAGCGGTTCAGCAGCGGGGCGTCCGGGCTGGCCTGGAGCTGCTCGAAGGCGGCGTCGGCGGTCTCGGTGTCGGTGCTGCTGACCACGGAGGGGTCGAAGCTGGGGGTGGAGGCCATGGCCAGCACCTCGCCGGTGGACGGCCGGATGGCCACCACCGAGCCCTGGTAGCCGCGCGAGGACAGCTGGTCGTACGCGACCTGCTGCACGTTGGGCTGAAGGGTCAGCTCCACGTTCGCCCCACGGCGTTCCTTGCCGGTGATGGTGTCCCAGGCGCGGGAGGCGAAGAGCGAGTCGTCCGTCCCGTCCAGGATGGAGTTCTGCGAGGCCTCGATACCGGACGCCCCGTAACGGTCGGTGAGGTAGCCCAGCACCGCGCCGTAGGACGCGGGCGTGGTCGGGTAGTCGCGGGTGTAGAGCCCGTCCTCGCCCTCGAGGGACTCCGCCAGCACCTGGCCGCCGGCGGAGATCTGGCCGCGCGGGATGGACTTCATCTCGTAGTACTGGCGGGAGTTCAGGGCGTTCTCGGCGTACCGGGACGTCTGGAACCCCTGGATCCAGGTGAGGTTGACCAGGAGGATCACGACCAGCACGAAGGTGAAGACCGAGACATTGCGGATGGACCTGTTCATGAGCGGGCCTCCCCGGCGTTCTGGGCGGTGTTCGGGTGGTTGACGACCGGGTGGACGGAGGTCTGCGGGTCGGAGTCCGGCGCGGGTGCCGCAGGCGCCGCCTTGCGGGTGTTCACGTCGTGGGAGATCTTCAGCAGGATCGCCAGCAGAATGTAGTTCGCCAGCAGGCTTGACCCGCCGTGCGACATGAACGGCGTGGTCAGACCCGTCATCGGCAGCAGCTTGGAGATGCCGCCGGTGACCACGAACACCTGGATGGCCAGGGTCAGTGACAGGCCGGCGGCGACGAGCTTGCCGAAGGCGTCCGGCGTCTTCAGCGCGATGATGAACCCGCGGGTCACGAAGACGGCGAAGAGCATGAGCACCGCGGCCAGGCCCACGAAGCCGAGCTCTTCACCGATGGAGGACATGATGAAGTCCGCGTAGGACACCGGCACGTTCTGCGGGTAGCCCTCGCCGAGACCGGTGCCGGTGAGCCCGCCGAAGGACATGCCGAACAGGGCCTGGGACAGCTGGTAGCCGGTGTTGTCGTAGTTGGCGATCGGGTCGATGAAGTTGGTGAAGCGCTCCTGGATCTTCTCCGAGATCTGGAAGACGATGTACACGCCAACCACGGCGAGGCCGAGGCCCAGCACCAGCCAGGAGGACCGGCCCGTGGCCATGTACAGCATGCCCAGCACCGTGCCGAACAGCAGCAGCGCCGGGCCGAAGTCGTTCTGCAGGGCGGAGATCAGGATCGCCAGACCCCAGACCAGCAGGATGGGCCCCAGGTCGCGCACCCGGGGGAACTGCAGCCCCAGCACGCGGTAGCCGGCGACGGAGAACAGGGCACGCTTGTTCACCAGCAGGGCGGCGAAGAAGATCAGCAGCATGATCTTCGCGAACTCGCCGGGCTGGATGGAGACCGGGCCCAGGGTGATCCACACCTGGGCGTCCGCGGACAGGTCCGAGGGGAACACCCGCGCCCACACGATCGGCAGGGCGGAGAGGAACAGGCCGCCGAGGCCGAGCAGGAAGGCGTAGTTCTGCAGGCTGTTGTGGGACTTCAGGAACCAGATCACCCCGGAGAAGATCACCAGGGCGATCACCGTCCACATCACCTGTGAGTTGGAGCGGGTGGTCTCCGCGGCGAGGTCGATGCGGTAGATCATCACCAGGCCGATGGCGTTGAGCATCGCGGCCACGGGCAGCATGATCTGGTCGGCGTTCGGGGCCCTGAGGCACATCACCACGTGGGCGACGCCGAAGACGGCGACGTACCCGCCGACGAGCACGGCCACCTCGGAGTTCAGCTCGTTGCCCTGCGAGAACTGCAGGGCGATCAGGGCGATGCCGAGGATCACCGCGGAGAAGACCAGCAGCGCCAGTTCGGTGCCGCGGGCGTGGGCGTCACGGAACATCTCAGTTCACCTCCCTGCAGGACACCCCGGGGGTGGTGAGGTCGGAGGGCTCCCCGCCCCGGGAGCCTGCCCGGTCGTCCCGGGTGACGCAGACGGGGAGGGTCTGTTCGGCGAGGCGGCGGATCTGCCCCTGGATCTCGTCGTAGGAGTCCGTGGGCAGGTTGTCGAGTGTGCCGCGCGCCGCCGGGGTGAGGTCGGAGGTGGAGAACCGGTGGCAGTCGTCGTCGCTGCCGGCGGGCAGCAGACGCACGTCGGCACTGTCGGAGAGGCACACCTCCTGGTACACCGACTGCGTGGAGATGCCCAGGATGCTTCCCGGGGCGCCCTGGTAGATCTGGATCGGCGAGCCGGCGTCCGTGGCAGCCGTGGTGGTCGGCGCCGGGGACGACGGGGCGCCGGACGTGGCGGACGTGCCGGTCACCGGCGGCGTGGACACCGTCGTGGTGGGGGAGGCCCCGCCGTCGGCGACGGCGATGAAGTAGGACTGGCTGAGCGAGTCGCGCACGTACCAGACCGCCGCACCGGCGGCGAGGATGAGGACCAGGGCGGCCGCCAGGCCGATGAACAGGCCCTTACGGCGCCGCTTCCGGGGCTCGGGCTCCTCCGCCTCGGGGGCCGGTGCCGGGGTCTCCGACTCCGGTTCCACGGCACGGGGACGCTGGACGACGTTCACCGCCGAGGCGCGTCCGGCGGAGGTGTTCGGCCGGGGGAGTTCCGGGGCGTCGGTGTTCACCGCGCCGGCCAGGGCCGGTGCGGTGGGCAGCACGGCGCCCTCGGGCAGCGAGTCGGGGTCGACGACGTCGGCCACCACCACGGTGACGTTGTCCGGCCCCCCGCCGCGCAGGGCGAGGTTGATCAGCTGGGAGCCGGCCTCCTCCGGGGTGCCGGTGGCGAGGACGTCGCGGATGGTGTCGAAACTGACCGGGTCGGACAGCCCGTCCGAGCACAGCAGGTAGCGGTCGCCGGGCAGGGCCTCGCGCAGGGTGAGCGTGGGCTCGACCGGGCGGCCGGTGAGCGCCTTGAGGATCAGCGAGCGCTGCGGGTGGCTGCTGACGTCCTCGGGCGCGAGCTTGCCCTCGTCCACCAGGGACTGCACGAAGGTGTCGTCCTTGGTGATCTGGGTGAGCTCACCGTCGCGCAGCAGGTAGCCGCGGGAGTCGCCGACGTGGCAGACGCCCAGCGACGAGCCGTCGAAGAGCATGGTCGTCAACGTGCAGCCCATGCCCTCCTGGGTGGGGTTGTCGTCGACGTGGGCGGCGATGGCGCGGTTGCCGTCGTCCATGGCCTCGGCGAGCATGGTCAACAGCCGGTCGCCGGACGGTTCGACGCCCTGGGACAGCGTGTTCTCCAGGACGTAGAGGGAGGTGATCATCAGCTGGGAGGCGACCTCACCGGCGGCGTGTCCCCCCATCCCGTCGGCGAGGGCCAGCAGGTGGGGGGACGCGACGGCGGAGTCCTCGTTGTTCGACCGCACGAGACCGCGGTCTGAGAGGGCCGCGTAGTTCAGGGCGAGCGGGCGTGCGGTGGTCTCTGTCATGCTTCCAACCTCACCGTCGTCTGGCCGATGCGGATCTCCTGGCCTGCGGAGAGCTGTTCGGGCTGGTCAATGCGCTGGCCGTTGAGGAAAGAGCCGTTGCGGGAGTCGAGGTCCTCGAGCAGCCAGGTGTCGCCCTGGCGGAACAGCCGGGCGTGCGTCCCGGAGGCGAAGTCGTCCTCCAGGACGACGGTGCAGGAACCGGACCTGCCCAGGGTCACGTCCCGGTAGCCCTGCAGGTTCAGTGTCGTACCGGTCAGTGGTCCCGATGTCAGCGTCAACGACCCCGGGGGAGTGGCACGGCGGAAGCCGCGCCCACCGGAGGGCTTGGGGCCGGCGGACGGGCCGGAGGCAGGCGCAGCACCTGCTGTGGCTGCCATGGCGTTCACGTCCTTACGCATGGCGCGGACGGCCACCCAGACGAACAGCCACAGCACGACGAGCAGGGCGATCTTGGCGAGCAGCACCAGAGTCGTCTGCATTCGGGGTCATCTCCTTCGTGCCGGTGGGTTGACCGGTCGGTCAACGATTGATCCTACCGGCTGAATCTACCTTCCGGAGGTCCCGTCAGCTGAAACGAACGTCGATCTCGCTGTGGCCGATCGTGATCACGTCGCCGTCGGCGAGCAGCCAGCTGTCCACCGGAATCTCGTTGACGGTGGTGCCGTTGGTGGACTTCAGGTCGGTGAGCACGGCGTCGTAGCCGTCCCAGGTGATCTCGGCGTGCTGACGGGACACACCGGTGTCCGGCAGGCGGAAGTCGACGGCGTTGCCGCGGCCGATCACGTTCGTTCCGTGCTGCAGCAGGAAACTGCGGGCCGAGCCGTCCTGCAGGTACAGGGTGACGGTGGTCTGGGGGACCTGCTCGCCGGCGGCGGCGTTGGCCGCCCCGGTGGCCTCGTCGGCGTTGTTCGCCGGGGCCTGGGCGTGGTGGGAGATGACCTCGGTGCCGGGGTAGCTCTGAAGCGGTTCATCCGGTTCGGCGGCAGGCCCCTGCTGGTCCAGCTGGCCGGCCTGGGACGACGGGGTGGGGCGGACCACCCCGGCCAGCGGGTTGGGGTCGGCCGGTTGTGCGGGTTCGTCGGCGTCGTAGGCGTGGGCCACGGAGCTGCGGCCGGAGTCCGGTTCGCTGCGGGGCCAGTGCGGTTCGGGCTGCTCGGTCCTGTCGAAGGAGGACTGGGCCTTGAGCTGGCCGGTGTGCAGGCCCTCGTCCTTGATGAGCTCCACGGCGACGGGGTGGTGGCTGTCCCACCCTTCGTTGCGGATGAAGCGTTGGAGGCGGCCGCGCAGTTCGTTGGCCAGGTCCGGGCGCTTCTCCAGCAGGGCGGCGTGGTCGTGCTCGGAGACGTGGACGCGGTAGGAGGAGGGGGCGTAGACGGTGCCGGTCCGGTCCTCCATGAGCGTGTCCTCGACCTCCTGCTTCAGCAGTTCGTCGATTTCGGCGGGGACGACTTCGCCGCCGAAGACGCGTGCGAAGCCGTTGTCCAGCCCGCGCTGCAGGGAGCTGTCGAGCTTACGGAAGCGACCGAAGAGGTCCATGGTGGTTGCGCCTCACCTTTCGTTCTCTCGTCCTGCGGGGCCGGATGCTGCGGCCGGGTGCCGTTGTCCGGGTGGATGGTTGTGTCGTTGTGTCTACGGCACACGTTGTCGGCCCACTATACGGACTGCAGCTGAGAAGTGGGTGCAGGTCGGCGGGCGTGTACTGGCAGAAGCCCGAGTTCCCGCTGGTGACCTGCGACTTTGTGTGAGTCGGGGGACGGTGCTAATGTTGCTCTCCGTTGCAGACGCAACCCACGTCGATCCAGATCGATGCCACGGGCGAGTGGCGGAATGGCAGACGCGCTGGCTTCAGGTGCCAGTGTCCTTCGGGACGTGGGGGTTCAAGTCCCCCTTCGCCCACAGTGAGCGGTTCGCGAACTGAACCGGCCGGAGGTCACAAACTCGAAAGGGTTTGTGAGCTCCGGTTTTTCGTTGTTCGGGTGTCACGCCCTTCGAGATTAGCAGTTGGGGGAGTTGCGCGGCGAAGTCCCGAACAGCGGAGGGCGGGGCGGATTTCCCGAGGGTTTCCGGTGGGGTGGCGGCTTCAACCACGGGTGCGCCGAGCAGCACTGTCGAGGGTTCCCCAAGGTGGGCAGCTAGTGAAGAAAGGGGGTTACCAGAACATGTTACCCGTCGTTGGGGCAGGCACTCGACGTTCCGGCTCCCCCAGGTACACAGCCAGCAGATCGCCGAACTCTTCGCGGGTGCAGTCCACCAGATTCCGGAACTTCAACTTCGATGTCGAACGCCCTCCTTCTCCGCCGCTGTGACTGATCGTGACAACCGGGCCGCCGGCACTGCCGTTGGTACTCGCGTACTCCACCATTGCGGCGTCCGAGTATTCTCTGACCCACACATCTTTTCCGAAGTACGTCCATGCCCACACGACGTGATTCTGCGACACCGTGCACCACAGCCCGACCGGGATAAACAAAACCGTAAATATCAGGAGCGCTAAGCACAGAACACCGAGGAGCGTATAGTGCAGTTCCCACGTCGGTCGATCAGGGAAGAACGAATGATCAAACAATCCTGCAAGCGTTATTGAAGTAAGTAACGGGACAATTGGGCCAATCACCAGAACGCAGGCCTTCCAAGATGAAGCCATCCTTAGACCTGGCAAAGCACTGTCAACTCTGGTGAAATAGCGCCCTAGCCTTTCGGGAAAGTGTGCCGGCTCAGTCCCAGGTAGCAGAATCGACGAGATTCCGAGAGTGAACAGGGTACTGATGGCCGTCGCCATTACGCCGCTTCCCGCTTTATACTGGTACCCGTACCAGGTCATAGGCACGGCTATGATCGTAAAAACGAGTATTCGGATCTTCCAGCTGGGTATGACGGCTACTGCCCTCCCGGACGGCTACACAAAACACGGACTACCTCGTCGGGAAGATCCGTTATTTGTGGCTCGGGACCATCGACCGGCGAGTTGAATACTCGCTGCACCAATACCCCATCCGCGGGCAGGTCATTCTGTGAGGGAATCAGTATATCAAACCACGATTCCCCTACCAGATGAAGACCCTCGACGGAGTAGGTGTTCCTGGACCACAGCCGCGCACCGTTACTGAGATGAGTGGGCCCTTCTTGTTGGCTGGAGATGCTTCTAGCTGCAGGCGGAAGCGTGTCCTTCCATCCTGTCAGGAGTTCCGCGGGTGACACAGAGCCTTTCAGTGCCCATGCGGAGGTGATGGCCACTGATGTTTGCCCCCCTGCAGTTTCCGCAAGGTTTGCAGAAACCATGTTCTCCGGTGGAAGTTTTTCATCGTCCATGTGGGTCCAACCATCGGGGAACTCCCAGAAAATACCGGGGGTGACCGTGCTGCGTAGATACAGTGGGGAAGATGCTACGCCGGAATTAAAGAGGTTACCCACCAGAGTATTTATTTTAGTCATCGAGTCTCCCCTGAAGATAGTCGGTGGTCACATACGCTACGCCTGCTCCTACCATAAACCCAAGTGCTGTACCAACTCCTGGAACTGGAATAAACGTTCCGAAGAATGCTCCGGTTGCTGCTCCGGCAGCCCATCCGGCGGTTGCTCCGGCCGCGTTGGTCGTGATCGCATCGGTTGCATCCATCCCTTCGTTCATGTCCATCGCTGTACCGAGGACGGCTCCGAAGGCCGCACTGGACGCCCCGCGTGCGAGACCTTCTCCGGTCTTTCCCAAGATCGAAGTGGCAGTACTTGGCCCTGCGATGCCCTCTGCGGTTCCGTCGATCATGGCCCCACTGATGAGGCTTGCTGATTGCTTGGCTGCGGTGGGCGGGCCGTCGTCGCCGTCGGCGGACGCGCCCTCAAGAACCTCCCGCGTGAAAGGGTCGTGGTCGGCAACGACGGGGGAACCGTCGGGGTTCCACTCCAGGCGTCTGACGACTGCAGCTTCGCCCGATGGCTTCACTATCACCCAGTCCGTGCCGCCATTGTCATTGTCCATTCCCCACACGAGGTTGCCGTCATCCAGGCGGTATACCGGGGTATCAACACCGTCCACAATCGCACCCTTGACCCACTCCCCGGTGTCGGGGTTGTAGAAACGCCCGGTGTTCGGGTCCGGCTCGCCGCCCTGCGAGACATCGTTGCCGGCGTCGTCCAGCGGGACGACGGTCTCACCGTCAGTGCTCACCCGTGAGCCATCCTGGTCGTCGACCTGCGTGCTCACCCCGGCGTCGTCACGTTGGGTGGACTGGATGTCCGAGGTGGTGTTGTCTGGGTTGTGTACCTGCATCTGGTACTGGTTGTCGTCGGTGCGCTCGTAGTCACCGTAGGACTGAGTACCGTCCGGATTGTCGGCCACCACCGTGCCTTGCGAGTTGTCGGCGTTGGCCTGCGAGGTGATATCAGGCTGCACAGGAGCTTGGGGAGTAGGTGCAGTGTCGTAGTGCTCGGAGTAGTGGGTGCCGTCGTCCTGGTTGGACTGTGCGTATGCGGATGTTCCGTCGTCATTGTTGGACCAGGCGTCCCAGCCGCCGACATCGTTTCTCGTGCTGCGGGTGTCGGTGAATGTGCCGTCTGCGCGCTCGATCCTGGAATCGATGGTCTCTCCGCCGGTGCCCTCAACGATGGTGTGTGTTGCGGTCTCGCCGTTGCCCAGGTCTTCGGTCCACGTGTCTCCGTCGGAATGCCCGGTGGTGTCGATGATCCCGACGCTGGATTTCTGCTTGTCGGGGTCGGCGAGGATCGGCAGCAGGGTCGTGCGGTCGGGGTCGACGACCTGCACCAGTTCACCGGTGTCGTTGTCGACCTCGTAGTGGGTTTCCACCGGTCGGCCGAGTGCGTCAAAGGCCCAGGGGGCTTTGACGTGCTCGATGACGTTGCCGTCGGCGTCGAGGACGTCGACGCTGCCGTCGGGGTTTGTCACCATCTGCCCGCCGTCGGGCACATCCATGTCGAAACGGTGCTCGCGTGGGGAGTCGGGGCCTTCCAGCAGGATCAGGGACTGCTCACGGCCGTTGCCCCAGTTGATGTCACCGCGGTGGGCGCCGTCCCGGCGTCGCCGGTCGGCCAGGATCGCTCCGGCAGCCCCGGCGAGCGCTCCACCGGCACCCAACGGTCCGACCGGCAGACCACTGTCCCCGTCGCTTTCCCCGCCGCGTTCCTCGTCGGTGACGGTGCTGTCGTCCACACCGGGGGCCGGTGGGGCAGCGGACGTCGGCGCGGCACTGGAGGTGTCATCACGGCCGGCACGGTCGTTGTTGCTGTCGGTGGGGTCGGTGAGCTGCCGGCCTGCCAACCCGTCCTGACGAGTCACACTAGTGACCTCGGAGTCGGTGTCGGTGGTCAGAATCTCACCGGTGGCGGTGCCGTCGGGGTTGACCACTGCCGGGCCGTCGGGAGTGTCCACGACCCGGACCTCACGAGAGGTGCCATCGGAGTCAGTGACAGTTGTGTCCCAGGGGGTGACCTCCCGCACGTTGGAGCGGGCGGTGTCCCCGGCCGAGGGGCGGGTGGGGTCGGTG
>NZ_JALAGY010000017.1 GCF_022712195.1 Corynebacterium sp. | reverse complement strand
TCCTCGCCTTCGCCTCCGGTGTGACCGGGGCCCGCTGCAGCATCACCCCGGCCGCCTCCGCGACGGCCGCCGCCGCGGACCGCATCAGCTGGTCAGGTTCCGTCTCCGCGTCGAGCAACGGCCTTTCCGCCCGGCGGATCCGGTCCACGGTGTACACCCGGCCGCCGGGGAGTGCGTCGAAACTGCTGGCATTCATACCTCCACGTTACGGCCCGCTAAGGTGTCTGCGCATGGACACTCCCGCCCTTCCCGTGCCCGCCCCAGTCGCGCCGTCCCGACGCACCCCGTGGCAGACGTGGGTCGCCGTGACCCTGCTCGGCTACGCGGCGGTGGTCGTCGCCCTGACGACGTTGAAGGCGTACTACACCATCGGCCTGTTGTGGAAGCCGGAGAACCAGCGGGTCCGGGAGCTTCGGCTGGTGCCGTTCGGGATCATCTCCGACTCCTCCACCACCTTCGGCTGGGTCTTCGACATCCTCGGCAACCTCGCCTTCTTCGTCCCGCTGGGAATGCTGACGATGATCCTGGCCGGACGGTGGCGGTGGACGGTCGGCGTGGCCGCCATCTTCAGCCTGGGGATCGAGGTCACCCAGTACATGTTCTCCCTGGGGCGCACCGACGTCACCGACCTGGTCTGCAACACCCTCGGTGCCGCTCTCGGTGCCTGGATCGCCTGCTGGTTCTCCGGCAACCCCACCTGGTCACGCCGGTGGCAGACGCTGCTCACCGTGGTGGTCGGGCTGGCGGTGCTGGTGTTCGTGGTGCTCGTGATCCTGGGCCCGGCGCTCGGCGACCCGGACAAGGTCGTCGGCGGCTGAACGGGCTAGTCTGGTCGCCATGGATCTCCTGTCCCCGTTCCTCCGGACCGACGCCGCCTCGCCCCGTCTGACGACGTACACCGACGCCGGACGGATGGAGCTCTCCGCCGCCACCCTGGCGAACTGGGCTGCGAAGGGCGGCAACCTCATGGCCGGTCAGATGGGACTCGCCCCGGGGGACGTCGTCGCCGTGGACGCCCCCACCGACTGGATGCCTGCGGCCCTGGTGGTGGGCTGCTGGCGGGCCGGGGTGGCGGTCTGTGCCCCGTCCTCCCCCGCCGCCGGCACCGCGGCCGCACTGCTGACCACCGACCCGGACGCCCACCCGGACTGGGACGCCGACATCCTCCAGCTGTCCACGGACCCCTTCGGCCGGGGCGTCGCCGAAGCCGGCGGCGAGGTGGAGTTCGGTGTCACCGACCTGTCGCCGGAACTGCGGGTCCAGGGCGACCGTTACGCCGGCCCGGAGACCGGGGAGGACACCGTACTCCTGCACACCCTCGACGGCACCCCGGTGACCGGTGCCGACCTGCGGCGCCGGGCCGGGGAGTCGTTCACTCCGGGAGTCAGGTCGGTGACCGGCCCGTGGGCTGACACCGACGGTCTCGTCGCCGCCCTGCTGCCGTTGTTCGTCGACGGGTCGGTGGTGGTGTCCACCGACGACGACCCGGCACGCCTGGAGCACCTCGCCGCCACCGAACGGGGGACGGTCACTCCGCGGTGATCGTCCGGGAGACCAGGTCCCGGGCCTGGTCGAGCGCCTCGTCCACGTCACCGGTGAAGAACCCCTGGACCATGAAGGGCGCCATGTAGTCGCCGTTCTCCACGGCGACGTGCAGGGTGAGGTTGAGCTGGTCCCCTTCTCCGGCCCCCTCCCCCTCCTCCGGTTCGGGTGTCCTCACTACGGTGTAGACAAGCAGGTCACCGGACGGGGTCTCCCCTGCGTCCACCTCGACCAGCTCCGCCTGCGCCTCCTGCAGCGCCGGCCCGATCCCCCTGACCACCTCGTCCCGGTCGACCGGCATCATCTGGCCGTCCAGCGGGGCGAGGGTGACGGCGGCGAAGCTCGCCTGCGTACGGTAGCCGAAGGCCACGGTGCCCGGGGCGTCCTCCGGAACGGTGTCGAGCTCCTGCCAGTGCGCGGGCAGTGTCAGTGTGCGTCCGGAGTCCCCGAGTGCGATGTCCATGGCCCACAGGCTACCGGACGTCGGCGCGCTGGTTGCGCCACAGTCCGAGCCCCGTCATCACCACGACCCACCCGACCAGGATCAGGTAGCATCCCGCTGTGCTGATGCCCAGGTCGAGCTGGTCCATGCCGTAAGCGAGCTGCATCTGGCGCTGCCCGGGCGACACCGCGACCACGGGACGCAGCCACTCGTAACGGCCCGCCGCCAGGGCGAGCATGCCCTCGACGACCATCAGCCACACGATCGGCAGCGCCACTGCGCCGACCTGGCTGCGCACCACACACGCCAGGCCCACCGTCAACGAGGCGAAGACGACGCAGCCCACCAGGTTCGCGGCGAACTGCCCGGTCTCCGCGCCCAGGTCGAGCTGTCCGCCGAAGACCATGGCGGACACCATGGCCAGTCCGGTGCCCACCAGGTAGGTCAGGGCGGTGAACACCGCCGTGACCACCACCTTCGAGAGCACCCAGAGGGACCGGGCACGCTGGGTCAGGAAGGCCTGGGCGTGCATGTGATTGCGGATGTCACCGGCCGTGGTCGCCGCAGCGAAGACGACGGCGACGACCTGGAAGATCGCGGCGCCGGTGGACAGCAGCGCCCAGTCGACGGTGCGGTCCTCCGCCCCGGAGAACCACATGTAGAGGGTCACGGGGCCGAAGAGCGACCCGGTCAGCAGGATCGTGTACACCAGGGTCGAACGCATGCTCAGGACCTTCGTGGTCTCCGAACGCAGGCTGTTTGTCAGTGCGGTCATGTCTCTCAGTTCCCTCCGGTGCGGTATTCCTGCGCCTCGGACGTCGCCGCGAGGAAGCGGGACTCGAGGTTGTCGTGTTCGACGCTCAGTGCGGTCACCGGCGTGCCGGTGGTCAACGCGAGTTCCGCCACGGCACGACGGACCGCGGCCTCCTTCTCCCCGTCCGGGATGGCGACGGTGAGACGGTTGTCCTCCCCCGACACCTCGAATCCCGTTCCCTGCAGGGCCCCGGTGAGCGTCTCCGCGCCCCGGGTGTCCACGGTCTCGACGAGGACCCGGCTTCCACCGGCGAGGAACTCCTCCATGGAGTACTCACCGATCATGCTGCCCTTGCCGATGACCACCAGCCGGTCCGCAGTCAACTGCATCTCCGACAGCAGGTGCGACGACACCAGCACCGAACGCCCCTCAGCAGCCAACGCCCGGATCGTCCGACGCATCCAGCTGACCCCCTCCGGATCCAGCCCGTTGACCGGCTCATCCAGGATCAGGTGCGCCGGATCACCCAGCAACGCACC
>NZ_JALAGY010000016.1 GCF_022712195.1 Corynebacterium sp. | reverse complement strand
GCGGGTGGGTGACCGGCTCCCTCGACAGCCATGACGCGGCGTGCCGCAGCCTGTGCACCGGGGGAGGGGTCACCGTGGTCGCCGTGGACTACCGGCTGGCCCCGGAACACCCCTTCCCCGCGGCGCTGGAGGACGCCACCGCCGTCGTCGCCGCCCTGCAGGACGGTGCCTCGGCGGCGGGGACCGCGGTGGACACCGGCCGACTGGTGGTGGCGGGGGACTCCGCCGGCGGCAACCTCGCGGCGTCCTGCTGTCTGTGGCTGCGGGAGAACGGGCGCGGGCAACCGGCCCTTCAACAGCTCTTCGTCCCGGTGACCGACCTGTCGTCACGGACGGAGAGCTACCGGGAGTTCGGGGACGAGGGGCTGTACCTCACCGCCGAGCAGATGGACTGGTATGAACACCACTACCTGGGGCGCAGCCGCGACCTGATCCTGGCGGAGGACCCGGGGAACCCGCTGATCTCACCGCTGCTCGCAGCCGACCTCACCGGCCTCGCACCGGCCTATGTCGCCGTGGCGGGTTTCGACCCGCTGCGCGACGAGGGGGAGGCCTACGCCGAACGTCTCCGTGAGGCCGGCGTGCCCGTCACCCTGCGCAGGCACCGCGGTCTGGTGCGCCCCTTCGTCAACTCGGTGGCGCTGTGGGCCGGTGCGCGACGGGCGATGGTGGACGCGACCACCCACCTGAGGACTACCCTCGGGACGCATGGCTGAGAACAACGGACAGAAGGACGCACAGCAGGCAGACCCCGGACCGTCGGTCAAGGACAAGGAACTCTACGAGACACTCCGGGACGACGGCGCGTCAAAGGAGAAGGCCGCGCGCATCGCCAACGCCGCAGCCGGCACCTCGCGCTCGGACGTGGGCCGCAGGGGAGGGCGCTCACCGAGCTACGACGAGTGGACCAGGGACGACCTGTACCGGCGGGCGCAGGAACTGGAGATCCCCGGCCGGTCGTCGATGACGAAGGACGAGCTCGTCGAGGCACTCCGCCGGCACTGAGCTCACTCCAGGTGGTCGAACTTGCTCTCCCACGCGGCGGCCACCGGGTTGGCGTCGGCGATCATGTGGTTGAACCGGTCGTTGGCGATCTCCACGACCTCGCCGAGCAGCTGGACGTGCTCCTGGGCCGGTGAATTCTCCAGGCGACGGATCCCCTCGCTGATGATCTGGGTGCGGGAGTCCAGCCGGCCCAGGCAGGTGACGAACGGCATCCCGAAGCGGTCGCGGTAGCGTTCGGACAGCTCGATGAGCTGCTCCTGCTCGACGTCGTCCATGGTGTCCAGGTTCTCCAGCGCCACGGAGCCGGCGAAGCCGGAGATCCGCTTCGAGGCCTCCGGGTCCAGGAGCAGCTGGGCCATGGACGGGTAGTCGCGGATGAGGGCCCTCTGGTCGTCACGGTCGGCGGTGAGCACCGCTTCCTGGACGGCGTCGCGAAAGTCCTGGACCGTGGTGAACGGCGCGGCGGCATGGGCGTTCTCCAGCGGCCACAGGGTATTGTTGAACAGCGGGGCGAAGGTCTCCACGAAGGTGCCGCGGTCCATGGCGTTGACGTCCTCCAGCGTGACCGTGCGTCCCCCCGCGTCGCGGGTCACGTCCGGGGAGGGACGGCGCCCTACATGGAAGAACAGCAGGTTCAGCAGGATCGCCGCGATGGACCCGGTGGTCACACCCGAGGCGAAGAAGACCTGTGCCCAGCCCGGGAACAGCTGGGCGATGTCCGGCTTGAAGGCCACGAGCATGCCCAGCCCGATCGAGATGGTTATCACCGTGGCGTTGCGGTTGTCGGTGAGGTCCACCTTGCCCAGGGTCTGGATGCCCACCAGCGCGACATTGGCGAACAGTGCGAGGCTGGCCGCGCCGAGTACCGGGCCGGGGATCGCGCTGACCACCGCGCCGGCCTTGGGGATCAGGCCGATGACGATCATGATCACGCCGGCCCCGGCGACGACCCACCGGGAGCGCACGCGGGTCATCCGCACCAGCCCCACGTTCTGCGCGAAGCAGGTGTAGGGGAAGGAGTTCAGCACACCGCCGAGAGTGGTGGACAGACCGTCGGCGCGCAGGGCGGCGGAGATGTGGTCCTTCTTGATCCGCTTGCCCACGATCTCGCCCGCGGCGAAGACGTCGCCGGTGGTCTCGACCATCGTGATGAGCATGACGATGCACATCGAGATGATGCCGGTGAGCACGAACTCCGGTGCACCGAAGTAGAACGGGGTGGTGAACCCGACCCAGTCGGACGAACCGACGTCGTTGAAGCCGGCGTCGCCGAGGACCACCGCCGCGCCCGTACCGACCACCAGGCCGATGAGGATGGCGAGTATGCCGAGGAAACCCTTGAAGAAGCGTTGGGCGAGGAGGATGACCGCCAGGGTCAGGCCTGCGTAGGCGATGTCACCGGCGTCCGGGGTGCCCTCGGCGAAGCTGGTGATGTCGTTGGCGGCGACGCCGAGCAGGGTGATGCCCATCGTGGTCAGGACCGTGCCGATCACCACCGGCGGGAAGAAGCGGATGAACTTCGCGAAGTACGGGGCGGCGAAGAAGGTGAACAGGCCCGCGACGATGATCGACCCGTAGATCGCCGGGAGTGCCTCGACCCCGCCCTCACCGCCGGTGGTGGCCAGTCCGATGGCGATGATCGGGGAGATCGCCGTGGTGGTGACACCCTGGATGATCGGCAGTCGCACACCGACCTTCCAGAACCCCACGGACTGGATCAGGGTGGCGATGCCACAGGTGAACAGGTCGGCGTTGATCAGGTGGATCGTGGTCTCGGCGTCGAGACCCAGGCCGCTGGCGATGAGCAGCGGGACGACCACGGCGCCGGCGTAGAACGCCAGCACGTGCTGGGTGGACAGGACGGCCAGCTTGCCCTTCGGGGGGACCTGGTCGACAGGATGCTTGGGTGGGGCGGAGGGCGCGGCGGCGCTGGTGCTCATGTGCGGCTTTCCGGAAACGTCGGTGCGCGGGACGGCGCCCGCGGCAGGGTACCGCAACAGCATATGCCGTGTGCTCGTCACAGCAGAACTGTGCCGGCCCCTGGCACACGGCAACCCCACAGGTCGGCCACACCGGCCTGTGGGGTTGCCGTCTCCGACCCGGCGGGAAGTGGAGGCGGACCTCGCCGCCTACTGTGCCGAGACCCTCACCAGGTGGTCGTTGACGAACTCGCCGACGCCCCACTCGGCGAGCTCACGCCCGTACCCGGAGCGTCCCACACCACCGAAGGGCAGGCCGGCGGCGGTGACCGAGGCCTCGTTGACGAAGGACATGCCGACCTCGAGGCGGGCCGCCGCCTCCTCGGCGACGGCGAGGTCGGTGCCCCACACGGACCCGGAGAGGCCGTACTCGGAACTGTTGGCGATCTCCACGGCATCGTCGACGTCCTTCGCCTTGTAGACGATGGCCACCGGGCCGAAGACCTCGTTGCAGCCCACGTCGGACGACGGGTCGACGTCGGTGAGCAGCGTGGGTTCCATGAACGCGCCGGGACGGTCGATGCTGCCGCCGCCGACACGCACGGTGGCGTCGCCGTTGGCCTTCGCCTCGGCGATCCGTTCGACAATCCCGTCTCGGGCGTCGACGGAGGACAGGGGGCCGACATCGGCGTCGGTGTCGTCCCAGGCGCCGGGTGTCAGGGCGCTGATGCGCTTCTCCAGGCCCTCGACGACCCGGTCGTAGAAGCTCTCCATCACGATCAGCCGCTTGGGTGCGTTGCAGGCCTGGCCGGTGTTGTACATGCGGATGCCGACGTACTTGTCGAGGACGGTGTCGAGGTTGTCGTCGTCGAGGACGATGAACGGGTCGTTGCCGCCGAGCTCGAGGAGGGACTTCTTGTAGTTCTCCCCGGCGGTCTTCGCCACCGCAGCTCCGGCGCGTTCGGACCCAGTGAGGGAGACGCCGACGATGCGCGGGTCGGCGACGAAGGCGTCCATCTGCGAACCTGTGGCGTAGATGTTCTGGAAGACGTCCTGCGGCAGTCCCGCCTCCTCGAGGAGGTCCTGGCAGGCCTGTGACGACAGCGGGCAGATGGAGGCGTGCTTCAGCACCAGGGAGTTGCCGAGCAGCAGGTTCGGGGCCGCCCAGCGGGCCACCTGGTAGTAGGGGAAGTTCCACGGCATGATTCCGAGCAGCGGTCCGATCGGGTCCTTGCGCACGTAGGTGTGCTGCGCGCCCTGTGCGGGGAGTTCCCTGTCGGCGAGGAGTTCGTGGGCGTGCTCGGCGTAGTAGCGGTAGATGTCGACGACGATGCCGAGCTCCGCCTTGGCCCACTTGCGGAGTTTGCCCATCTCGCGTCCGATGTGGGAGGTGAGTTCGTCGGTCCTCTCCTCGTAGAGGTCCGCTGTGCGGCGCAGGACGGCGGCGCGTTCGTCGACGGTGGTGGTCCGCCAGGCGCGGTAGGCGGCGGTGGAGCGGTCGAGGATCTCGTCGCGTCGGGAGTCGTCGATCCTCGTGAACGTGTCTTCGGTCTGGCCGGTGGACGGGTTGTTCACACTGAAGTTGCTCATGGCCCCGTTCTACGCCCGGTTGTTTCCGTTGTCGACGCCCCTGCGGGTGGTGCGGCACTACACTGGTGGGTCATGAAGGAACGTCCCGGTGGTCTCTGGTTGGTGTCGGACCTGCATCTCGGGCACCGGAAAGTCTCGCAGCTGCGCGGTTTCGAGGACGTGGACGAGCATGACCGGGTGATCCTGGACAACCTGCGTTCGGTGCCGGACGGGGCGACGGTGGTCTGCCTGGGGGACATCTCCGTGCGTCGGGACGCCGAGGCGCTGCGGCAGCTGGGGGAGGTGAAGGAGGAGAAGGACCTGCGGATGGTCCTGGTGCCGGGGAACCACGACCGGGTGCATCCGGTGTTCGGTCTGGAGTCGGTCCTGGAGTGGACGCCGGCCTACCGCGAGGTGTTCGACGTCATCGAGCTGGAGCTGCAGGTCCGGGTGGGACGCTGGCTGGTGCTGCTGACCCACATTCCCGCACCGGGGAAGGTGGAGGACCCGTACCTCACGCCGGCCCTGGCCCGTTGGTCCGCCCGTGGCGGTACGACGAGCCGGGACGGGTTCGACTGCACGGTGCACGGCCACACCCACTCCGCGGTGCCGGTACGTCCGAAGAACGTGAACGTCAGCCTCGAGGCGACGGACCTGAGGCCGGTGTCGCCCGCGCAGTTGGAGGACCTGGTGACGCGGGCGGTGAAGTGGAGGCACTGAGCGCCGCAGGCTGAGGCAGCCCCCTCCCATCGTCGACTGAATCCTCGACGCGGCGGTGACGGGGTCAGGGGTCGTTGTGGTTCGCGGTGCCCGGCAGGTGGGGAAGCGCGGACATGAAAGCCGGTCTCAACCGTGTCCGGCCCCTGCACTAGACTGTTCAACCGTGACTGATCAGACCAGCTCCAGCGCAGCCAGCAGCCATTCCGGGACCGGTAACAGGGCGGACCGGCTTCCGAAGCAGTGGACCCCCGCGGACGTCGAGTCCGAGCTCTACCAGCGGTGGGTCGACGCCGGGTATTTCCACGCGGACGCCTCCAGTGACCGCCCGCCGTTCTCCATCGTCCTGCCGCCGCCGAACGTCACCGGTCAGCTGCACATGGGCCACGCCCTGGACCACACGTTGATGGACGCCATGGCGCGTCGCAAGCGCATGCAGGGCTACGAGGTGCTGTGGCTTCCCGGTTCCGACCACGCCGGCATCGCCACGCAGACCAAGGTCGAGGGCATGCTCAGGGAGACCGAGGGCAAGGACCGCTTCGACTACGGCCGTGAGGAGTTCACCGCCAAGGTCTGGGAGTGGAAGGAGCAGTACGGGGGCGTGATCCAGTCGCAGATGCGTGCCATCGGCGACTCGGTCGACTGGGACCGCGAGCGGTTCACCCTGGACGAGGGGCTGTCCCGCGCGGTGCAGACGATCTTCAAGGAACTGTTCGACCGCGGTCTGATCTACCGCGCCAAGCGCATGGTCAACTGGTCGCCGGTGCTGCGTACGGCGATCTCGGACATCGAGGTCGTCTACTCCGACGACGAGGGTGAGCTGGTCACCCTGCGTTACGGTGACGCCTCCGGCGAGGGTCCGCACGTGGATGTCGCCACCACCCGTGTCGAGACGATGCTCGGCGACGTCGCCGTCGCCGTGCACCCGGATGACGAGCGCTACCGGGACCTCGTCGGCACGCGGCTGCCGCACCCGTTCATCGAGGGGCACAGCATGGTGGTCATCGCCGACGACTACGTCGACCCGGAGTTCGGTACCGGTGCGGTGAAGATCACGCCGGCCCACGACCCGAACGACTTCGAGATGGGCCGCCGTCACGACCTCGACATGCCCGAGGTCATCGACGAGACCGGCCACATCGCGAACACCGGCACCCGTTTCGACGGGATGGACCGCTTCGAGGCCCGCGAGCAGATTCGTCTGGCCCTGGAGGAGCAGGGGCGCGTGGTCAAGCGCATCAGCCCGTACGTGCACTCGGTCGGTCATTCGGAGCGTTCCAAGGAGGCCATCGAGCCGCGGCTGTCCGAGCAGTGGTGGGTCAAGGTCGATGAGCTGGCCCGGATGGCCGGCGACGCGGTGCGGGAGGGTGACACGGTCATCCGCCCCGCCTCCCAGGAGCCGCGGTGGTTCGACTGGGTCGACGACATGCACGACTGGTGCATCTCCCGTCAGCTGTGGTGGGGCCACCGGATCCCGATCTGGTACGGGCCGGACGGCGAGGTCGTCTGCTGCGGTCCTGACGAGGAGGCACCGTCCGGCGAGGGCTGGCACCGTGAGGAGGACGTGCTGGACACCTGGTTCAGCTCTGCGCTGTGGCCGTTCTCCACGATGGGCTGGCCGGAGAGCACCGACGAGCTGGCGAAGTTCTACCCGACTTCCGTCCTGGTCACCGGCTACGACATCCTGTTCTTCTGGGTCGCGCGCATGATGATGTTCGCCACCTTCGCGGACACCGTCGCCGGCTCCACGCTGGGTGCCGGGGAGTCCGGCACCACCGCGGAGCAGCGTGGGGGACGACCGCAGGTGCCGTTCACCGACGTCTTCCTGCACGGTCTGGTCCGTGACGAGCACGGCCGGAAGATGTCGAAGTCCCTGGGCAACGGCATCGACCCGATGGACTGGGTGCGCGACTACGGTGCGGACGCCCTGCGCTTCACCCTCGCCCGTGGCGCGAACCCCGGGACCGACCTTCCGATCGGCGAGGACTCGGCCCAGTCCTCCAGGAATTTCGCCACCAAGCTGTTCAACGCCACGAAGTTCGCGCTGATGAACGGTGCCCGGGTGCTGCCCGCCGGCGGGCAGGACGCCTTCCCGGCCCGCGAGGACCTCACCGACCCGGACCGCTGGATCCTCGACAAACTCGAGGAACTGCGTGTCCACGTCGACGCCCACCTGGACCGTTACGAGTTCGCCGTGGCGAACGAGGCCCTCTACCGTTTCACCTGGGGCGAGTTCTGCGACTGGTACCTGGAGATCGCCAAGGTCCAGATCCCGCGGGACTGGGACGCAGCCACTGAGGAGGAGCGTACCCGCGGCGACAACACCCGCCTGGTGCTCGGCCGCGTGCTCGACACGGTCTTCCGTCTGCTGCACCCGTCGATGCCCTTCGTCACCGAGACGCTGTGGACCGTGCTGACCGGCGGTGTCGACGGTTACGCCGACAGCCTCGTTGTCACCGACTGGCCCACGGCGGCGAACACCAACGGTGGCGCCACCACCGACGCGGACGCGGTGCGTCGTCTCGACGACGTGGAGAAGCTGGTCACTGAGATCCGTCGATTCCGCGCCGATCAGGGGGTGAAGCCCTCGCAGAAGGTCCCGGGCCGTTTCGACGCGGCCGCCGCCGACCTCGCCGGGCTGGAGGACGCCGTCCGTTCGATCGTGAAGCTCACCGTCCCGGACGAGGACTTCACCCCGACGGCGTCGGTGGAGCTGCGGCTGTCGACCACCACGATCACCGTGGAGCTCGACACCTCGGGCACCGTGGACGTCGCCGCCGAGCGCAAGCGACTGGAGAAGGACCTCGCCGAGGCGAACAAGGAGCTCGAACGCGCGGACAAGAAGCTCGGCAACGACAACTTCCTGGCCAAGGCCCCGGAGAAGGTCGTCGCCGAGATCCGTGAACGGCGCGGCATCGCCGTGGACGAGGTCACCCGCATCACCGCACGTCTCGCTGACCTGGCGGGGAAGTGACCACCGACCGTGACTGACGCTGCAGACGACAACAAGGACTTCGGTGAAGCGACGTTGAACGCCACCGGCCTCGACCTGCCGATCGACCTGACCGAGCCGGCGAACAGTGACGAGGACGCCGCGAAGCTGGCCCGTCCGGTGACCGCCGGGGACCTCGCCGCGCTGGCGGAGGTGGAGGCGGAGCTCAACGAACGGTGGCCGGAGACCAAGATCGACCCGACGCTAGACCGGATCCGTGACCTCATGGACCTGCTGGGCAACCCGCAGCGCAACTACCAGGCGGTCCATGTCGCCGGGACGAACGGGAAGACCTCGGTCACCCGCATGGTGGAGTCGCTGTTGCGCGCCTTCCACCGCCGCACGGGTCGCACCACCAGCCCCCACCTCCAGCTCGCCACGGAGCGCATCGCCGTCGACGGGGTCCCCCTGCACCCGGCGGACTACGTGCGTACCTGGCGTGAGATCGAACCCTTCGTCGCGATGGTCGACGCGCGTTCGGAGGCGGCCGGCGGGCCACGGATGAGCAAGTTCGAGATCATCGTGGCCATGGCCTACGCCGCCTTCGCCGACGCCCCCGTCGACGTCGCCGTGGTCGAGGTCGGCATGGGCGGGCGCTGGGACGCCACCAACGTCATCGACGCCGACGTCGCCGTGGTCACCCCGGTCGGGCTGGACCACACCGACTACCTCGGCGACACACTCGCCGAGATTGCCGGTGAGAAGGCCGGCATCATCAAGCAGCGGTGGGACGCCGACGACCTGCTCACCCCGCCGGACAACGTCGCCGTCATCGCGGAGCAGGAGCCCGAGGCGCTCGAGGTGCTGCTGCGCCAGGCGGTGGAGTCCGATGCGGCGGTCGCCCGTGCCGGGAGCGAGTTCGCCGTCGTGGAGTCCACCGTCGCGGTCGGCGGGCAGACCCTCACGCTGAAGGGGCTCGGCGGGATCTACACCGACATCTTCCTGCCCCTGTCGGGTGAGCACCAGGCCCGGAACGCCGCCACCGCCCTGGCCGCTGTGGAGGCCTTCTTCGGTGCCGGTGCCGGACGCATGCTCGACGAGGACACCGTCCGACGCGGTTTCGCGCAGGTGACGTCGCCGGGGCGTCTCGAGCGGGTCCGGGCGACCCCGAGTGTCTTCATCGACGCCACCCACAACCCACACGGTGCCCGGGCCCTGGCCCGGGCCGTCGACCGGGACTTCTCCTTCCGTCGTCTCGTCGGCGTCGTCGGGGTGCTGGGGGACAAGGACGCCCGCGGTATCCTCGCCGCACTGGAACCGGTCCTCGACGAGGTCGTCGTCACCCGGAACACCTCACCGCGTGCCGTTGACGTCGAGGTCCTGGCCGAATACGCCCGGGACGCCTTCGGGGAGGAACGTGTCCACGTCGCGGCGAACCTGCCCGGGGCCGTCGAACTGGCCGTGGAGCTCGCCGAGGACGACGGCGGCTTCGGTGACTCCCAGGTCTCCGGCGCCGGCGTCCTGGTGACGGGGTCGGTCGTCACCGCCGGTGAGGCCCGCACCCTGTTCGGGAAGGATCCCGCATGACCGCCGCGACCGGCGTCGCCCCGCAACGGGTCGCACTCTACCTCGGGTCCGCCACCGGTGACAGTCCCGCCTACCGCGACATCACCGTCGCCGTGGTCCGCCACCTGGCCGACCACGGCCACTCGCTGGTCTACGGCGGGGGCTCCGTCGGACTGATGGGGGTCGCCGCGGACACCGCACTGGCGGCGGGGATGAACGTCCACGGGGTGATCACCCGCCACCTCTACGACGGCGAGACCGGTCACACGGGCCTGTCCAGCCTGGAGATCGTGGAGACGATGAACGAGCGGAAGAACCGCATGGCGGAGACCGCCGACGCCATGGTCACCCTGCCGGGAGGCATCGGGACCCTCGAGGAGTTCTTCGAGGTGTGGACCGCCCAGGTCCTCGGCATCCACCACAAGCCCGTGGCACTGGTGGACGTGGAGGGCTACTGGACACCGCTGCTGGGGATGCTCGACCAGATGGTGTCCCGGGGGTTCTTCTCCGCCGAGCACCGTGACCGGCTCATCCACCTCACCGACGTCTCCGGGCTGAGCGACTCGTTGGACTCCTGGACACCGGCTGCGGCAAAGTGGTCCCGGAAGAAGTCGCAGGAGACGATGCAGATGACCACCGGCGAAACGAGGATGTCGTGAGTGACAAGTCCACCCCTCTGGGGCCCGCACACGAGATGCCCGTGGACCCCTTCAAGGGGCTCAAGGGCATGATGGCGGGGATCATGCTCATGGAGGCGATCACCGTGCTGCTGGTGCTCGCGGTGGTCGGGGTCGTCGACGACGGCGCCCACGCCACCGTGTTCAACATGGCCTATGTCTCGGTGCTCGGGCTGGCGATGGTGGTCGCCTCGTTTCTGCAGTTCCGCCCGTGGGCGGACAGGATGAACATCGGCCTGCAGGTCTTCGCCGTCATCGGTGTGGTCGTGCACCCCACGATGCTCTTCGTGGCGGTGCTGTTCATCCTGGCCTGGTGGTACACCTACCACCTGCGCGCCAACGTGAGGAGCAGGATGGAGAAGGGGCTCCTTCCTGCCCAGCACTACCATGTCGCCGACGAGCGGACCGGGGGCAGGGAGAAGGGCCGGGGCTGACCGCCCGGCCTGACTGTCGTGGCGGGGCTCAGGCCTCGCCGGCGTGCTGCAGCACGTACTCCTCGGTCTCCGGGGTGGGGGCGGAGACAGGTCCGGTGTAGCCGTTGCGTTCGATCCAGGCGGCGACGAACTGGCACGACGGGACGACGGTGACATCGAGGGTCCTGGTGTCCGCCAGGGCCTCACGGACCAGGATGCTGCCCAGACCACGCCCGGCGAAGTCGTCCCCGACGATGGTGTGGTGGAAGATGCGTTCTGACCCGCGGTCGACGAAGTACGCCGCACCGGCGCGGGTGCCGTCCGCGAGGTAGATTGCGTACGCGTTCCCCTTCGAGGTCAACCGGACGGTGACGGTGTCGCCGTTCCTGTCGGTCAGCTCACCCATGATGTCTCTCCATTCTCCCGTGGTCATGTCGTGGTCGTGTCGTTGCTGGGTCAAACCTATCAGGGAAACGGGCACGCTGCGGGTACTATTTCCCGGATGCACACCTACCGCCGCGGGGAACGGCTCCTCGCCCTGAGTCTCGCCGCCGTCGCCGGATACGCCGACTCGATCGGTTTCATGTTCTACGGCGGGGTCTTCCTGTCCTTCATGTCCGGCAACAGCACCCGGCTGGCGGTCTCCGTCGTGGAGGACGACGGCGACCTGATGCGGTTGGCGGGCAGGTGCATCGTCCTGTTCATGGTCGGGGTGATGTGCGGGGCCCTGGCGCACCGGATCGTGACCCGGCGGTGGGACCGCTTCCGGGCCCGGGAGGCGGTGCTCGCCACCGTGTCCGTGCTCTTCCTGGTCTCGTCCGTGGCACTGCTGTCCGGTTCGGAGATCCTGGCGGTGTCGGTGCTGTCGGTGGGCGTCGGGGCGATGAACTCGGTGTTCGAACGTGACGGGGAGGTCAGCATCGCCCTGACGTACATGACCGGCACACTGGTGAAGGCGGGGCAACGGTTCGTGGACTCCTTCTTCGGTGGACAGGCCGCCGCCTGGGTGTATCCACTGCTGATGGCGATGTGCCTGTCGGCCGGCGCGATCGTCGGCGCGGTGGTGTTCTTCAACTTCGGGCTGGTGGCCGTCTACCCGTTGACGGCCTTACTGGTAGCGGTCGCCTTGGTCAACCAGGTGGTCAGGGGCCGGCGTCGGCGTCTCGGGTTGCCTCTTTAACTTCCGTTCATCCGCGTTCTGTAGGCTGACTCGCATGACTGAACGTACTCTCATCCTCATCAAGCCGGACGGCGTCGCCCGCGGCCTCGTCGGCGAGATCATCGCCCGTATCGAGCGGAAGGGCCTCACCCTCTCGGCCTTGGACCTGCGTGTCGCTGACCGCGAGACCGCGGAGAAGCACTACGCCGAGCACTCCGACAAGCCTTTCTTCGGTGAGCTGGTCGACTTCGTGACCTCCGCTCCGATGATCGCCGGCATTGTCGAAGGTGAGCGCGCGATCGACGCATGGCGTCAGCTCGCCGGCGGCACCGACCCGGTCGCCAAGGCCGCCCCGGGTTCCATCCGCGGTGACTTCGCCACCTCCGTCGGCGAGAACGTCGTCCACGGCTCCGATTCGCCGGAGTCCGCCGAGCGCGAGATCGGTATCTGGTTCCCGAACCTCTGATCCTCTCCCGCGAGACGACGGAACCTCCCCGCCCGTACCGGCGGGGAGGTTCTGCTGTGTCTGTGGGCCCCGGTGGGTTCAGCGGGGCAGGGGCGCGGTACCGGTGGCGGCGTCGGTGAGTACGGCGTCCCGCCCCCGGTCGGTCAACACGACCCACTCCGCGACGAGGGAACTGCTGGTGCGCTCCCGGAGCGTGGCTGCGTGCCCCCGGGCGGTGAGGGCGTCCAGGCCCGCGTCGGTACCGGTGTCGTTGTGCGGGGTGGAGGTCAGTGGGCGCGTGTGCCGGTAGAGGACGTCCCGACGCACCTGGCGTCCCCCGGGCACAGCCTGGAGGGCGTAAAGCACGGCGGCGACGGCCTCGGCGTCGTCGGACGGGGTCCATCCGGGGTCGGCGGCGAACAACTGCGCCGGTGGGACGTACCCGGCCGGTGCGGCCGCCTCCAGGACGACGAGGCGCCACAGGGCGGTGAGGCTGGCCGCAGTGACCAGTGCGGCGTAGGTCCAGTGCGACGCGGGCGTGGGGAACACCGGCCCAAGCACGATCAGGACGTAGATCGCCGGGCCCGCGACGGCGGCGGTGACCTGCATCTTCCGGTGGGAGCTCCGCGGGTCATCCAGGGATCCGCCCAGTGATGCCGGTGTCACCTCGTCGGAGCGCATGGGTGCGTAGCTGTTGTGCCGCAGTCCCGTGCCGCGCAGTGGCCACCACATGTACAGGGCGCCGACGAGTAGGAGAGACGCAAGGAAGTAGGGGATCCACACCCCGGCGAGCGGGGAGGTCGCCGCACCGAAACCGGCGGACAGCAGCAGCGTGGCGAGGACTCTCCCGGCCAGCGGTGGTGAGAAGGAGGTGTGGATGTGCCGGAGAGTTCGGACGGCCTCGCTCATATAAGCCACCGTAACGTGTTCGCGGTGTTCGCGCCGCCTGCGGCATGGCGGGGCGGGCGTCGTCGGGCCGGTGTGCAACAATGAGGGGGGACACGTGCAGCACCCGGATGAGAGTTGACGGTGGACGTACCACCCTCTCACGTTCTCAGGACAACCAGCGCCGTCAGCGGCGAGGACACCACCGGTTGATCGTGGTGTGCTCCGAGGTCCGAAAGTTTTAGCTTCTTGAGGCACGACATGTGCAGACAACATCGAATATGAATGCCACGGCAGGGAATCTGCCGGGACATGGTGGACACAGTGGACATTGTGTGGCTGCGACCTGATCGTCTTTTCTGATCACAGCGCCCGTTGTCCTTCGCAAGTCCTTCGCAGTACACGGCTTTGAGGCTGACGACGACGTCAGTTGCGCCAGCCGCTTCAGCGAGGTCCGACATCGTCCCCGTATCCTGCCCGTGGTTCTGTTGAGGAGACAGTATGGCGAACAGTAGCCAGGAACTCGCCGCAGCGGCGGCACAGGTGACAAGTGACGACCTGGGGGAGAAGGTCAGGGTCCATGCGCTGGCCAAGGCGCTGGGTATTCCGAGCGCACAGATGATCACGGTGCTGGGGGAGCACGGTGTGGAGAACAAGCGCGCCGCCTCCACCGTGCCGAAGGCCGAGGTGGAGAGGATCCTCGGCGAACTGGTAGCTGCGGGTGCCCCGGCGAAGAAGAAGCCGGCCAGGCGCACCCCGGCACGGAAGAAGGCCGCGGCGAAGCCCGCGCCAGTGGAGACGGAGCAGGTCGAGCCGGCTGAGTCGACTGAGCCGACTGAGCCGGCACCGACGACCGGGACTCGGTCGACGCGTCGCCGTGCCGCACGCTCGACGAGGGTGACGCGGAAGGCCGCTGCACCGACTCATCCGGTCGATGAGGTGGAGGTCGAACCCGCACCGGCACCGCAGCAGGCCGCCCCGCGGCAGAACGCCGCCGACAACTCGGACGACTCCGGCACCCGCACGAGCGCTGCCCGGCGTCGTCGCCGACGGCGCGTCAGCCGTCCGGCGGGTCAGGAGCCTGTGACCGGCCGGACTCCGGCCGAGGCAGGTGGGCCGGACGACACCACCGTGTCCTCCGCGGCGCCGACTGAGGTGCCGAAGCAGGAACAGAAGCAGGACAAGTCGGAGAAGCCGGAGCAGCAGGAGCAGGGGGCCGACACGCCCCGGCCGACGGTGCGCCGTCGGATCGTCCGGCGCGTCGGGTCCCGCAGCGCCGCGGCGGGGGCGGAGGAACTGCGCCGGGAACGCCAGCGCGACGCCGCGGCAGCCGCCGAGTCCGGCGACGGCGCCCGGGGCCAGGGGGAAACGGCCGACACCCCCGAGACGGGTTCGTCCTCACGCCGCCGTCGGGGGAGCCGTGGGCGGGGCCGTGGCCGCGGTGACCAGAACGAGGCACCGCAGGACGCGGCTCCTCAGCGGTCCGGCTCCGCAGCACCGGACCCTGACACAGGCACCGGCGACACGTCAGACGACAAGGCGGGCGAACCGACTCCCGTCGTCGATGAGCCGGTGAAGCTCAAGGGGTCGACCCGCCTGGAGTCCAAGCGCCGGTGGCGTCAGGAACAGGGCAACGAGAAGCACCGGGCGGTCACCCGGGCCGAGTTCATCGCGCGCCGAGAGAACATCTTCCGCTCCATGGTGGTCCGCGACGCGCGCCGCAAGGACGGCGACGGGTGGACGACCCAGGTCGGTGTGGTGGAGGACGGCCTGCTCGTCGAGCACTTCGTCACCAGCGACGACCAGCAGTCGACGATCGGGAACATCTACCTCGGGCGCGTCCAGAACGTCCTGTCCAGCATGGAGGCCGCCTTCATCGACATCGGCACGGGCCGCAACGCGGTGCTCTACGCCAGCGAGGTCGACTGGCGTTCCGAGCACGTGCGCGGACGCTCCCGTCGCATCGAGTCCGCACTGAAGCAGGGTGACCAGGTTCTGGTGCAGGTCATCAAGGAACCGCTGGGGCACAAGGGTGCCCGGTTGACCAACCGCGTGAGTTTCGCGGGGCGCTACCTGGTCTACGTGCCCGGCGGCAGGACGCAGGGTATCTCGCGGAAGCTCCCGGAGGCTGAGCGCAAGCGGTTGAAGTCGATCCTGCAGCGCGTCGTCCCCGAGGACGGCGGCACGATCATCCGGACCGCCGCGGAAGGCGTCAGCGAGGAGAAGATCGCCGAGGACGTCGACCGCCTGCACCGCCGGTGGATCGAGATCACCGAGAAGGAGAACAAGGAACGCGCCAAGAAGGGCGCCACTCCGGTGACCCTCTACGAGGAGCCGAATCTCCTGGTCAAGGTTGTCCGGGACATGTTCAACGAAGACTTCAACGAGCTCGTCGTCGACGGCCGACGTTCCTGGCAGCGGGTCCGTGACTACGTGCACCGCATGGCACCGGACCTGGAGGACCGTGTGGTCCGTTGGAACCCGGAGGAGCACGGCGGGGACGACGTGTTCGCCGCCTATGAACTCGACGCGCAGCTCGCCAACGCGCTGAGCAGGAAGATCTGGCTGCCCTCCGGCGGCTACCTGATCATCGACAAGACCGAGGCGATGACGGTCATCGACGTCAACACCGGCAGCTTCGTCGGGTCCGGCGGCAATCTCGAGGAGACGGTCACCAAGAACAACCTGGAGGCCGCTGAGGAGATCGTCCGGCAGATGAGGTTGCGCGACATCGGCGGTATGATCGTCGTCGACTTCGTGGACATGGTCCTCCAGGAGAACCGTGACCTGCTGCTGCGCCGGCTCAACGAGTTCCTCGCCGCGGACCGCACCCGCCACAAGGTCTCGGAGGTGACCAGTCTCGGACTGGTGCAGATGACCCGGAAGCGGCTCGGTGCCGGTCTGGTGGAGACCTACTCCACGGTGTGTGAGGCCTGCGAGGGGCGCGGGATCATCCTGCACGAGGACCCCGTCCAGCATGACGAGGTCGATGAGCGGAACGAGCGCCGGGATCACGGTGGCCGTGAGGGCCTCAAGCAGGCCCGGCACGAGCAGGAGATCCGTAAACGCTACGAGGACAGCGCCATCGAGGACGCACCGGCCCCGGCCCAGGAGGATATGCAGTCCTCCGCCGCGGCGGCGGAGACCGACCAGGGCGCGGGCCGTGGACGTGACGCGGGTGACACTGTCGACGCGGGGGACGAGGCGGGCGGGGGAGACGTCTACGACATCGTGGCCCACGCACTGCACCGCGCCGGTGAGGAGGACCCGGACGAGCCGACCGGGTCGGACTACGTCGCCGACGACACCAGCGACGCCGACGAGGATGTCACCGAGGCGCTGCTGCGCGGGATCGTCCAGACAGACGCATCCGACGGCACTGACGGCACCGACGGCACCGACGGCACCGACGACACTGACGGCACTGACGGCTCGAGCGACTCGGCCGCTGAGGTGGAGACGGTCCGTCGCAAGGACCGTCGTGGCCGGCGTCTCGTCCGACGGGTCGCCCCCGCCGCCGAGCGCCCGGAAGAGCCTGTGGAGTCTGTGGAGCCTGTGGAATCCGGGGAACGCGGGGGCGCGGTGCCGGCCGGGGAGACCCGGCACTCCGGACCGTCGGAGGACTTCGCCCGGGCGAAGGAGGAGTTCGAGCGGTCCCCGCGTCGCCGGCGCCGGGTCCGCGGGAACTCCCGCTCGGACGTCGAGCCGCGGCCGGAGGACTTCGGTCTCGGCAAGGGCGGCGCCCCGCAGCGCGGGAAGACCGACTCCACGCAGGACGTCTCCGCCGCCTCCGAAGTCTCTGACGGCGCCGCCGCCTCAACCACCGCAGGTTCCGGGTCTGGCAGTGGGGCGGGCACGGTGGCCCCGCAGGTGCGGTCGGACCGTCGTGGGCGTCGACGGGTCGTCCGTAGCGCGCGGTGAATCACCGGCGTGTCGTTCCCGCCCCGGGTGGAACCGGGAGATTTTGTTTTCCCGGGGTAGAGCGGTAGCCTTGCATCGTCGCTGTTCGACCGTTGGTCGACCGTGTCCGTCGGTGTCAGGCGTTGTCCGTCCGACACGATGGACGCGCCGCATGTCCGGCGCAGGGGCGCCCACGTCGAACGCAGTGAAATAAGCAATGAAGTCCAGTCAGATTGCCTTTTCAGGCCGTGTCCCGCAATTCGTCGGGGCAGACGGTGGAGGGGCGGCCTGAGCCGAGTAGAGAAACAAAGGGGTAGCCCTTCCATGTACGCGATCGTCAAGACCGGCGGAAAGCAGTACAAGGTTGCCGAAGGTGACCTCGTCAAGGTCGAGAAGATCGAGGGAGAGCCGGGTTCGTCCGTGGCTCTCACCCCGGTTCTCCTCGTCGATGGCGCTGACGTCACTTCCGGTGACAAGCTCGCCGACAAGACCGTTGCAGCCGAGATCGTCGACCAGACCAAGGGTAAGAAGATCAACGGCATGCACTACCGGAACAAGACCGGTTACAAGCGTCGTTACGGTCACCGTCAGCAGCTGACCGTCCTCAAGGTCACCGGCATCAAGTAAACCCAGCGACCGCTGCGTCCCGCGCAGCGGTATCACCTTTTCCGAGGAGGGAAAAGACCATGGCACACAAGAAGGGTGCTTCCAGCTCCAGCAACGGTCGCGATTCCGAGTCCAAGCGTCTCGGCGTGAAGCGTTTCGGTGGTCAGCAGGTCAAGGCCGGCGAGATCCTGATCCGTCAGCGCGGTACCTCGTTCCACCCCGGTGAGAACGTCGGACGTGGCGGCGACGACACCCTGTTCGCCCTGAAGGGCGGCGCCGTGCAGTTCAGCACCCGCCGTAACCGTCGCCTGGTGAACATCGTCGAGAACGAGACCGTCGAGGCGTAAGCTCGTCAGACGTTCTCAGCCTCCGGCTGAGACCAGCCCCGGGACGTCAACGATGTCCCGGGGTTTTCTCGTGCGCTCCGGCCCCTGCCCGAGCGCGCGCCCGCACTGCCACATCCGCACCCGTGCGCCGCTGACCTGCATCGCTGAGGTCGGTGTCCCGCCAGGGTGGTAGTATCGTCGAGATTCCTGAACCACCCCGTACAACCGCCTGAAACTGGAGGGCGTCCAATAATGTCACGCTTCGTGGACCGTGTCGTCCTGCATCTGCAGGCCGGCGACGGCGGCAACGGCTGCGCCTCGGTGCGCCGTGAGAAATTCGTGCCGCTCGGAGGACCCGACGGCGGCAACGGCGGGCACGGCGGCGACGTCGTGCTGGAGGTCGACCCGCAGGTCCACACCCTGCTCGACTTCCACTTCCACCCGCACATCAAGGCGGAACGCGGCGCCGCCGGCGCCGGCGACCACCGCCACGGCGCCCGCGGCAAGGACCTCGTCGTCCAGGTGCCCGCCGGGACCGTCGTTCTCGACGAGAAGGGCGAGGTGCTCGCCGACCTGACCACCAAGGGGCAGCGTTTCGTCGCCGCCGCCGGTGGGCACGGTGGCCTGGGCAACGCCTCACTGGTGTCGAAGGCGCGCAAGGCGCCGGGTTTCGCTCTTCTCGGTGAGCCGGGCGAGGCCAGGGACATCACCCTCGAACTGAAGTCCATGGCGGACGTGGGGCTGGTGGGCTTCCCGTCGGCGGGCAAGTCCTCGCTGGTCAGTGTGCTCAGCGCGGCGAAGCCGAAGATCGCCGACTACCCGTTCACCACACTCCAGCCGAACCTCGGTGTGGTCAACGTGGCCCACGACGTGTTCACTATCGCCGACGTGCCCGGACTGATCCCCGGCGCCAGCCAGGGCAAGGGGCTGGGCCTGGACTTCCTGCGGCACATCGAGCGCACGGCCGTGCTGGTGCACGTCGTCGACTGCGCGGCCCTGGAGTCCGACCGTAACCCCGTCGACGACATCCGCGCCCTCGAGACCGAGCTGAAGGACTACGAGTCCGAGCTCTCCGAGGACGCCGGGCTGGGGGACCTCAGCGACCGGCCGCGGGTGATCGTACTGAACAAGATCGACGTCCCCGACGCCCGGGAGATGGCCGAACTGATGCGGCCCGAACTCGAGGAGGAGTTCGGGTGGCCGGTCTTCGAGATCTCCACGGCCAGCCATGAGGGGCTCGACCCGCTGCGGTACGCGCTGATGGACATCGTCCGTGAGCACCGGCGGCAGCACCCGGTCGAGGAGGTTGCCCCCCAGGTGGTCACGCCGAAGCACCTGCGTGGCAAGGGGCGCGGCCGTTTCGCCGACTTCGAGGTCAGCAAGGACCCCGAGTTCGAGGACGCCTTCATCGTCACCGGGTCGAAGCTGGAGCGGTGGATCATCCAGACCGACTTCGAGAACGACGAGGCCGTCGGCTACCTGGCCGACCGCCTGGCCAAGGCCGGTGTCGAGGAGGCGCTGTACAAGGCGGGTGCCGTGGCGGGGGACGAGGTCACCATCGGCGACATCACCTTCGAGTGGGAGCCGCAGACGGCCGCCGGCGTGGACCTGCTGCCGTCCGGTCGTGGAACCGACCGCCGTCTGGACCGGACGGGGCGGTCGACCTCCGAGGAGCGTAAGCGGGCGTCCCAGGCGCGGCGCGGCCTCATCGACGAGTACGACTTCGGCGACGGCGAGGAGCCGGACCGCGAGCGTTGGCAGGGCTGACGTCAACAGCTTCTGCAGCCGCGTCCGTACCCGCACCTGTACCCGCATACGGGGGAGTGGGCGGCGGTGTACCGCGTCCCGGTCGGGGGGGGCGGCAGGGGAGTGACCCCGAAACATCCCGGAAACATCGGGCGCCGGGCCCTCCCACCGGGCGAGATGGCCGTCTCGTGGCGAGGAGGGGGGCGGCTGGGTCATAATGAAGGGCATGTCTGACACCCCTGATGCCTCTGACATGTCCGCCGAGCCGACGGTATTCGAGTACCCGGCGTCCCTGGAGTTCGGGACGGACGCTGTGCATCAGCCCGGCCCCGTCATCCCCGCCACCTCCAAGGAGTTCCCGGACCCCGAGGTCAGTGAGGATTCCCCCGCCTACGGCCACGAGTCCGACGTCCGGCAGACGGTCCGCACCGCCAAGCGTGTCGTCGTCAAGATCGGTTCATCGAGCCTCACCGACGAGACAGGACGAGTGAGCCCGGACCGGATCGACGTCATCGCCGACGCCCTCGAGGCGCGCATGGACCGGGACACCGACGTGATCGTGGTGTCCTCGGGCGCCGTGGCGTGCGGTATGGGGCCGCTGGGGTTGTCGCAGAAGCCGACGGACCTGGCGAGCAAGCAGGCGGCCGCGGCCGCGGGGCAGGTGCTGCTGGCGCAGGAGTGGGCCCGCAGCTTCGCCAGGTACGGACGTTCGATCGGCCAGGTGCTGCTGACCGCCTCCGACGCCGCCCGCCGTGACCGTGCCCGCAACGCCCAGCGCACCATCGACCGTCTCCGCCAGCTGCGTGCGGTGCCGATCGTCAACGAGAACGACACGGTGGCGACCTCCGAGATGCGTTTCGGTGACAACGACCGGTTGGCGTCGCTGGTGTCCCACCTGACCTACGCCGACGCCCTGGTCCTGCTCTCGGACGTGGCCGGACTCTACGACCGCAACCCTGCGGAGCCCGGCGCCCGGTTCATCGCCGAGGTGAAGAGCAGCAAGGACCTGCGTGGCGTCGTCGCCGGTGACGGTGGTCGGCTGGGCACCGGCGGTATGGCCGCGAAGGTGTCCGCCGCGCGCCTGGCGTCCCGTGCGGGCATCCCGGTGCTGCTGACCTCGACGGAGAACATCGGGGCCGCCCTGGACCAGGCGATGGTCGGGACCTGTTTCTGGCCCCGTGAGGACCGGCTGTCCGCCTGGAAGTTCTGGGTGCTCTACGCCGCGGACTCCGCCGGGACCCTGCACCTGGACGCCGGTGCGGCGGCGGCGATGGAACGCCACAACTCGTTGCTGGCGGTGGGGCTGGTGCAGGTGGACGGGGCGTTCACCTCCGGTGAGGTGCTCGACATCGTCGGGCCGGACGGCGAGTTGATCGGCCGTGGCGAGGTCAACTACGATTCGGCCACCCTGGAGGGCATGGTGGGCAAGTCGACGGCGGACCTGCCGGACTTCGCCCAGCGTCCGGTGATCCACGCCGACTACATGGCCACCTACTCCAACCGTCAGTCCCGGGTGTACGGCGCGACCAGCTGATTGACCCGACCGGCCCGGATTGTTGAACAATCCGGGTGATTTTTGGTCGGTGGTCACGTACGCTGGGGTGTCATGACCGACGTGAACACCGCCAAGAACTCGTCCGCCACCTCCGGAGACACCGCCGGACTGACCCCCGTCCGTGCCGCGGAGCGCGAGGAGGTCCTCGCCAAGGCGCAGAAGGCCCGCGAGGTCTCCCAGCGTCCCGCGCTCTCCACCACGCAGAAGAACGACCTGCTCACCGCCG
This sequence comes from Corynebacterium sp., assembly GCF_022712195.1. GTDB lineage: Bacteria > Actinomycetota > Actinomycetes > Mycobacteriales > Mycobacteriaceae > Corynebacterium. The sequence goes on along the minus strand of NZ_JALAGY010000016.1, from coordinate 9,934 downwards.
CCGCCGACCGGCTCGTCGCCGAGACCGCCTCGATCCTCGAGGCCAATGAGCGCGACATCGCCGCCGGGCGCGAGCGCGGGATGTCGGAGTCCCTCATCGATCGCCTCAGCCTCGACCCCGCACGGGTCGAGGGCATCGCCGGCGGTCTGCGCCAGGTCGCCGACCTGGCCGACCCTGTCGGGGACGTGGTGCGCGGTTCCCGGCGCCCCAACGGCCTGGAGATGCGCCAGGTGCGGGTGCCGCTCGGTGTGATGGGCATGGTCTACGAGGCCCGCCCGAACGTCACCGTGGACGCCTTCGGCCTCGCCGTGAAGTCCGGCAACGTCCCGCTGCTGCGTGGCTCGAAGTCGGCCCAGCACTCGAACACCCGCCTCGTGGAGATCCTGCAGGACGTCTGCGCGGAGCACGGCCTGCCCCGGGAGACCGTGCAGCTGCTGCCGTGCGAGACCCATGACTCGGTGCAGGACCTGATCACCGCCCGCGGCCTGGTCGACATCGTCATCCCCCGTGGCGGCGCGGGCCTGATCAACGCGGTGGTCACCGGTGCGACCGTGCCGGCGATCGAGACGGGCACCGGTAACTGCCACTTCTACGTCGACGGCTCCGCCGACGTCGACGAGGCCATCAGGCTCGTCATCAACGGCAAGACCCGTCGCTGCTCGGTGTGCAACGCCACCGAGGTCGTGCTGCTGGACGCTGCCCTGCCCGACGCGGACAAGAAGCGCGTCCTCACCGCACTGCAGGACGCCGGGGTCACCGTCCACGGTGAGGTCGCGGAACTGTCGGCCCTGGGTGTCGGTGACGTGGTCCAGGCCGAGCAGAAGGACTGGGAGGAGGAGTACGGCTCCTTCGACATCGCCGCGGCCGTCGTCGACGGTGTCGAGGCGGCGGTGGACCACATCACCCGTTACTCCACCGGCCACACCGAGGCGATCAGCGCCACCGACTACAAGGCCACGAAGTACTTCGAGCAGAACGTCGACGCCGCCGCGGTGATGATCAACACCTCCACCGCGTGGACCGACGGTGAGATGTACGGCTTCGGGGCCGAGATCGGCATCTCGACGCAGAAGCTGCACGCCCGCGGGCCGATGGGTCTGCCGGAGCTGACGAGCACCAAGTGGATCGTCAACGGGGAGGGGCAGGTCCGCCCGTAGTTCCCCCTCGCGGGTGGGGGCCCGTGCCACCGCACGACGGTGACCGTCCGGATCCGGGCGGTCACCGTCGTTGTACACTAGTTTTCCTGACGAAACTACATGGCGTGGTCCTGACCTTCCTCGGCGCCGTCCTCGTCGTCACCACGGCGGGAACAGCGGGGACGGCGGCGGCGGGGGTCGCCGCCACCGGCCCCGAATCCGGACGGCAGGCCGTCGCGGCGGACGTCTGCCCCTCCGTCGTCACGCTCACCGCGCGCGGCAGCGAGGAGGACGAGGTCTACCCGCCAGGGCCCGCCAACGGCTACTCCAACGGCTACGAGGGAGAGGCCCTCCACCGTTTCCTCGCCTACGCCACCGCGGTGCACCCGGACCTCTTCGACCCGGACGACCGGACCGTCCTCGCCCTGGACGCCGACCACTATCCGGCACGCTTCCCCGTCGGCGAGGCGGGGGAGGACCCTGACCCGGCGACGGTGGTCAACGGGGTGGGCCTGTTCATCGACTCGATGGCACGCGGGCTGCCCGGCGGGCTGGCGGCGGTCGAGGAGTTCGAGGACTCCACCGGCTGCCGTCCCGACTACGTCGGTCTGGGGTACTCGCAGGGGGTGGCGGCCCTGACGCCGGTGCAGCACAAGCTCGCCGCCGAGGGGCGGCTCCGCGGGTCGGTGTACCTCGGCAACCCGTTCCACCGGACCCCGGGGCTCATCGGTGGTGGGGCGATGGCGGGTGTGCTCGTCCACAGCTACTGCCTGCCCGACGACTTCGCCTGTGACACCGGTCCGCGTTCCATCGCGCTCGCGCTCCGGGACGACGAGGGCGCCGGTGCCCACGAGACCTACTTCCGCGACGCGGCGGTCGATCCGTCGGCGGCGGGGCAGGGGGAGCGGGCCGCGGCGGACGCGCTCGCCGCACTCATCCGATGAACAGGATCAGCGGTCCGTCGTAGAACAGGGCCGCCATGACGGCGGCGACGGCGACACCGGCGTGCAGCGGCATCTCCCGCACGCCCACCTTCTTCGGTGTCCACGGGGTGCCCGCCGCGGCGGAGGCGGGTACGGCGCGGGAACGCCACAGCGCCGCCGCGAACACGGCCACCGCCACGACCCATGCCGCCCAGTGCACGTAGCGCACGGCCAGGGTGCCCACCACGACGAGCAGTGCGACCAGGTGGAACACCTGGGACCCCGCCAGCCAGGCCGCGTCCCCCTTCTTCCGGATCATCGTCTTGACGTACAGGACGGTACCCACGGTGTAGAGCAGCAGCCAGAGGAAGCTCACCCACACCGCCGGCGGCAGTGCGTCCACCACCGCCGCGGTGAACAGGTTCGAGGTCCACGTCACCCCGCCGCTGACCGGGACGCTGGCGCCCAGGCCCACGGTCGCGGCGACCGGGACGATGAACGCCGAGGCGGCCGTCGTGGCGATGCCGGAGGCCAGGGAGCGTGGTGTTCCCCGCCAGGTCTCGTACACCGCCACCGCGACGAGGGGGAGGAACACGAACGACCACCACAGCAGGTGCGGCTGCAGCACCAGTGCCACGACCGCGGCGACGCCGGCGACCGCACCGTAGAGCACCGTGGGTGCCACCGCCCGTCGGCGCATCGTGGCGTTGCGGGCGCGCATCAGGATCCCGCCGGCGAAGAACGCCAGGTAGCCGACCACCCAGGCGACGGTGACCGCCAGGAATGTCAGCACCATGCCCGCGGTGCCGTGCAGCCCCTCGCCGCGGTCGGCGGGAGCCAGCGCGTCCCAGATCTTCAGGCACCAGAACACCCCGACAAGGGGTGGGACGGCGACCATCGGCCACGCGCCGTGCTGATTCGGTACCCACGGGTTCATTCTCTTCGCCATACGGGAAAGGGTATCGCGGGGAAAGCACGGCCGTGGTTCCTTTCGGGTGGTACCTACCCGTAGCATGGACGGTCGTGACCCAGAACCGCCGACCGGACCAGCGCCCCGCACGATTCCCGGACAAGCCTCCGGAGCGTATCGGGGTGATGGGAGGCACCTTCGACCCGATCCACAACGGCCACCTGGTCGCCGGGAGCGAGGTGGCCGACCGGTTCGGGTTGGACGTGGTGATCTACGTGCCGACGGGGCACCCCTGGCAGAAGCGGGACAAGGTCGTCACCGCCGCGGAGGACCGTTACCTCATGACCGTCATCGCCACCGCCGCCAACCCCCAGTTCTTGGTGTCGCGGGTGGACATCGACCGTCCCGGCGCCACCTACACCGTCGACACCCTCAAGGACATCCAGAGCCGGTACCCGGACGCGGAGCTCTACTTCATCACCGGGGCTGACGCGCTCGAGCGCATCGTGACCTGGCGGCACTGGGAGGACGTGTTCAACCTGGCCCACTGCGTCGGTGTCACCCGGCCCGGCTACGACCTCGCCGACGCCGGTGAGGCACTGCGCAGCCAGGTCGACTCCGACAGGCTGAGCCTGGTCAACATCCCGGCGATGGCGATCTCGTCGACCGACATCCGGGAGCGCGCCGCGGACGGGCGGTCCGTCTGGTACCTGGTGCCGGACGGGGTGGTCCAGTACATAGCCAAGACGGCGCTGTACCGGCGTCGCAGCCGCGACAGCCACGGCGGGCTGCCGTGGGCGCTCAGCGACACCGGGGACGGTGCGGTGGGGCGCGTCGGTGAGGGGCGGGACGAGTCGGTCGCGGCAGGCGAGCCCGCCTCCGCCTCAGCCTCAACGCCCGTGTCCGTGTCTGAGGATGCGGAGCCGGCTGATGCGCCGGTGAACGCGGAACCGGACGTGGACTGGAACCCGGACATCGAGGACGACCGCTTCCCCGACGGCTGGTTCTGACGGACGGCCCTGACAGGCGGTCCTGACAGACGGTCCTGACGCGCCGGATGCTGCGATCCGTGGAGGGGCTTGTAGAATCACTGACGGAAAACATCTGTCCTCTACTCCCATGAAGGATCCGGCACCACGTGACCGCTAGTTCCGACGCCATCAACCATGCGGGCATCGCCGCCCGCGCCGCCTCCGAGCGCCTCGCCGAGGACATCGTCGTCCTCGACGTGACCTCCCGTATGCCGCTGGCGGACTGCTTTGTGCTGGCCACCGGCGACAATGAGCGTATGGTCAACTCCATCGTCGACGAGGTCGAGGAGAAGCTCGGCGAGGTCGGTGTGAAGGCCCGCCTGCGCGAGGGGCACCGGGACAACCGGTGGGTCCTGCTGGACTACGGCACTATCGTCGTGCACGTCCAGCGTCGCGACGAGCGCGAGTACTACGCCCTGGACCGGCTCTACCGCGACTGCCCGACGGTGGAGGTCGAGGGTGTCGAGCAGGCTGACCGGGGTTTCTGGGCCAGCGACGTGAGCGCCGAGGACATCGACGCCGACGACCTCTTCGCCGCGCAGAGCTCCGCCGACCTGCCGCTGGCGGGTCCGGCCCCCGACGAGGACGAGCTCTAGGGGGCTGGTGGCTGTGCGCCCGGGAGAGTCCGGCAGGTCCGGCACGACCGTCCCCTCCGGGGGGCGGCGTCTGCCCGAACGCCGGCTGATCCTGATCCGGCACGGCCAGACGGAGTTCAACCTCGTCGGCCGCATGCAGGGGCAGCTGGACACCCCGCTCACTGAGGCGGGACGCGCCGAGGCGCAGGCCGCGGCGGCGGAGCTGGGGACCTGGCCGATCGGCACCGTCGTCAGCTCCGACCTGCAGCGCGCCCGGGACACCGCGGCCCTGCTCGCCGAGGCCGTCGGTGTGGAGTTCACCACCGACCCGCGCCTGCGGGAGACCGACCTGGGCGACTGGTCGGGCAAGGCCCACGAGGACGTCGACGCGGTGTTCCCCGGCCAGCGGTCGCACTGGCGGCTGGACCCCACCTGGGCCCCGCCGAACGGGGAGACCAGGGTGGAGGTCTCCGACCGGTCGGCCGAGCTCGTCGACGAGCTGATGGCCGGTGACGCCTGGGACGCCGGTGCGGTGATGCTGGTCGCCCACGGCGGCACGATCGCCGCACTGACCTCGCGTCTGCTGGGGATCCCCACCGAGCACTACCCGATGTTCGGCAGCCTGGGGAACACCCGCTGGTCGCAGCTCGTCGCCCGCCCGGCGGGCGGAGACTCAGGTGCAGGGCAGTGGCGCACTCCCCGCTGGTTCCTGGAAGGATGGAATGTAGGGGTCACGGCGCCGGCACCGGTGACCGTGGCCAACGCGGACGAAGGTGAGGCGACCGGACGATGAGCGTCATGGTGGTCACCGATTCCTCGGCCTGCCTGCCCCCGGCCCTGGCGTCGGAGTACGGCATCACCGTCCTGGACTTCCACGCCGAGGGCGAGGGGGATGACGAGACGACGGCGGGGCTGGGAGCCCTCGAGCTCACCGCCTGCTACGCGCGGCTGTTGGAGCGTGGGGGTGACGACGGTGTCGTCGCACTGCACATCTCCAAGGAGCTGTCGGGCACCTGGTCGTCGGCTTCGCAGGCGGCGGCGGTGCTGGACGGCCGGGTGGAGGTCATCGACACGATGTCCGGTGGCATGGTGATCGGCCAGGCGGCCATCGCCGCGGCACGGTGCGCCGACGAGGGCGGGTCGCTCGACGAGTGCCGTGGCGCCGCCCAGCACGCCGTCGACACCGGTCAGCTCTGGCTGTTCGTCAACCGTCTGGACACCCTCGCCCGTGGCGGACGGCTGACCGCCGGCCAGCGGCTGTTGTCCACGGCGCTGGCGATCAAGCCGATCATGCATCTGGCCGGTGGGCGTCTCGAACTCGCGGCGAAGACCCGTACCAGGTCGAAGGCCATGGAGCGCATGGTGACCCTGGCGTCCAACGCGTACAGGGAGGCGGCCGAGGCCCTCCTGCCGTCGTCGGAGACCGACAGCGGGGAGCATGCCGGGGACGGCGCTGACGCCGCGCAGGACGAGACATCCTCCGAGTCCCCTGACACTGAGGTGGCTGAGGTGACTGAGGAAGCCACTGACAGCGCTGACAGCGCTGACGTCTCTGACCCCGATGCCCCTGCCGACGGTGCCGGTGAGACGTCGGAGCCGGCCGGATCCGCCGGGGCGGTGGCGGCGCATGCGGCGTCGTCGGAGGTGACGGCCGACGTTGAAGGAGATGCGGGGGAGACCGCAGAGGCGGATTTGGTGGAGGACGCGGAGTCGGATGGCGCACAGGAGGAGACCGGTTCCGGGGACTCGTCCGGGGCCGACACCGGGGACCGTCCGCGGATCTTCAGCTTCGGCGGGCGCGACAAGACCGACAAGCCGGACAAGGCAGAGAAAACCGAGAAGTCCGACAAGCACGACAAGCACGAGAAGCACGAGAAATCCGAGCATGAGCGGCTGCGGCTGCGTCGGAGTACCGAGGACCAGGTGCCGTTGCGGGAGCTGGCGCGGGTTCCGATGCACCTGGCCGTCCACCACCGGGACGCCGAAGACGTGGCGGAGGACCTCAGGGCGAACCTGCGTGAGCAGCTGCCGGAGTGTGTGGTGATCTCCGTGGTGGACATCACCGACTCCATGGCCGTGCACACCGGGCCAGGGGCGGTCGCGGTGTCGCTCGTGCAGGACTGACGTCCCTGGCCCTCCGGGCGCCGCGGCGTTCGTCCACAGGGGGCAGGTTGTCCACAGCGTCCTGGGACGACGGTGCCGTGACGCCCGCCCCGTGTCCGAGGCTGTACTTGCATGGTGACCCATGGGCGGAGACGCGGAACACGGGACACCGGCACAGCGCCGGGTGAGTGGCACACGGCGGGCGGTGGCTGACAGGGTGGAGGCCCTGACCCAGCCGGTGCCGGGCCATGAGCTGGCTGATGTCCGGTTCGAGCGTCGGACCGTGATCGGTCCCAGGTCCGCCCGGATCATGACGGCGACGGTCGCGGCCCTGGTGGTCGTGGTGGGAGGGGTGATGCTGTTCAACGAGAACACCGGTGACGGCGGCGGCGACACGGTGGAGGTCGTGGCGGGACTGTCACCGACGGTGTCCGGGGACGCCGGGGTAGAGCCGGCGGGGGACACCGGGAAGGACGGTCAGAACGGCGACGGGGGCGCCGTGACCGGGACGACGGGCCGGGGAGAGGACACGGCAGGTGGGGGTCCTGTGGTCGTGTCGGTGCAGGGGTTGGTGCACCGCCCCGGCCTGGTCACCGTGGACGCGGGGACACGGGCAGGTGAGGTGATCGTCCGCTCGGGAGGGGTCCGTGGGGACGGACGGGTGGAGGGGATCAACCTCGCCGAGCCCGTCGTCGACGGCATGCAGATCGTGGTGGACCCGGACGGTTCGAGGGTGCTGTACCCGGGGCAGGCCGGGGGAGAGAGTGCGGGAAACAAGTCACCGCACGGACCGTCGTCCCCGTCGGCCGACGGCGGTCCCCCCGGGGACCCGGGGGCCGGCACAGTGAACATCAACACCGCCGACGGGGACTGCCCCCGGTTTGCTTGACAGTTGTCTGGGGGTCGATCAGGCGGCCTGAACGGCCTGCTGATGGACCACCTCGAACTCTACCGGGGTGAGCTTCCCGAGACGTCGTTGCCGGCGTCTGCGGTGGTAGGAGTTCTCGATCCAGGTGACCATGGCCACCCGCAACTCCTGCCGGGTTGTCCAGGGGTGACGGTTGAGAATGTTCTTCTGCAACAAGGCAAAGAGGCTCTCCATCGCGGCATTATCCGCACTCGACCCGACCCGTCCCATGGATCCGGTCAGCTGGTGAGCTTTCAATTCGGCCAGGTAGCCGTCGGAGCGGAACTGGCTTCCCCGGTCCGAGTGCACGATGCAACCGGGCACCTCACCCCGGCGTTGCACGGCCATTCGTAGGGCGTTGATCGCGATCCGCTTCTTCATCCGGGTGTCGATCGAGTACCCCACGATGCGGTTGGACCACACGTCCTTGACCGCGCACAAGTACAACTTGCCCTCCTGCGTGGAATGCTCGGTGATGTCGGTCAACCACAACCTGTTCGGCCCCGTGGCGTGAAACTTCCGGGCCACCAGATCGTCGTGGACTGCCGGGCCCGGTTTGTTCCGCGACCCGTTCTTCACCGAGTGGAACGAGCGGATCCGCTGCAGCTTGCACAGTCGGTGGACACGGTTCTCACCAGCGGTGATGCCCATCTCGGGTAGTTCGTCGGCGATGAGACGGTAGCCCAGGCCAGGATCCTCGGCGTGCAGGTCGACCGCAGCGTTGATCAGATGCGCATCATCCCAGTCCCGCTGAGACACCGGGCAGGAAATCCACTGGTAGTAGGCCTGACGGGAGAAACCCAACACCCGGCACGACACCACCACCGGCACCCGGATCGTCGTCTGCGTCGTCCCCTTGGTCTGGGCCATGTCACGTACCAAGGGGAACATCATTTTGGGTTGATATCCCGAGACAGATACGCCGCAGCGCGTCGCAGGACCTCGTTTTCCTGCTCCAGTAACCGGATACGCTTGTTGGCTTCGCGCAGCTCAGTGGCCGATCGGCTGTCACCGGCAGGGGATTCAGCACGCTCGGCTTTGGCCAGCCACGTGCGGAGGCAGGACTGACTGATCCCGAAGTCTCTGGCGATCTGGCCGAGCGGAGCTTCACTCTTACGAGCTACCGCGATGACGTCGTCGCGGAACTCTTTGGGGTGGGGCTTGGGCATGGTGTACATCCTCTCATCAGGTCTCACGGACCTGAGTTGTTGATGTCAACCAAACCCGGGCAGTCCCACCCATCGAGCCAGGACTCTCAGTCCAAGCGCCGTAGCGAACCGTCCAAGGTTTGTCGCTACGGTGCTTTTCTTTTTGTCCTGACCCGTTGTGGACATGTGCTGATCGCCCATGTGACCCACCTCCGGGATCTAGGGCGTGTCTCCCATAGCTGAGCGGTGACCCGCGAGACGGTGTCCGTATGGCACAGACGAAGTCAAGGTTTTGCCAGTTCACCGATGAGCAGTGGGAGCGGATCGAGCCCCTGCTGCCCTCCAACCAGGGGTGGCAGGGACATCCGTTTCGCGACAACCGCAAGGTGGTCGAGGGCATCATCTACCGCTACCGGACAGGGATTCCGTGGCGTGACCTGCCGCGAGATGAGTACGGCCCGTGGCAGACGGTGTGGAAACGCCGCGCTCGATACGCCGAGGACGGCACCTGGGACCGGGTCCTGCAGGCAATCCTGGCTGACGCCGACGCCGACGGGATGATCGACTGGAACGTCTCGGTCGACGCCACCATCTGCCGCGCCCACCAGCACGGCACAAATACGACCCGCCCTGAGCAGGACACAGGGGGGCTCGATCGAATCACAAGAATCGCCCCGCAGCCGAGTGTGAACCTGCAGGTCACGGCATCGGCAGGTCGCGTGGCGGACTGACGACCAAAATCCACAGCGCCGTCGACGGCCGCGGGCGACCGCTGGCGAACGTGGTCACCGGCGGCCAACGCAACGACGGTGCGATGCTCGAACAGGTGCTCGCCGACATCCACGTTCCCCGCCACGGGCGGGGCCGGCCCCGCACCCGCCCAGACGCGGTGATCGCCGACAAGGCGTACTCGTCCGGAACCATCCGCCGCCAGCTCCGCAACCGGGGCATCGCCGCCGTGATCCCGGAGAAAAGCGACACGATCGCCGCACGAGCACGCCGAGGCGGCCGCGGCGGCAGACCGCCCAAACTCGACGTTGACCTCTACAAAGGGCGAAACGTCGTCGAACGATCCTTCGCCCTGGCCAATCAATGGCGAGCCCTGGCCACCCGTTACGACAAACTCGCGATCACCTACCGCGCCGCCGTCACACTCTGTTCGATCCTGTCCTGGGTACGCCTATTGGGAGACACGCCCTAG
>NZ_JALAGY010000015.1 GCF_022712195.1 Corynebacterium sp. | reverse complement strand
CCCCGAGGAGACCATCTGTGACTGAACCACCGAACGCGACCCCGTCACGACTGCAGCGGCTCGGCGAACCGGGTCGTCCGGCCCGCCGTCCCGCCCGCCGTCCCCTGCCCCGGCAGACGGAGATGGGCCGTCGGCGGCGTCCGATCGCGATCCTCATGCTGGCGCTGGGCGGTTTCGGCATCGGGACGACCGAGTTCGTGGCGATGGGACTGCTCAACTACATCGCCGACGACTTCTCCGTCAGCGAGGCCACCGCCGGCCACGTGATTACCGCCTACGCCCTCGGCGTGGTCGTCGGCGCCCCGGTGATCACCGCCTTCACCGGGGCGATGCCGCGGCGGCGCCTGGTCCTGCTGCTCATGGGCGCCTTCACCGTGGGTAACGCGCTCAGCGTCCTCGCCGGCTCCTACGGCCTGCTGATGCTGTCCCGATTCATCGCCGGCATCCCCCACGGCGCCTACTTCGCCGCGGCCGCGCTGATCGCCGCGTCGATGGCGGACGCCGGGCAGCGGGGACGGGCCGTGGCCCAGGTCTCCATGGGACTGTCGGTGGCGACGGTCGCCGGGGTGCCGGCCGCACAGTGGGTCGGGCAGACCCTCGGCTGGAACGCGGCCTTCGCGGTGGTGGCGCTGATCGGCGTGGTCACGCTCGTCGGCCTGTGGTTCTCCCTGCCGCACATGACCCTGATGGCACCGACACGTCCGATGACGGAGCTCGGCGCACTGGTCAACCCGCAGGTGATGCTCACTCTGCTGCTCGGCACCGTCGGCTTCGGCGGCATGTTCTGCGTGTACACCTACATCTCCTGGACGATGACGGAGCGCGCCGGGTTCCCCGAGGAGTTCATGTGGCTGGTGCTCATGGTCTACGGCATCGGCATGGTGGCCGGCACCTTCCTCGGCGGGCGGCTGTCGGACATCAACGTGGAGGGCTCCATCCTCGGTGCCCTGGTGGCGATGGTCCTGATGCTCGGCGCGTTCTACTTCACCAGCACGGTCGCACCGCTGGCGATCGTGAACTTCGGCCTGGTCGCTATGTCGGGTTCGGTGATGACGATCAACCTGCAGACCCGCCTGATGGATGTGGCCGGCAAGGCGCAGAACCTCGCGGCGTCGATGAACCACTCCGCGCTGAACCTGGCCAACGCCGCCGGTGCGGCGGTCGGCGGTGCGGTGATCAGCGCGGGGTACTCCTACTCGGCACCGGCGTTGGCCGGGGTGGGGATGGCGCTGTGCGGCATCGCGGTCTTCATCCCGACCTACCTCCTTCGGCGCCGCAGTGAGGCCCGCGGCTAGTCTGGACCGCATGACCGTCACTGTCGCCACCGTCAACGTCAACGGCATCCGTGCCGCCGCCAAGGTCCGCAACGAGGACAACCACGGGATCCTGCCGTGGCTGGACAGCACCCCCGCGGACGTGGTGCTGCTGCAGGAGGTGCGTGCCACCCCGGAGCAGACCGAGAAGGCGCTGGCCCCCGCACTGGAGTCCGGGTGGAACCTGGTGCAGGCAGAGGCCGCGGCGAAGGGGCGCGCCGGGGTGGCCGTCCTGTCCCGGCACAGCATCGACGATGTCCGGGTCGGGTTCGGGGAGGGGTTCAGCACCGAGTTCGACGACGCCGGCCGTTACATCGAGGCCACGACGGCCGGCCTGCGGGTCGCCAGCGTGTACCTGCCCTCCGGGGCGGAGGGCACGGCGAAGCAGGACGAGAAGTTCCGCTTCCTCGACATCTTCGGGCCCTACCTCGACCAGCAGGCCGGGGTGCACGGGCAGATGGTGGTCGGCGGGGACTGGAACATCTGTCACCGGCGCCAGGACCTGAGGAACTGGCGTCCGAACCGGAAGAAGTCGGGGTACCTGCCGGCGGAGCGGGCGTTCCTGGACTCGGTGTTCGGCACCTTCCCGGACGAGGCCACGCAGATCGGCGACCCCACCGACGCAGGGCGGACCGGCAACCCGGCGGGAGACCCCGCCGACTTCTTCGGCGCCGTGGACTACACCCCCGGTGACGTGGCGGCGCAGCGGCTGGAGCGGGGGCCGGCGGCGGAACCGCGGTGGTTTGACGCGCTGCGCCGGCTGCACCCGGACGAGGAGGGGCCGTACTCCTGGTGGACCTGGCGGGGCCAGGCCTTCGACACCGGCGCGGGGTGGCGTATCGACTACCAGGCGGTGACCGCGGAGTTGATGGAGCGGGCGGAGAAGGCGTGGGTCGACCGGGCCGAGAGCTACGACCTGCGGTGGAGCGACCACTCGCCGGTGCTGGTCACGTACCGCTGACCCGTCGGTAGTGCACGTACCGCCAGCCCGGCGGTGGCCAGTGCGATGTGCAGCGCCAGCAGGCCGAGCAGGCCGGCACTCACCGCGTCCGGCCAGCCGGTGCCGGTGGCGACGGCGAGCTGGTGGGTGCCCAGGCTGCAGGTGCCCACGGGGAAGGTGGCGGACCACCAGGCGGGGCCGACGGTGGCGAGGGACTGTCGTGGAGGTGTCCGCAGCAGCGACCCCCAGTGGTTCCACAGCGCCCAGCCGGCGGCGGGGACACCGACGGCCAGCACGGCCCCGGCGTAGAGCCGTCCGGTCCCGGCGAGTGAGGAACCGTCGGTGACCAGCAGGGCGGCGGTGCTGCTCTGCCCGACGATGCCGAGGGGGATCCACGTCGTCGCCGCCGACGGCCCGGCCGGCCGTCGTGCCGGGGCGAGGTAGACGAGGACGAAGAAGGGGACCCCGGCCGCCAGTGAGGCCCAGAAGCAGACGGCGGCGGGAAGCGGGTGACCGAGCTGGGCCGCGTTCGTCGCCGCGACCATGGGGGTGACCAGCGGGAGCGCTGTCCGGAAGGTGAGCGGCAGCGCGCCACGGACGACGCCGGTCACCTGCGGGACGAAGACGGCGACGGAACCGACCGTCCCGGCGACCCAGGTGACCTGGTGGACGGTGGTCAGGCCGAGGGTGGTGTCCGCGGCCGAGCCGAGGGCGAGCACACCCATGGTGACCATCGACCAGGACGGAAGGTCCGTCGTCGCCCATCCGTGCCGCCCGGCGCCGGGGAGGAGCGGGAGGAGCAGGACCAGGAGGACGAGCGCCGCCATGACGGTCACGACGGCGCCGGCCGTCGTCCCCACCTGGATCCCCGTCATGGTCGCCGCGATGGAGACGCCCATCAGTGCGCCGCCCCAGGCGGGGCCGGGAGGCGGAAGTTCGGTGACGGTGTCCATGGGGCACGACCGTAGCGGGCGGGGTCGGCACTCGGGGATAACGGCACTGGTGGAACGGGGTACAGTGAACGTATGTACCCCCGTGTCCCGCAGATCGAGCAGCTCGCCACCCTGGTCGCGGTGGACGAGCACCGCAGTATCGCCGCCGCGGCGCGTGACCTGGGGCTGAGCCAGCAGACGGTGAGTGCGCGGGTGGCCGCGGCCGAGAAGACCCTCGGGGTCGCAGTGTTCCGTCGGGGTGTGGGGGGATCGGAGCCGACGGAACGTGGACGGACGGTGCTGTCCGCGGCGCGCGACCTGCTCGCCGCGGCGGGGGAGTTCTCCCGTACGGTGTCGGCGGCCACGCAGCCGGACGCGGTGAGGTCCCTCCCCGTCGCGGTCTCCAACACGGTCGCGGAGCTGTACTTCCCCACGTGGGCGGCGCGGTTCCACAGGGAGAACCCCACGGTGCGGCTGCAGCTGCGTTCCCGCAACAGCGCGGAGGTGTGCGACGCCGTGGCCGGCGGGGACTGCGTGCTCGGGTTCGTCGAGGGCGCGGAGGTGTCCCACGGTCTGGCGTCGGACGTGGTGGGGGTGGACGACCTGATCCTGGTCGTCCCGCCGACGCACCCCTGGGCGGGCAGGGAGGTGGACGCCGGCGAGCTGCGAAGGACCCCGCTGGTCATGAGGGAGAGGGGGTCGGGCAGCCGGGAGATCCTCGAGGCGGCGCTCGGGACGATCGCCGAACCGGCGGGGGAGTTCGGGTCGCTGTCGGCGCAACGCGCGGCGGTGACGGGCATGGGTGAGCCCACGGTGATTGCGGCGCGGGCGGTCGAGGCGCAGGTGTCCTCCGGTGAGCTGGTCCGGGTACCGGTGACGGGGGTGACGTTCCGGCGTCTGCTGCGTGCCGTCTATCCCCGGGGACGGCCGCTGGGGGTGAGCGACCCGGATGCCGAGGCACTGCTGCGGATCGCCAAAGTGCCCGGGTAACATGACTGCCCATGAGCGATGAAGCACAGATCAAGCGCGTCCTGTCCGGCATCCAGCCCACGGCGGACTCCTACCACCTCGGGAACTACCTGGGTGCGGTCAAGCAGTGGATCGACCTGCAGGACGGGTACGACGCCTTCTACTTCATCCCCAACCTGCACGCCATCACCGTCGACCAGGACCCCGTGGAACTGCGTGAGCGCACGCTGGCGGGGGTCGCGCAGCTGCTGGCGCTGGGCATCGACCCGGAGAAGTCCACGATCTTCGTGCAGTCCCAGGTGCCGCAGCACGCCGAGCTGGCGTGGGCGCTGACCTGCCTGACCGGTTTCGGTGAGGCGTCTCGGATGACGCAGTTCAAGGACAAGTCCGCCAAGCGTGGCGCGGAGCGCACGTCCGCGGGCCTGTTCATGTACCCGATGCTGATGGCGGCCGACATCCTGCTCTACCGTCCACAGCTGGTGCCGGTGGGGGAGGACCAGCGTCAGCACCTGGAGCTGACCCGGAACCTCGCCGAGCGCTTCAACGCCCGGTTCGGCGAGACCTTCGTGGTGCCCGAGGGGTTCATCCCCGAGGGCGCGGCGAAGATCTACGACCTGCAGGACCCGACCTCGAAGATGAGCAAGTCCGGGGACAACCCCAAGGGCATCGTGAACCTGCTGGACGAGCCGAAGACGTCGGCGAAGCGGATCAGGTCCGCCGTGACGGACAACGACGCCGAGATCCGTTTCGACCGCGAGGCGAAGCCGGGGGTCTCGAACCTGCTGGTGATCCAGTCCGCACTGACCGGACGCAGCGTGGACGACATCGTGGCGGACTACCAGGCCGCGGGCGCCCAGTACGGAGCACTGAAGGTGGACACCGCCGACGCACTGCAGGCCTTCACCACCCCGCTGAAGGCCCGGTACGACGAGTACATGGCCGACCCCGCAGAACTGAAGCGGATCCTCGACCGCGGCGCCGAGAAGGCCGGCGTGGTCGCGGAGTCCGTGGTCTCCGACGTGTACGGGAAGATGGGGCTTCTGCGGTAAGGGGACACCGCGAAATCCGGCCCTACCCGCTGTCCATGAACTAGGGTGGGTGCCCCACGGCCCCACCGTCTGCGGCGGGGCGTCATGACGGCATAGAGACACACAAGAGGAGTCCTCTGATGGCTCGCACGATCACCGCCTCCGACCGGGACAAGTTGGACGACCACGGAATTGAGCGGTCCACCGACGACTCGCCGGGTGCGATCGACCGGTATCGGGACAGGTGGCCCTGGTTCGACCACGTGATGCGCATGAACGAGCGCTACGGCGACCAGGGCGGGAACCACTTCGCCGCCGGCATCACCTACTTCTCCGTCCTCTCCATCTTCCCGCTGATCATGCTCGGTTTCGCCACCGTGGCCATGGTCGTCGCCGGTAACGACGAGCTGCTGGACTCCATCATGGACACGGTCTCGGAGTCGGCCGGTGGCGAGCTGGGCAACACCCTCAACGACATCATCGTCCAGGCGATCGACCAGCGTGGAAGCGTCTTCGGCATCGGTCTTGTCCTGGCGTTGTGGACCGGTCTGGGCTGGATGGGCAACCTGCGCCTCGGCGTCTCCGAGATGTGGAAGGTCCACGGCAAGGCCGACAACTTCGTCAAGGGCAAGATCAGCGACCTCATCGGCCTGGTCGGGCTGCTGCTGGCGCTGGCGGTGGCTTTCGCGGTCACGGCCATCGGTGGCGGGAGCTTCACCGGCTCCGTCCTGGACGCGGTCGGCCTGGGCGACGTGCCCGGTATCCGGTTCGTCACCTGGTTCGTGGCCCTGGTCGTGGCGCTCGTCGCCAACTGGATCGTCTTCTTCTGGCTGATGCTCTACCTGCCGCGGACGCGGGTGCCGCGCCCGGCCGCGGCACGTGCCGCCGTGATCGGTGCGGTGGTCTTCGAGGTGATCAAGCAGTTCGCCACGGTCGTGTTCTCCAATGCGCTGTCGAATCCGGCGGGAGCGGCCTTCGGCCCGGTCATCGGTGTGATGGTCGTGCTCTACCTCGTGTGGCGGGTCACGCTGTACCTCGCTGCGTGGACGGCCACGACCCCCGAGGCGCTGGCGGCGATGATTCCCGAGGCCCCGCCCGCCGCGGTGATCCGGGTGCGTCAGGAGGTCCGGCCGGGCGCACGCAACGTCGGCACCGCCGGTCTGGTCGGTATCGGCACCGCCGTCGGTGCGACCGCGGTCGGGCTGCTCGGCAGGGCGTTCCGAAGGAAGTAGCGCAGGAAGCAGCGCAGCAGGTGACGCTGCCGTTCAGCGGCGGCGGAAGCGCGCCGCGCCGGCCGCGAGCCCCACGAGGAGCAGGACGGCGACACCGGCGCCGATGACGGCGCGCATGTCGACGCCGTCCGTGGCGGTGCTGTCCGCGTCCACCCCGGCGTGGTCGGCACCTCCGTCCGGGACCGCTTCCGCGGTGGCGGCGTCCTCCGTGGAGTCGTCCGTGTCGTCGTCCGTCCCCTCAGGGACGTTGAGCGTGCCGATGCTCGCGTCGGCGGGAGCGTCGAAGGCCGCGTCGAGGACGGCGCTGGCCTGTTCCGCCGGGCGCCCCGCCGCGATCGTCGAGTTGAGCAGTACCATCCCCAACCGCCGGCCGTCCCGTTCCGCGGCGACGGAGAAGGTGTGCCGTGCGTTGTCGGTGAAGCCTGTCTTCCCGCCGACGGTGCCGGGGTAGTTGAAGAGCATCTCGTTGTCGCTGGAGAGCTCGAAACCCTCCATGTCGCCGTAGCCGGGGAAGTCCGTGGTCTCCTCGCCGAGCAGGTCACGGACGTCGGCGCGTTGGAAGGCCGCACGGTAGATCAGGGCCATGTCGTAGGCGGTGGTCTGCACACCGGGACTGTCGAGCCCGTGCACGGTCATCACACGGGTGGCCCGGGTGCCCAGGGAGTCCGCGAGTTCCTGCATGCGGGCCACGGTCTCCTCCTGGCCGCCCATGGCGTCCGCGAGTGCGATGGCGGCGTCGTTGCCGGAGCGCATCACCAGACCGAGCAGCAGTTCCCTGGCGGTGTACCGTCCTCCCGGACCGACGCCCACCTGCGAACCGTCGATCGCCACAGCGTCGTCGCTGACAGGGACCACCTGGTCCGGGTCGAGCTCGTCCAGTGCGGTCATCACCAGCAGGGCCTTGATGATGGAGGCGGGACGGTAGAGCCCGTAGGGGTCCTTGGCCGCCAGGACGTCACCGGAGTCGACGTCGTAGACGACGTAGCTGCCCAGGCTGAGCCGGTCGGGCATCTTCAGGCCGGGGGCGGACACCGGGGCGCAGGTGTCGAGGGCCTCACCACCCGGGCCCGGCCGCTCCACCGCGACCGGCGCCGGAGCGTCCTGCCCGGCGGTGGGCAGTGCGTCCCTGTCGAAGGCGGGCGGCAGCTCCTCGGCGAACGGGCAGGAGTCGGTGTCGAGGAACGGGTCGTCGGGGAGCGGGGCGCCGGGGTCCACGGTCAACGGGAGCCAGTCGTTCTTCTCGACGCCGTTGAGGCCGGTGTCCGCGGCCGCGGGGGCGGCGAGGGGGCCGGCGAGGATCCCGGAGAGGCTCAGGGTCACGGTCGCGGCGAGAGCGGTCGCCTTGGTCGTGGCCAGGGGAGTGGGGCGGGCGGCCCGTCGCCGGGGGAGAGTGTGTGCAGTCATCAGTTGTCAGAGTCTATCGGTAGGTCTACCGGTAGCGGGGTCCGCCACGGACATGAGCCGGGAGCAGCGCTATCCTGGGACACCATGAGCGACAGCGAATTCAGCGAGCACGACGTGACCTCCACCGTCGACCCGGACGTCGTCCGGCGTCTCCCGAAGGTGGAGCTCCATGACCATCTGGACGGTGGTCTGCGGCCGCAGACCATCATCGACATCGCGGCGGAGACCGGGTACGAGGGGTTGCCGACCACCGATGCGGCGGAGCTGGAGAAGTGGTTCTTCGACGCGGCGAACTCCGGGGACCTGCCGACCTACCTCACCACCTTCGACCACACGACCGCGGTGATGCAGACCCGGGGCTCCCTGGTGCGGGTCACCCGTGAGGCGGTGGAGGACCTCGCCGCCGACGGCGTGTGCTACGCCGAGCTCCGGTTCGCCCCCGAGCAGCACCAGGCCCGGGGACTCAGCCTGCAGGAGGTCGTCGAGGCGACGGTGCAGGGTGTGAAGGAAGGTGAGCGGATCGTCGCCGAGCGCGGTGGCCGTATCCACGTGCGGCTGCTGCTGTGCGCGATGCGCCACGCGGACCGGGCCGCGGAGATCGCCCGGCTCACCGTCGAGAACCACGGTGACCACACCCCGGGCGAGGGCTACGTGGTCGGGTTCGACATCGCCGGCGCCGAGGACGGCTTCCCGCCGTCCAACCATGTGGAGGCGTTCCGCATCCTGCGGGAGAACCTTGTTCCCGTGACCGTCCACGCCGGTGAGGCGGCCGGTGTGGAGTCCATCGCCGACGGCCTGCGGCAGGGTGCGGTGCGGATCGGGCACGGGGTGCGAATCTACGAGGACCTTGACGCCACGATGAACGGGATCGAGCTCGGTGAGGTCGCGAAGTTCATCCGTGACCGCCGGATCCCCCTGGAGATCTGCCCGACCTCCAACACCCAGACCGGTGTGTGCGACACCGTCGCCGACCACCCGTTCAACCTGCTCTACGAGATGGGTTTCACCTGCACGGTGAACACGGACAACCGGCTGGTGTCCGGGTGCACGATGACCGGCGAGATGCTGGCCCTGGCGGAGAACTTCGACCTGGAGTACTGGCAGTTCCTGGAGCTGACCACGAACGCGCTGGAGAACGCCTTCTGTGACCAGCCGCTGCGTGAGTCGCTGGAACGCGAGGTCATCTACCCTGCCTACGCCGAGCTGGGTGGGGCACTGGGTTCCGGGGAGGGGGACGCCGAGGGGCTGGGCGACCTTCACGGGGACCACGGCCACGTGCACGCCGCCGGTGCCGAGGAGGTCCAGCTGTCGATGGAGAACCTGCGTGCCGAGCTCGCTGAGCTGGGACTGAGCCTCGACGACGAGGACGACGAGGATG
>NZ_JALAGY010000014.1 GCF_022712195.1 Corynebacterium sp. | reverse complement strand
TCCCACCCCCCGACGCACAACGCGGATCTCCACACTCATCGCCGGAATCCTCTCAGCCGTCTGCATCTGCGCAGGACTCGGACTGCTCGCCTACTCGCCGACAGAACCACCACCACCCTCGGCCGTGGAAGACCTCCACGGAAACCCCGTCAGAATCGACGGGGGAGAACTCCCCCCAGCCCCCGTCATCGAGGAAATGAACGTCCAGCACGTCGCCGGAGCACGCGTCACCGTACCGAAAGTCGGAATGTCGGTGTCACTGTCAGAACTGTCCGCCGTCGACGGACAAATCACGCCACCAGGATTCACGGAGATATACCACGTGCGAAACATGGGGGTACGCGTCGACGACGCACCCCACGGGACCGTCTACATCGTCGCCCACTCAGTGACCAACGGATTCGCCCCCGGGAACGCGGTCATGGATTCACGACGAGGCGAGAGCATCCTCCAGACAGGAGACACCATCGACGTCGACGGAGTGGCGTACAACACCGACGAGAGCTTCTTCGTCCCGAAAGACGAACTTCCCTACCGTGGCGACGTCTGGGAAAACGTCCCCGGACGACTCGTGTTCATCACCTGCCTCGAACGCGACGGCGTGGCCACAGGAGACAACCTCATCATCACGGCGACAATGGCGTGACACGCACAACGCTCCCGGCCCAGGTGGCCGGGAGCGTTGACTGTCAGCGGTGGAACAGTGCGTAGAGGGAGGCGGTGTACTCAGGGGGTGAAGACCTCCGGAGCGCACTCCGGCCAGTCCGCGGAAAGACCACGGATGACGAAACTCACCAGCGAAGGCCGACGCAACGACGACGGCGACGAGTCGTCCTGGTCCGCCTCCGACATGGGCCGGGCCTCGTCAGCGTACGTCGCGGCAACCAGTATCGCCCCGACCGCGAAAAGAGACTGCTCGGTGTTGTAACCGGCCGACTTCAGACCAGCGACATGGTGTGTGAAACCACCCTGGATGAAACGGGCCACCGGGCCGTCATAATGCAGAAGAGCATTGTCCAGGCCGGGGAATTCCCGGCACGCCCTGGTCCACTCCTCACTCGCATGGAAGAGAACACTCTGCCACGACGTCTCCGACGGCGGAGGGTTGATGACCTCCAGAATCCGGTCCAGGCACGCTTCCCGGAGATCCCGGTGGGAAGCGAAAGCACGGTACATGGCGCTCGGCGTCACGCTGAGCTCACGTGCCACCGAAGCCATCGTGAAATCAGACACCCCGAGTCGAATCGCTGCATCAACACAGTCCTTCGACGAGAACTGCGGTCGGCGACCCGCCTGGCGTTGCTTAATTTCTGGTCGCAGCACTGCGGCCTCCCTGTGTGGTGCTGGTTGTCGGAACCTATTTCTTATTCCATTTATATTAGTATGTCTCATGCAAATCTGCTCTGTCCCGAATAATGTAGGGCTATTAATAATGGGGCATTCGGCGATCGTGAATGGTCGTGACTGCGTCGGCCCGGATTCGCGGACAACATCGTGGTAGGTGGGAGATGCTGGTCAGCTGCGGTTCGAGTCGTATTGCTCGGATCTACCAATCCCCGATGAATGGCGTTTCGTTACAGGGACGGCGTGGTGTGAGAATGCCGGTGCGCGTGCTCGCGGATGGGGGAGTACGCGGTGGCGGGATGGACCGCAGGTGGTCGGTAGTCGCATTCTAGAGTCGGACGCGGGCGATTGGTAGGAAGGCGTCCTGAGGGGTAATTAGTGCTCCCCCTTTTGTAAAAGTGATGAAGTTAATCCTCGACCGGAGTGGCCGGCAGCTGGTCCACACTCCCGTGGAAAGTGCCGCGCCATTCCGGCCAGTGGGGGTCGACGCGTTCGAGGCTGTCGAGGAGGAATGCGAGGTCCACGAGCCACTGGCTGCGGGTGTTGTCGGTCAGCTCGGCCTCGGAGGCGACCGGGCGGCCGTCCGGGTGCGTGAGACTGATCCGGGCCCCGTCGTCCCCGGAGGGGTCACCCGCGTCGGAGAGGTACCGCCGCTGGCGGCGCAGCATGTCGAACGCGGACGACGTGTGGTTGAGCAACGTGACCATCACGAACCTGGCCTGGTTGGCCGTGTAGCCCTTGGCCTCGATGTGCCGGAGCATGGCGGCGAAGGCCGGGGACAGCTGCTGCGGGGGTAGGGGCACATCGGAGTACGCCTCGTGGAGCCCCGGATGGCGGACGAACACCTCCCAGATGTCGAAGGCGTAGCGCTCGACGGCGTCCCGCCACGAGGTGTCCGCGGCGGGGGAGGGGATGTCCGCGAAAGCGTGTCGCACGCACGCGACCACCAGTGACTCCCTCGTCGGGAAGAACCGGTAGAGCGCCGGAGGAGTCACGCCGATCTCCCGCGCGACGGCGGAGTAGGTGACCTCCGCCACCCCGATACCGAGGGCGGCCGTCACCACGTCCTCGCGGGAGATGCGAGGTGGGCGTCCTCTCCGGGCGGAGGAGCGTCGGCCGGCTGTGCTCCTGTTCATACCAGGAAGCTTACAGTGGCCTTAGCGGCTCAGGAACTCACAGCACCTTCCGCAACGGCATCAGGGCGATCTCCGCGACGCGGGCCAGTGGGTGCTCGTCCCGCCAGGACGCCGAGGTCACGGTCTCGCAGTGCTCGATGTCGGCGATGAACACCTTCTCCATCGTCGCCGCGAACTCACGGTCGGTCACCTCCACGTTCGTCTCGTAGTTGAAGGACAGCGACAACCGGTCGATGTTCGCCGTCCCCACGGTGGACCATTCGCCGTCGATGGTGGCGGTCTTCGCGTGGATCATCGTCGTCGCGTACAGGTGCAGGGTCACACCGTGCTCCAGGAGCTCACCGTAGAATCCCCGGCTCACCCAGTCGGCGATCATGTGGTTGGACTCCTTGGGCACCATCAGGCGCACGTCGACGCCCCGGTCCGCCGCCCGGTACAGGGCCTGCAGGATCTGCTGGTCCGGAATGAAGTACGCGGTGGTGATCCAGATGTGGTCGCGGGCACGTTCGATGGCGGTGAGGTACATGTTGCGCAGCGGGTAGACCAGCTGCACCGGCAGATTCGCCACCACCTGCACCCGGGAGTCCCAGCTGTCGGGCGCGGTCCACGGGATGTCCCCGCCCTCCGGCCACTTCTCGTTCCAGATGCGGGCCACGGCGTTGCGCAGACCCCACGCGTTCGGTCCGACCTGGCGGACGTGGGTGTCCCGCCAGTGACCGGCGAACTGGGAGCCGATGTTGTACCCGCCGACGAACCCGGTGTGGTCGTCCACCACCAGGATCTTCGAGTGGTTCACCCCGGTGTTGCGCAGCGGCGCGGTCCAGAGCTTCCGGGAGGCGAAGGGCAGCCGTGCGACGTGGACCCTGTCGGAGAAGTTGTCGTAGAACGACCGCGGCACCACCATGTTGCCGAAGCCGTCGTAGATCACGTACACCTCCACGCCCCGGTCGGCCGCGGCGTTGAGCGCACGGATGAACGCCAACCCGTCGGCGTCGTCCTTCCACAGGTAGTTCTGCATGAGGACGATGTCCTCCGCGCCGTCGATCGCGGCGATCATGTCGTCGTAGAGTGAGCGGCCGTCGGTGTAGACGGTCATCTCAGAGTCCCCGACGGAGGCGGAGAACGTGCCGGGGCGGGGAGCCTCACGTTCGCGGCGCCCGCGCCGCTGGATGAGGTCGGCGGTGAGCGCGGGGAGCGCGGCGGCCGCCGCCAGCCCCGCGGTGCCTGCGGCGACGAGGCCACCGTACGCGGCCGGGGAGGGGGAGGACGTCCGGTCCTTCTGACCGCGGGTGGGGCGCAGGAATCTCATCCCGCCGATTCTAACGGCCGTGGTGTCACACGGTCGTGTAGGAACCGTGCTCCGCGGAGAACGCCGCGGCGGCGGCGAGGATGTCGTCCGCGATGTCGGGACGGCAGATCAGCAGGTCGGGAAGGTAGGTGTCCTCGTTGTTGTACACCAGGGGTGAGCCGTCGAGCCGGCTGCAGTGCAGGCCGGCGGCCTGGCACACCCCCACAGGGGCGGCGTTGTCCCACTCGTACTGCCCGCCGGCGTGGATGTAGGCGTCGTTGTCGCCGAGGAGCACGCTGATGGCCTTCGCACCGCAGGACCCCATGGTCGTCAGCTCGGCACCGAGCGTCTCGGCGATGTGGGGGGCCACCTCCGGCGTGCTGTTCCTGGAGATCACGAAACGGTTCGTGGGTGCCCCGAGGACCGCGCGCGACTCAGCGGAGGAGAAGACCTGGCCCAGGTCAGGCATGCCGACGGCGGAGACTGTCACGGTACCCTCGACCGCCAGCGCGATGTGCACCGCCCAGTCCTGGCGGACGCCGGCGTACTCGCGCGTCCCGTCGAGCGGGTCGATGATCCAGACCCGCTCACGGCCCAGCCTGGACAGGTCGTCGGTGGCCTCCTCGGAGAGGACGGCGTCGTCCGGGCGGTGCAGCGCCAGGCACCGGGCGATCCAGTCCTGGGCGATGGCGTCCCCCGCCGCACCCAGGTCCCCGCCCCGGAGCAGCCCGACGTTGCGGACCCCCTTGAGGATCTCTCCGGTGCCCTGGGCGAGGCGACCGGCAAGGGCATCGTCGTCGATGAAACGCGTCATGGCGCCCTAGTGTAGTCGGAGTGGCGGCGCAGGACCGTGTTCCGTGCCACGCGGTGCGGCGGTTTCATGTCCGGTCCGCGTGGTTGACTGGTGGACATGACCGATCCCCTCGACCCGCTCGACGCGCTCGACCGCTTCTCGACACCGGTGGCCACCTGGTTCCGTGAGGTCTTCACCGAGCCTACGGTGGTGCAGTCGCAGGCGTGGGACGCCATCAGCCGGGGGGACAACGCGCTCGTCGTCGCGCCGACCGGGTCGGGGAAGACCCTCGCTGCCTTCCTCTGGGCCCTGTCGAGGCTCACGTCGCAGGGGCTGATGAAGGACCGGCTGGACGGCACTGACGGCACAGGCGGCACAGGCGGCACCCGGGTGCTCTACGTCTCCCCGCTGAAGGCCCTGGGCGTGGACGTGGAACGGAACCTGCAGGTCCCCCTGGCGGGGATCGCGCGGACGGCGGCGGCCACCGGCACGGACATCGCCCCGGTGCGTGTCGGGGTGCGGTCCGGGGACACCCCGCAGGCGGAGCGGGCGAAACTGCTGCGGAACCCGCCGGACGTGCTGATCACCACGCCGGAGTCGCTGTACCTGATGCTCACCTCGAAGGCTGCGGGGACGTTGCGGGACGTCGACACCGTCATCGTCGACGAGGTGCACGCCGTCGCCGGCACGAAGAGGGGCACACACCTGGCACTCACCCTCGAGCGGCTCGACCGGCTCACCCGGCCCGGGCGCGGCCCCGTCCAGCGCATCGGCCTGTCGGCCACGGTGAACCCGGTGGACACCGTCGCCGCCTTCCTCGGGGGTGACCGGCCGGTCACGGTGGTCAACCCGCCGTCGCAGAAGCTGTGGGACGTGCGGGTGCGCAGCGTGGTCGAGGACTTCCGCGACCCGCCGCCGGTGGAGGACGCGCCGACAGGCACCGGCGGCACCGGCGGTGGCGGCACAGTCGATGTCGTGGACGAGGCGCTGCTCGGCCCGTCCCTCGTCGGCGAGGGCGTCGGCGGGGTGACCGACGCGGGCAGCGGCAGCCGGGTGGCTTCCGGGGTGGACCGCGAGTCGGCCCTGCCGCAGCAGAAGTCCGTGTGGCCGCACGTCCAGCGGGCGATCTACGGGCAGGTGATGGAGAACCGGTCCACGCTGGTGTTCGTCAACGCCCGGCGGACCGCGGAGCGGCTCACCGGTACGCTCAACGAGATGTGGGCGCAGGAGCACGACCCGGAGTCGTTGGCGGCACCGACCCGTCGTGACCCGGCCCAGCTCATGGCGCAGTCCGGTGCGGTGTCCGGTGCACCGCAGGTCATCGCCCGCGCCCACCACGGGTCGGTGTCCAAGGACGAACGCGCCGACATCGAGGCCGCCCTGAAGGACGGTTCGCTGCGTTGCGTGGTGGCGACGTCGTCCCTGGAGCTCGGTATCGACATGGGGCTGGTCGACCATGTCGTCCAGGTCGGCGCACCGCCGAGCGTCTCCTCGGCGGTGCAACGGTGCGGGCGCGCCGGGCACTCCGTCGGCGCGGTGTCCCGGGCCACGGTCTACCCGCTGCACCGGCAGGACGCCGAGGTGGCGACCGTGATCGTCGACCGGATGCTCGCCGGGGAGCTCGAGCCCCTGCAGGTGGTGTCCAATGCACTGGACGTGCTCGCCCAGCAGACCGTGGCGGTGGCCGCCCAGGCCGCCGCCGGCGGGGACGGGGAGACGTCGGTGGATGTCGAGGACTGGTTCCGGACCGTCCGGCGCGCCCACCCGTACGCCGCGTTGCCGAGGGAGGCGTTCGACGGTGTCCTCGACCTGGTCAGCGGCCGGTACCCGTCCACCGACTTCGCCGAGCTGCGTCCGAAGGTCGTCTACGACGCGGCCACCGGACGGTTCGAGGCACGCCCCGGGGCGCAGCGCACCGCCGTGACGTCCGGCGGGACGATCCCGGACCGCGGACTGTTCGGCGTCTTCCTCCCCGCGGACGGTGAGAACACCGGCGGGCGGCGCGTCGGCGAACTGGACGAGGAGATGGTCTACGAGTCCCGGGTCGGCGACGTCTTCACCCTCGGGGCGTCATCGTGGCGGATCGCCGAGATCACCCGTGACCAGGTCATCGTCACCCCGGCGGCGGGGCACACCGGACGCCTGCCGTTCTGGGTCGGCGACGCGGAGGGGCGCCCCGCCGACCTCGGGCCGGTGATCGGCACCGCCCGTCGCACCTGGGGACGCGGAGTCGACGGTGACCTGCGTGAGGCCGCCTTCCTCGACGACAACACCCGGCGCAACCTCGACGACTTCTACGCGGGACAACGCGAGGCGACCCAGGTGGTGCCGGACGAGCGTACGGTCCTCGTCGAGCGTTTCCACGACG
The DNA here is from genome assembly GCF_022712195.1 of Corynebacterium sp. Taxonomy (GTDB): domain Bacteria; phylum Actinomycetota; class Actinomycetes; order Mycobacteriales; family Mycobacteriaceae; genus Corynebacterium. The sequence continues at coordinate 15,565 of NZ_JALAGY010000014.1, read as the reverse complement.
AGGTCGGCGACTGGCGGGTCGTCGTGCACAGCCCGTGGGGGAGGTCGGTGAACGCACCGTGGGCGCTGGCGCTCGGGGCGGCACTGTCGCGTCGCTCCGGGATCGACGCCATGGCCGTCGCCGGGGACGACGGGATCGTCCTGCGGCTGCCCTACACCGAGGACGCCCCCGGCGCAGAGCTGCTCACCGGCGGCGCGGACGACACCGGCCCGGTCGTCGCCGAGGTGACGGAGTCGGTGGGGTCATCGGCACTGTTCGCCGGACGGTTCCGCGAATGCGCCGCGCGGGCACTGCTGCTCCCCCGCCGCAACCCCGGCAAGCGGCAGCCCCTGTGGCAGCAACGCCAACGCGCCGCACAGCTGCTCGACGTGGCACGGCCGCACCCGGAGTTCCCGATCATGGTCGAGACCATGCGCGAGTGCCTGCGTGACGTCTACGACCTGCCCGCCCTGGAGAGGATCGTCGCCGCGGTGGGGACCCGGTCGATGCGCGTCGCGGAGATCACCACGGACACGCCCTCGCCCTTCGCCGAGTCGCTGCTGTTCAGCTACACCGGGGCGTTCCTCTACGAGGGGGACTCCGCCGAGCGTGCGGCGGCGCTCACCGTGGACCCGGCGTTGCTGGCCGCGGTCCTCGGGGCGCGGGGCGAGGGCCTGGTGCTCGACCCGGACGTGGTCACCGAGGTGGTGGAGTCGCTGCAGTGGCTGTCGGAGGGGCGACGCGCACGCAGCGCCGAGCAGGTGGTGGACATGCTGCGCGCCCTGGGACCGTCGGCGCCCGCAGAGGTCGCCCGCCGCACCGAGGACCCGCAGGGGACCGTCCTGCCGGAGGTGCGGGAGATGATCCCACGGCGCATCTGCGAGGTGAAGGTCGGCGGTGTGCCCCGGTGGGCCGTGGTGGAGGACGTCGCGCTGCTCCGCGACGGGCTGGGGATCCCGGTGCCGCCCGGCGTGGCCGCGGCGAGGGAGACCGTGGTCGACGCCCTCGACCAGCTCGTCCTGCGCTGGGCCAGGACCCACGGCCCCTTCACCGCCGCCGACATAGCCACGGAGTTCGGGCTCGGCGTGGCCACCGCGGACTCCCTGGCGAAACGGTGGGTCAGCGGCCGGCGGCTGGAGTCGCACAGCGGTGACGACGGCGACCGGTACGTCGACGCCGGGGTACTGCGACGCTTGCGGGCAGCCACCCTGGCGAAGGCCCGCGGGGCACTGGAACCGGTGAGCGTGCAGACCTATGCGGCGGTGCTGGCCGACTGGCACGGACTCGGCGCCGGTGAACGTGGGGACCTGCCCGGGGTCATCGAGCAACTCGCCGGTGTCGCGCTTCCGGCGAGCGCATGGGAGACCGTGGTGCTGCCCGCCCGGATCCCGGACTACCGGCCGGAGGACCTGGACGACCTCGTCGCCGCCGGAGAGGTGCTCGTCGTCGGTGCAGGGGCGGCGTCGGCGACCGACCCGAGAATCATGCTGCTGCCGGCCGACCTGGCGCCGCTGCTGGTCGACGGTCCCGAGGACGCCGGTGAACCGGACGCACCGGGGCCCGTCGCGGCACTCGTACGTGACCGGGTGAGTGGCGGAGGCGCGTTCCTCGCCGCCGAGATCGAACGGGGCCTGGCCTCCGGTGAGCACAACGACAGCCACAGCCACGACGCCGTCGACGCCGCCATCTGGGAACTCTTCGACGCCGGCATGCTCATGCCCGACTCCTTCGCCCCGGTGCGCGCCCGCCTGGCCGGCACGGGGATCACCGACCGGCCCGGCACCTCCAGGGGCTCCGGCGCGCACAAGGCCCCGCGTCGCCACCGGGGGAGAGGGACCACCCGCCGGCTACGGATGGGCAGGAGCACCTTCGCCCAGACGGTGGCGTCGCAGGAGGTGCGCTCACGCCGGGCGGCGATGAACGCGCACGCCGGCGTCCCCGGACGGTGGTCACAGGTCCCGGAGGCGGCCGGGGCGGCGACCGACCGGGCCATCGCCACCGGGGAAGCCTGGCTGGACCGGTACGCGGTGGTGACCCGGGGCGCGGTGACGGCGGAACACACCGAGGGCGGATTCGCCGCCGCCTACCGCATGCTCACCGCCTGGGAGGACAACGGCACCGTCCTGCGCGGCTACGTCGTCGAGGGACTCGGCGGAGCCCAGTTCGCCTCCAGGGAGGTCATCGACCAGTTGCGTCGCGTCGAGGAGGAGAACCCCTCCGGGGAGAAGACGACGCGGCCGGTGCTGCTCGCCGCTGCGGACCCGGCGAACCCCTACGGTGCGGCGGTGCCGTGGCCGGAACTGCCCGGGGACGACGCCCCCCGCCCCACCCGCGGTGCCGGTGCGCTGGTCGTGCTGCAGGAGGGGCGGCTCCTGGCCCACCTCACCCGCGGCGGCCGGACCGTCACCGTCTTCACCCGCCCCTCGCTGTCCGACGGCCCGCCCACACCCGATCCCGGGGACGTCGCCGCCGTGGTCGCCGTCCTCACGGACGCGGTGCAGGGCGGACGCCTGTCGCCGGTGACGGTCGAGCGGGTCAACGGCGTGGACGTGATGGGCGCCGCGACAGCGGCGTGGACCGCAGCCGGCGCCCGGCTCACCCCGAAGGGCCTGGTCGTACGGTGACGGTGCGACCGTGCCCGACGGGCGTATCCTGACCGTGGACACCGTGGACACCGTGACCGGCGAGAACAGGGGGTGCGTCCATGCCCGAGGGTGACTCCGTACTCCAGCTCTCCGAACGGATGCAGTGGATGACCGGGCGGAACGTGACCCGCTCCGACATCCGGGTGCCACGGTTCGCCACCGAGGACCTCACCGGCCGGCGGGTCACCCGGGTGTGGCCCTACGGCAAGCACCTCTTCATGGACTTCGACGGGCGCGTCCTGCACACCCACCTGAAGATGGAGGGCGTGTGGTCCATCCACGCCGCCGGGGACCGGTGGCGCCGGCCCGGACACACCGCCCGGGTCGTCCTGCGCCTGAGCCCCCAGCACGCGGGCGGGCCGCAGATCGAGACCGTGGGCCACAGCCTGGGCTTCGTCCGGCTCTTCGACCGTGACGACTACGGCCAGGTCACCGCGCATCTCGGGCCTGACATCCTGGCCCCGGACTGGGGGAGTGCCGCGTACGGACGCGACGAGGCCCTGCGTCGTGTCCTCGACCGGCCTGAGCGCAGCATCGGGGCGGCGCTGCTCGACCAGCGAAACGTCGCCGGGATCGGCAACGAGTACCGGGCGGAGGTCTGCTTCCTCGGCGGGGTGGACCCGCGCCGGCCGGTCGGCAGCGGGCCGGACGCCGAGGCCACGGCCGCGCACCTGCTGGACCTGTCCCGGAAGGTGATGTGGGGGAACCGGCACGTGCCCCGCCGGATCTTCACCGGCGACCGCCGCCCCGGCATGGGCAACTACGTCTTCGGGCGGGCCGCGAAACCATGCCGACGGTGCGGTACCGCGGTACTGAAGGGTTTCCTCGGCGGGGTGGACGCCGGTGGGGACGACGGTGAACTCGAGCGGGTCATCTGGTGGTGCCCGACCTGCCAGCCCGGCTGAACCGCGGTCCGGCAGCCCGGGCTGTTGTCGGTTTTCCCGGGGCGAAACCACCAACGCCCCGGGCCCTGTGGATACCGTTGCCGTCGTCGCCCGGAAGTTGTCCACAGGAACCCCGCTGAGGGGGACAGGCACTGGACGGCGACACCCGGGATACCGTCTACTCGGGGTCTCCGGTGGCACCACCGGATGGCGGAGGGGAAGAGGAGAACACATGGGGGACACCACCCGACCGGGGAGAGGGCCGGAGCACACCTGGCGGCGGCTGCCGGCGGTCATGCCGGTGATCCGGTCCGAACTACGGGCCTCCGGGACCGTCAGCGACTGGAAACTACGGCACCATTACATTCAGGTGGCGTTCAACGCCGTCGTGCCGAAGCCGGAGGCCGGCCATGACCCCCGGGCGTTCGGCGGGTTCGGCAGCGACATCGTCACCCGCGCGGTGGGACACCACCTCACCCGCCCGGAGGCGGTACTCGGGGGATGGGGCGCGGCGGCGGTGCACCGTTTACGCCCGGACTGGGCCGACCACGCCCCGGTCCTTCTGCACAGCGGGAACAAGAACCGCAGATCCACCATGACGGCACAAGCCGCGGCATCACCGATGCACCCGGTGATCCGGCCACTGCCCGAGAACCTCGACACCACGTGCCCGGTCGCCGGCTACCCACGGCTGCGGGTGGTTGCGCCACCGGTCGCCGCCGCACAGTGCCTGTGGACCATCCTCACCGGACGTCACAGCTGGTGGGTCCACGACGTCCCGGACCTGACACGACGTGAGGTCCGGGCGGTGCAGTTCACCGACGCCTTCGCCCAGTGCACCTGGGTCACCCGCGAACAGATCCGCGGGGCGGCGGCGGGCATGGTCAACCGGACGACCCTCAGCCGGGTGCTCGACCTCGCTGACGACGGTGCGCAGTCTCCGATGGAGACGGTGCTGAGACTGATGGTGCGTGACCTGCTGCCGGAACCGTACACCTGGACGTCGCAGACCCGGGTCGACCTCGAGCCCGGCGCTTCCGGCGACTGGCCACGACACACTCTGCCGGACCTCGGGTGTCGTGACGTGAAGATCGCCCTCTACTACGACGGCGCACACCACCGGGCTGCCGCACAGACCGATGTCGATTTCGACCAGTTTCTCGCGCTGCGTGACATGGGGTGGGAGGTTCTGCGGTTCACCAAGGAGCACCTGCGGAGCCCCGGGAAGCTCCGTGAGCTGGTGAGGAACGCCGTGGTGCGTGCGTTGCCGGCGGTGTCGGCCGGGGGCAGGGAACCTCCCCCGGCCCAGCCAGCCTGAGAGCCCGGGGCGTTGGTGGTTTCCCGGAGGAGAAACCACCAACGCCCCGGGCTCTCAGGAAAAAGGTGGCCCCTACCGCTTCCGGTTGCGCAGGATGTGACGCAGCAGCGAATCGGTCGACGGGTCGCCGGTGTCCACGTCCGAGGAGTCGGTGGTGTTGCCCAGCAGCGGCAGCAGCTCATTGGCCTGCTTCTTGCCGAGCTCCACACCCCACTGGTCGAAGCTGTTGATGCCCCAGACCACACCCTGCACGAAGCAGATGTGCTCGTAGAGGGCGATCAGCGAGCCGAGCGTGCGCGGGGTCAGCTTGTCGGCGATGATCGTGGTCGACGGACGGTTGCCCGGCATGACCTTGTGCGGGACGAGCTTCTCGTCCACGCCCTCCTCACGCAGCTCCTCGGCGGTCCGGCCGAAGGCCATCACCCGCGACTGGGCGAGCAGGTTCGACAGCAGCATGTCGTGCATGCTGGTCTCCCCGTCGGCGCTGCGGTGGTCGGTGTGTGGGTTGACGAACCCGATGAAGTCCGCCGGGATGAGGTGGGTGCCCTGGTGGATCAGCTGCATGAAGGCGTGCTGGCCGTTGGTGCCGGCCGCGCCCCAGTACACCTCGCCGGTCTCCACGGTGGTGAGTTCCCCGTCGACCCGCACGGACTTGCCGTTCGACTCCATCATCAGCTGCTGGAGGTAGGCGGGGAACCGGCCGAGGTCCTGCGAGTACGGCAGCACCACGTGGGACTGGGAGTTCAGGACCGAGGTGTACCAGACCCCGAACAGGCCCATCAGCACCGGCGCGTTCATCTCCAGCGGCTCGGAGTAGAAGTGGTTGTCCACGTCGTGGAAACCGGCGACGAACTCCATGAAGTCCCGCGGGCCGATCGCGGCCATCAGGGACAGGCCGATGGCGGAGTCCACGGAGAACCGGCCGCCGACCCAGTCCCAGAACCCGAACATGTTGCGGGTGTCGATGCCGAACTTCGCGACCTCGTCCGCGTTCGTCGAGACGGCGACGAAGTGCTTGGCCACCGCGTCGCTCACCACGGCCTCGTCGTCGGTGTCGAGGCCCTGGCGCTTGAGCTCGGAGAGCAGCCACCGCTTCGCGCTGTGGGCGTTGGCCAGGGTCTCCGAGGTGGTGAACGTCTTCGAGGACACCACGAACAGGGTGGACTCCGGGTCGAGCCCGTCCAGCGTGGCGGTGATGTCCGCCGGGTCGACGTTGGAGACGAAGTACGGGGTGATCCCCGCGGTGCAGTACTGGCGCAGGGCCTGTGCGGCCATCGAGGGGCCCAGGTCGGAACCGCCGATGCCGATGTTCACCACGTTCTTGATGGTGTGGTTCGTCGCCCCGCGCCAGTCGCCGCTGCGCAGGGCCTTGGCGAGGCCGCGCATGCGGTCGAGGGTGTGGTGGACGTCCTCGGCGACGTCCTGCCCGTCGACCTTGAGGTCCTGGTCGATCGGGACGCGCAGGCCGGTGTGCAGCGCGGCACGGTCCTCGGTGGTGTTCACGTGCTCACCGTTGAACAGTGCCTGCCGGTACTCCTCGATCCCCTTCGCCCGTGCCACGTTGAGCAGCAGGCGCACCGTGTTCTCGTCGGCGAGGTTCTTCGAGAGGTCCACGTGCAGCGGGCCGACCTCGAAGGTCATGTCACCGGCCCGACCCGGGTCCTCCCTGAACAGGTCCTTCAGTGTGGTCCCCTTGAAGCGTGCCGCGTGGGCGACCAGAGCCTGCCACTCCGGCGTCTTCGTCACGGGGGTGGGGTTCGGGACGGTGAAAGTCACAGCTGTCGCCCTTTCCAAGGATCCGGTGTCGGTAATCGTTGTCCCCGCCCACGGTAGCGGAAAATCAGGTGGCAGGGTGCCGTCACGCCTCCAGCGCGGAGAGCACACGGTCCTGCAGCAGCCCGTTGCTCGCCACCGCCGAACCGGAGTACGGGCCCGGAGTGCCGTCCAGGGCGGTGAACCGGCCACCGGCCTCCCGGACGAGGATGTCCAGGGCCGCGAGGTCCCAGAGGTTGACCTCGGGCTCCGCGGCGACGTCCACCGCGCCCTCGGCGACCATGCAGTAGGACCAGAAGTCCCCGAACCCGCGCAGTCGCCACGCCTCGTCCGTCAACGCGATGAGCTGCTCGCGCAGCCCCAGCTTCCGCCAGCCCTCCAGGGAGGACAGGGAGATCGAGCTGTCCGCCAGGTCGGAGACCTTCGACACCGAGATCCGGCGCGCCTCGCCGGTGTTGAAGACGGCCCAGGCGCCCATGCCCTCGGCGGCCCACCAGCGGCGGGCGAGTCCGGGGGCGGAGACCACACCGACGACGGGGGTGCCGTCGACGACGAGGGAGATCAGGGTCGCCCACACCGGCACGCCCCGCACGAAGTTCTTCGTCCCGTCGATCGGGTCGATCACCCACTGGCGTCCGGTCTTCGCGGACTCCCCGGTGTCGCCGCCGAACTCCTCGCCCAGGACGGCGTCGCCGGGACGGCGGGTGGACAGCACCTCGCGCAGCTGGCGTTCGACCTCGGTGTCGGCGTCGGACACCGGGGTCAGGTCAGGCTTGGTGGTGATCTCCAGGTCACCGGCGCCGAAGCGGTCCAGGGTGACCTTGTCCGCCACGTCGGCGAGGAACAGGGCCAGGGTCAGGTCGTCGGAGTGGTCGGGGGTTCCGGAGGTCGGTGCGCTCATGGCTCCAAGGATAGGTTCTCCACCACGTGTCCGACACTGGAGGGTGACCCGGCCACCGACCACAGCCGCCCGCCCGCGCTGACCCGCTCGCACCGGCCGCCGGCGCCCTCGATCAGCGCCCGTCCGGGCAGCAGGTCCCACGGCAGGACGCTGTGCTGGAACCAGCAGGCACCGTTCCCCGCCGCCACGCCGGCCATGTCCACCGAGGCGGACCCGTTGAACCGTACGGTCGCGAAGTCCCGGACGGTGCCGGTGAACACCCGGTTGAGCTCCGGGTCCGCGATGTCCGTCGGGTGCAGGTAGCCGCTGAGACAGGACCGCTCCGGGGGGAGGTCCGGAAGTGTGCCCACCGGTGAGCCGTCCAACGTGGTGGGGACGTCGGGGCCGCCGAACCACGTGTAGCCCATCGCCGGACGGTGCACCGCGCCGAAGTGCAGCTTCTCGGGGTCCTCGGGGTCGCCGTCCACCAGGGCCAGCGCCGAGCACCAGTAGTCGGAGCCGGTGGTGAAGTTGTAGGTGCCGTCCACGGGGTCGATCACCCACGTGCGCCCCGACTCCGACGGGGCGGAGGACCCCTCTTCGCCGAGCAGGCCGTCCTGCGGGCGCAGCGTGCGCAGTGCCTCGGCGACGAAGTCCTCGGCCGCCCGGTCGGCGGCGGTCACCACGTCGGACACGGACGTCTTGAACTCCGTGGTCACACCCGCCTCCCGCATCCGCCACGCCAGCCGTCCGGCGTTGTACACCAGCGCCTGCGCGAGGGTGCCGTCGTCGTCCCGGTCGTGGGAGATGATGAACGTCTTCGTGATGGCCTGCAGTGCGTCTGCCGGGATGGGTGAGTTCATGCGTCCATTGTGCACGGGGTGTGACCCGGGCGCCGCCCGAGGGGTGAGTAGACTGGACGACCATGCAGCCCGAAGTGATCTCCGCGATCGACGACCTCGACTCCACCCTCACCACCATCGAGAAGGTGCTCGACCTGGACGAGCTGGAGTCCCGCGCGCGCGAACTCGAGGACCAGGCCGCCGACCCGTCCCTGTGGGACGACCCCGACCACGCCCAGCAGGTCACCAGCCAGCTCAGCCACGTCCAGGCGCGGCTGAAGAAGGTCCGTGGTCTGCGCGACCGGCTCAACGACCTGCCCGTGATGTACGAGATGGCCGAGGAGTCCCGGGAGTCCGGGGACGACGAGGCCGCCGAAGCCGCCGAACTCGCCGACGCCGAGCTCGCCGACCTGCGCGAGGAGATCGACTCCCTCGAGGTCACCACCATGCTCTCCGGCGAGTACGACGCCCGCGAGGCCGTGGTGAACATCCGCTCCGCCGCCGGTGGCGTCGACGCCGCGGACTGGGCCGAGATGCTGATGCGCATGTACACCCGCTGGGCGGAGAAGAGCGGCCACAAGGTCGAGGTCTACGACATCTCCTACGCGGAGGAGGCGGGCATCAAGTCCGCGACCTTCGTCGTCCACGGCGACTACATGTACGGCACCCTCTCGGTGGAGCAGGGGACCCACCGGCTGGTGCGCATCAGCCCCTTCGACAACCAGGGGCGCCGCCAGACCTCCTTCGCCGAGGTGGAGGTCCTGCCCGTGGTCGAGACCTCCGACCACGTCGACATCGACGACAACGACGTGCGGGTCGACGTCTACCGTTCGTCCGGGCCCGGCGGCCAGTCGGTGAACACCACCGACTCCGCGGTGCGGCTGACCCACGTCCCCACGGGCATCGTGGTGACCTGCCAGAACGAGAAGTCGCAGATCCAGAACAAGGCCTCCGCCATGCGCGTGCTCGCGGCGAAGCTGCTGGAGCGCAAGCGCCAGGAGGAGGCAGCCGAGATGGACGCCCTGCGCGGCGACGGCTCGAACTCCTGGGGCAACCAGATGCGCTCCTATGTGCTGCACCCGTACCAGATGGTCAAGGATCTGCGCACGAACTACGAGGTCAACGACCCGTCCAAGGTGCTCGACGGCGGCATTGACGGGCTGCTCGAGGCCGGGATCCGCTGGCGGATGGCGCAGCAGCAGGGCGACGGGGAGGCGTAGGCCCCCGGCACCGTCCGGACGGCCCGAAGACCTGGGGTCCCGTGACCGGGCGCGCCGGGGGTGCCGGCGACCGGCCCTTGTCGAACCGCTGACACTGTGCCATGATCAACCGACCCCGGAAGCACCGTGCCCCGGGGACACATCAGTGACGGACCGGACAGTCAGGGAAGGAGAGCGGCATGGACGCGAAGTATCGTGACCGACAGCTACCGCTGCAGCTCCAGCGCGAGCACGCGCTGTCGACGCTGCCCGCCTTCTTCACACAGTGGCTGCACCTCGACAGCCACCGCAGCGTTCACCGCTGCCACTGACCTCCGACCGTTTTCCCGGGCGGGGCGTCAGTGCCCCGTCCGGACGACCGTCAGGTGAGTCGACCTCACCCCCAGTCCCGCGCCACCGCCCCCGTCGGCGGTCCCGGGCCACACCGTGTCCCCCGGACGAGAGCCTGACCCCGCCCTTTCACCAGAAAGGACGATCACCATGACCACTGACTCCGTCGGCATACCGGGAGTCTCGCTGAAGGAGAACAAGCTCCTCAGCTTCGCCTCCGAGGTCGACGACAACACCCTCGACCAGGCACGCCAGCTCGCCGGCATGCCCTTCGTCTTCCCCCACGTCGCACTGATGCCCGACGCCCACTTCGGCAAGGGATCCTCCGTCGGCACCGTCTTCGGGACGGAGCGGGCGGTGATCCCCGCCGCCGTCGGCGTGGACATCGGCTGCGGGATGATCGGCGTGCGCACCAGCTTCACCGCCGGTGACCTGGACGGACGCGAGCTCACCGAGCTGCGCGACGCCATCGTGCGGACCATCCCGCTGTCCCCCGGACGCTACAACGGCTGGGACCTGGGCGGCTCCGCGGAGGCCCGCACACGGGAACTCGCCGAGCTCGCGGAGGACACCGGCGTGGACCTGGGGCACTCGAAGAAGTGGCGGCAGCAGCTCGGGTCCCTCGGCGGCGGCAACCACTTCATCGAACTGTGCCTGGACGAGGAGGACCGTGTCTGGATGTTCCTGCACTCCGGTTCGCGCGGGGTCGGCAACAAGATCGCGCAGAAGCACATCAAGGCCGCCCAGCGGCTGATGCGCACCTTCTGGGTGCAGCTGCCCGACGATGACCTGGCCTACCTCCCCGAGGGCACGCCGGAGTTCGACGCCTACCTGCGGGACCTCGCCTGGGCGCAGCGTTTCGCCTGGCTGAACCGCGAGGAGATGATGGACAGGTTCTCCCGCCTGCTCGGCGAGTGGGTCGGAGGGCCGGTGGAGGAGACCGAGCGGATCAACTGCCACCACAACTACACCGTCAGGGAAGAGCACTACGGCCGGACGGTGTGGCTGACCCGCAAGGGTGCCGTCCGCGCCGATGAAGGTGTCAAGGCACTGATCCCCGGGTCGATGGGCACGGCGTCGTACGTGGTGGAGGGCCGCGGTTTCGCGCCGGGCCTGCGCTCGGCACCCCACGGCGCGGGGCGCCGGTTCTCGCGGAACCAGGCGCGAAAGCGGTTCAACGCGGACGACCTGGCCGCCCGGATGGACGGCATCGTCTACCGTCCCGGTGACGCCTTCGTCGACGAGATCCCCGACGCGTACAAGGACATCGACGTGGTCATGGCCGACGCCGAGCCGCTGGTCCGGGTGGTGCACAAGCTGCGCCAGGTCATGAACGTCAAGGGGACGTAGGGGCGGTGTCCCTGACCGCGACGATCTCGCCGTGGGTGCGTCCGGGCCGCCCAGGCCGTGTCGCCGAGTGGGTGACGCTGAATCCGGCGTCCACGACGAGTTTCTCGAGGGCGCCGAGTGGCCAGTGGTGGGCGGTGGTGACGGCATGGTCGAAGGTCCCGTGTACTTCGGCCGTGAAGAATCCGAGCAGCAGTCCACCGCCGGGGCGCACACATCTGGCGAACTCCCCGAGCGCCGCGGCGACGCCGCCAGGGGAGGAGTGGATCAGGGAGTACCATGCCAGGATCCCACCGAGGGAGGACGTGGGCGCGTCGAGTTCCTCGGCACATCCGAGACGGAAGGGGACGCCCGGATAGGACTGCCGTGCCCGGTCGAGGAAGGCCGGGACGGGGTCGATCCCCTCGACGTCGACGCCGTTCGTGGCGAGCAGATGCGTCCACTGGCCGGGGCCGCAACCGACGTCGAGGACTGGGCCGTGGACGCCACGGGCCCAGTCGACGATGAGTGTGACGTCGGCGTCCTCCGCATGCTCGATGCGTCCCACGGCGTCGATGTACTCGTCGGCGCGTCTCCCGTAGGCTGCAGCAGCTGCAGATGTCATGGGGAGGAGCCTAGTGGACCTCCCCGCCGCGTGTCGTGGAGACAGCGTGGGGCCGGTGGTGACCGTGGAAATTCGTCATGACTGTTCGCTCAGACCCCCTTGGCAACTTGCCGGTGGAGTGGCGGGCGCCGTTCCACCGGGCTGACGCCTGGGGTCATGACCGGGCGCTGGGTGGTCGAGGCACGCGGGCTGGCAGGACGGCCGCCCGCACCACCTATCACTTGCCACCACCAGCCGCCCCCGCGCCTACCTACGGCGTGGTGCCGTGGATGTACCCGAACCGGTGCTCGGTGGTGGTCACCGCCTGCTCGAGCAGCATCGGCAGCAGTTCCCGCCGGCCGTCGGGCAGGACGGGCCGGTCCAGGACGACGGAACCGGAGCGGGCCGCCGCCTCGTAGAGGTCCTCGTCGACGTCGCCGAGTGCGCGAACGCGCACGCTGGGGGTTACGGCGATCTCCGCGGCGAACTCCGTGTCGGAGACCATGCGGATCCGGTTGGCCAGCTCACCCATCTCCGCGGCGACGGTCGGGGCGGCGGACACGTCGAGTTCCGTCCCGGTCACTGACGCCCCGAGGTACAGGCGTAGCAGGTCGCGCAGGTTGGTGTGTGGTCCGATGCGTACCCGCAGCGGCTCCAGCAGCGGCCGGTACCGGAAAACGTTGGACTCCACCACCAGGGCGGTGCGGTCGTGTTCGATGCCGAACTCGGAGGTCCAGGCCTGCGCGTCGGACTCGGCGGCCCGCCGCAGCCACCGGTGGTCGTCCTCGGTGAGAACGGGGTGCGCCAGGCCGTGGAACTCGCGCAGCATCTGGGTGATCTCGGTGGAGACGCTGCCGCTGTGCAGTTCGCTGATGTCTCCCTCGGTCCAGTAGCCCTGTTGGGCGACGTAGTTGGGGCCGCCGGCCTTCGCGCCGTTGCCGATGGAGGAGCCTTTCCAGCCGCCGAAGGACTGGCGTTGGACGATAGCGCCGGTGATGCCGCGCTCCACGTAGACGTTGCCGGCCTCGACGCGGTCGCGCCAGTAGGCGGTCTCGTCACGGTCGATGGTGTGCAGGCCTGCGGTGAGTCCGTACCCGGTGGAGTTCTGCCACTCGATGGCCTCGTCCAGGGTGTCGGCGTGCATGATTCCGGCGACGGGTCCGAAGCACTCGTGGGTGTGGAACCAGGAGCCGGGGCGCACGTTGTCGCGGAGGCCGGGGCTCCACAGGGTGGCGTCCTCGGCGGTGCCGTTCAGCGGTTCGGGCTTGACCAGCCATTTCTCGCCTTTGTCGAGTCTGGTCAGGCCGCGCAGGAGTTTGTCTCCGGCGGGTTCGATGATGCCGTTCATGTCGGTGGCGAGGTCGTTTCCGGGGCCGACGCGCAGGGACTTCACCGCGTCGACGAGCTGGCCCATGAACCGTTTCGACGACCCCATGGAGCCCACGGTGATGATCAGGGACGCTGCGGAGCACTTCTGGCCGGCGTGGCCGTAGGCGGAGGCCAGGATGTCCGAGACCGCGAGGTCCGGGTCGGCGGCGGGGGTGACGATGATGGCGTTCTTGCCGGAGGTCTCGGCGTTGATCACCGTCCGCGGGTCCCAGGAGCGGAACAGGCGGGCGGTCTCGGAGCCGCCGGTGAAGATCACCGAGTCGATGTCGGGGTGGGAGACCAGGCGCTTGCCGGCCTCGCCTTCGTCGGCGTTGACGAGCTGCAGCAGGTCCTCGGTGATGCCGGCGTCGCGCAGGACCCCGACGAACACCTCGGCGATGCGCAGGGTCTGCGGTGCGGGTTTGATGACGACGCAGGCGCCGGCGGCGAGGGCGGCCATGCAGCCGCCGACGGGGATGGCGACGGGGAAGTTCCACGGCGGGACGACGGCCACCGTCCGGTAGGGGGTGAAGGTGGAGCCGCGGTGGCGGTCGATCTTGCGTGCGGATTCCGCGTAGTAGCGGCAGAAGTCGATGGCCTCGGAGACCTCCGGGTCGGTCTCGGCGACGGTCTTGCCGGCCTCGTGGACGGCTGCGGCGATGATGCGGTGGCGGTTGTCGGCCAGGGCGTCCGCCGCACGGTCGAGGACCTCGGCGCGTTCGGCGCCGGTCTTCGCGGCCCAGGCGGTGTGGGCGGTGAGGGCCCGGTCCACGGCGGCGTCGACGACGGCCGGGTCGGTCACCTCGTCGCTGACGGCGGGGCCGGGGTCGGAGGACGGGTCGACGATGCGGGCGGCCCAGCCGCGGTTGGCTGGGAGGTCGCAGTCGGTGTCGGGTTCGTTGACGAAGTTGCCGGGTACGGCGTTGGAGCGGGTTCCGAGCTTCCGGCGGGACTCCTCCGTCCGGTCCTGGGTCCGGCGCGGCCCGGCGGCGGTGGACCAGCGTTCGCGGACGGCGGCGAGGTAGCGTTCGCGCTGGCCCTCCATCGGGGTCATGCCGGTCTCCTCGTCGCTCTCGGGGGTGAACATGGCGTAGAGGAAGTTCTGTTTGGCGCCGTTCTCCTCGAGCCGGCGGACGAGGTAGCTCACTGCGACGTCGAAGTTCTCCTTCTTGACGACGGGGGTGTAGAGGATGACCTCGCCGACGACGTCACGCACCGCGTCCGCCTGTGCGGGGGCCATGCCCTGGAGCATCTCGGCGTCGATCTGGTCCTCGACGCCGCGTTCCACGGAGAGTTCGTGGGCCAGTGCCATGTGGAAGACGTTGTGGGTGGCCACGCCGATGCGGATGGCGTCGGAGTGTGCCGGGCGCAGTACCCAGTCGAGCAGGCGGAGGTAGTTCGCGTCGACTTCGGCCTTGGTCAGGTAGGGGGTCTGGGGCCAGTCGTGGATCTCGGCGTCGACGCGTTCCATGGAGAGGTTCGCGCCCTTGACGATGCGCACCTTGATCTTCGCCCCGCCGCGTTCGCGCCGGGTGTGGGCGAAGTCGGTGAGGCGGCGTAGGGCGTCGAAGGAGTCGGGGAGGTAGGCCTGCAGGACGATGCCCGCCTCGAGGTCGAGGAACTCCTCCTCGTCGAGAAGTTCGGTGAAGATCCGCAGGGTGAGGTCGAGGTCCTTGTACTCCTCCATGTCCATGTTGATGAACGGGGCGGGGGAGCGTTTCAGCGCCTCGCGGTAGAGGGGGCGCAGGCGTTCCTTCAGCCGTTCGGCGGAGGTGTCGAGGTCCCAGTGGTTCAGTTGGGAGACGACGGCGGACGGTTTCACGCTGATGTAGTCGACCCTGGGGTTGCGCACCAGTTCGATGAGGTCGTCGCGGCGCCGGACGGCCTCGTCCTCACCGAGGACGGCCTCGCCCAGGAGGTTGATGTTCAGCCGGAAGCCGGCGTCGCGGGCGTTGTCGAGCATCTTGTCCATCGTCGGGCCTTCGGCGTCGAGGACCAGGTGGCCGACGACGGAGCGCAGGTAGGCACGCGCGACGGGCATCACGATCTGGGGGAGCAGTGGTGCGGCGATCGAGCCGGCCGTCATGAGGATCCGGTCGACGATGCCGAGGAAGCCGGGGACCGGCGCCTGCCGTTTGACCGGGTGGGCGATCTTGGCGAACTCGTCGGCGGCGACCTTGTTGTCCTCGGGGCGGGCGACCCGGTCGACGAAGCTGAAGGTGAACTCCACGCCGCTGGGCTCGTGGACCATGTCGGCGAGCTGCCTGGTCGACGTGCTGGTCTCCTCGACCTGCAGCCAGGTGTCGGCGAGGGTGAGTGACCTCTTGACCACGGCTTCCACGTCGTCGGCGTGCTCGGGGCGGGTGGTTGCGGCGGTGGGGGAAGTGTTCGGGGAC
>NZ_JALAGY010000013.1 GCF_022712195.1 Corynebacterium sp. | reverse complement strand
CCGACCGCCTCCCCGCGCGCCAGGCCCGGCGGGACCGGCCCCCGCTGTCGCGCCGCCCGGCCCGCTCGCTGCGCTCGGCCGCGCGCTCCCGGCCCCGGGCCCGCCGGCGGTCGCGGACCCCACCCACCTCGACATCGGCCTGCGTGGCTTCCTCCCCGCCTCCCTCGTCGAGATGCGTCGCGTCCGCGACCTCCAGCCGGACATCGGCCAGGAGATCGAGGCCAAGATCATCGAACTCGACAAGCAGCGCAACAACGTCGTACTGTCGCGTCGTGCATGGCTCGAGCAGACCCAGTCCGAAGACCGATCCGAGTTCCTGCGCCAGCTGCAGAAGGGCCAGGTCCGCAAGGGCGTCGTGTCCTCCATCGTCAACTTCGGCGCCTTCGTCGATCTCGGCGGTGTCGACGGCCTGGTGCACGTCTCCGAGCTGTCCTGGAAGCACATCGACCACCCGTCCGAGGTCGTCACCGTCGGTGACGAGGTCACCGTCGAGGTGCTCGACGTCGACCTGGACCGTGAGCGTGTCTCCCTGTCGCTGAAGGCCACCCAGGAGGATCCGTGGCGCGTCTTCGCCCGGACCCACGCGATCGGCCAGATCGTCCCGGGCAAGGTCACCAAGCTGGTTCCGTTCGGCGCCTTCGTCCGCGTCGAGGAGGGCATCGAGGGCCTGGTCCACATCTCCGAGCTGGCCGAGCGCCACGTGGACGTCCCGGACCAGATCGTCACCGTCGGCCAGGAGCTCATGGTCAAGGTCATCGACATCGACCTCGAGCGTCGCCGCATCTCCCTGTCGCTGAAGCAGGCCGACGAGGACTTCGCCGAGGAGTTCGACCCGTCGAAGTACGGCATGGCCGACTCCTACGACGAGCAGGGCAACTACATCTTCCCGGAGGGCTTCGACTCGGAGACCAACGAGTGGATGGAAGGCTTCGACGAGCAGCGTGAGGCATGGGAGGCCCGGTACGCGGAGTCCGAGCGTCGCCACAAGATGCACGCCGCCCAGATCGAGCGCCACCGCGCCCAGGCTGCCGAGGCTGACGAGGCCGCCGACAACGGCTCCTACTCCAGCAACTCGGACAAGCCGGCCGCCGCCGTCGAGGAGACCACCTCCGACGCCGGATCGCTGGCCTCCGACGAGCAGCTCGCCGCACTGCGCGAGAAGCTCGCCGGTTCCGGTGAGTAGTACCGTCGCCTGAGGCACGGTCCCGACCCGGCCCACCCCCGATACCGGGGTGGGCCGGGTTTTCGGCGTGCCGCCACCCTTATCTTTTGCCGGTCGAAGTTCTATGATGTGGAATAGCCCGCTCACCAGGAGCGGTGACCCACCCCTTCACCTCACCAAGGCGGAACCCACCCATGGCAACTGCGACAGACACCTCGCGGCACATCCTCAGGGAGATCGGAGGGGCGGACAACGTCTCCTCCCTGACCTACTGTGCCACCCGACTACGCTTCGACCTGGTCGACCGTTCCAGGGTCGACCGGGACGCCCTCGACAGCGACCCGGCGGTGCTCGGCGTCGTCGAACAGGGGAGCACCGGACTGCAGGTGGTGATGGGGGGCGGAGTCGCCGAGTACTACAACGCGATCGTCAAGGAACCCGGGATGGGCGACGCCGACACCGAGACCCGGTCCGCCTCGAAGAAGGACTACGGCGGTGTCCGCGGCCGCTACGACTGGGTCAACTACTGCTTCGAGTTCCTCTCCGACACCTTCCGGCCGGTGCTGTGGGCACTGCTCGGCGCATCGCTCATCATCACGATGCTGGTCCTGGCGGACACGTTCGGCTGGCAGGACTTCCGTGCGGACATGGCCCACCAACCCGATGGATATGTGCTGCTCCACGCCATGTGGCGGTCCGTCTTCTACTTCCTGCCGATCATGATCGGCGCCACGGCCGCCCGCAAGCTGGGGGCAAACGAGTGGGTCGGCGCCGCGATCCCGGCAGCACTGCTGACGCCGGAGTTCCTGTCGCTCGGCGATGCCGGTGACACCGTCCACATCTTCGGCGTCCCCCTGGTGCTCAACGACTATTCCTCGCAGGTCTTCCCACCGTTGATCGCCGCGATCGGACTGTTCTGGGTGGAAAAGGGACTGAAGAGGATCATCCCCTCGGCCGTGCAGATGGTCTTCGTCCCCTTCTTCTCCCTGCTGATCATGATTCCGGCGACGGCGTTCCTCCTCGGGCCGTTCGGCATCGGTATCGGTAACGGCATCTCCGACTTCCTGCTGTGGCTCAACGGTGTCTCGCCGTTCATCCTGGCCGTGATCATCCCGCTGATGTACCCCTTCCTGGTCCCGCTGGGTCTGCACTGGCCGCTCAACGCGATCATGATCCAGAACATCGCCACACTGGGCTACGACTTCATCCAGGGGCCGATGGGCGCATGGAACTTCGCCTGCTTCGGTGTCGTCGCCGGCGTGCTGTACATCTCATTCCGTGAGAAGAACAGGGGTATGCGTCAGGTGTCGCTCGGCGGACTGATGGCGGGCCTGTTCGGAGGAATCTCAGAGCCCTCGCTGTACGGTGTCCTGCTGCGGTTCAAGAAGACCTACATGCGTCTGCTGCCGGGGTGTCTGGTGGGTGGCATCATCATCGGCTTCTTCGACGTCAAGGCCAGTGCCTTCGTGTTCACCTCCCTGCTGACCTTCCCTGCCATGGACCCGTGGGGCGGCTACCTCATCGGTATCGCGGCGGCCTTCTTCACCTCCATGCTGCTGGTCGTCTTCTTCGACTACCGGGGCAAGGACGAGAAGGCGGAGATCCTCGCGGGACTCGCCGCGGAGCGGGAGCGGGAGAAAGAGCAGAACGCCGACGCCGCCGCCGCCGACGCCGCCGACGCCGCCGACGCCGCCGACGCCGCTGACGCCGCAGTGGCCTCAGGGGCTTCAGAGGGGGCGGAAGCTGTGAAGCCCTCCCTGCAGCCGGGTGCGGTCACCGAGGTCACGGCACCCGTGGCGGGACGTGCCGTCCCCCTGTCGGAAGTCGACGATCCCGCCTTCTCGTCCGGGGCGCTGGGGCAGGGGATCGCGATCGAGCCCACAGGGGACACGGTGGTGGCCCCGGCGGACGGGAAGATACTCACTGTCCAGAAGACGGGTCACGCCGTCGGGCTTCGTCTGGACAGCGGTATCGACCTGCTGATCCACATCGGCATCGACACGGTGAAGATGGACGGTGCGGGATTCGAGGTTCTCGTCGAGAAGAAACAGCGGGTGACCGCCGGCACCCCGCTGATCCGGTTCGACGTCCAGCGGATCAGGGACGCCGGCTACTCTGCGGTGACGCCGGTCGTCGTCGTGAACACCAGGCGTTTCGCGGCAGTGGAGGGGCTGCCGGCGTCGGCCGTGGCCGTCGGTGACGACGTCATCTCGGTCACAGCGGCCTCTGAGGAGCCCGCGACCACGGCGTAACCGGGCCGGTGTCGACGGTGTCAGGGACGGGGAGGGCGTGAGGCGAGCTGGCGCTCGAGGTCGGCGATCCGGTTGCGCATACCTGCGACGGCCTCCGTGACGCGGTCGAGGAAGGCGTCGACCGCCGCCTCGTCGTACCCCCGGCGGCCGAATGCCGGCTTACGGAACGTCACGGCGCGGATGTCCTCCGGGGTCATGTCCATGCCGCAGAGTCTACCGGGTCACGGCGGGGCCGCCGGACAAGGTCGTACCTTCCTGTACTACTCCGCGGGGCGGATCTCGCTCTCGGTGACCCACTTGTGGTTGGTCATGGTCATGCCGTCGGCCTCGTAGTCGACCATGTAGACCGTCTCGTCCGTCGAACTGTCGACGGTCGCCTCGGCGCCGTCCATGCCAGGCATGTGGTCGGCCTCGAGAGTGACGGTCGCGCCGTCCTCGAGCCGCCGGTCGCCCGCGTCGGCGATCTCCTCCTGGACCACCCACCTGTGGTCGGTCACCGGAGCGCCGCCGTCGGTGGGGGTGTAGGACACCGAGTAGGTGAAGGTGTCGAAGGCGCCGGTGACCGTGGCGGTTGCCCCGTCCATCCCTTCCATGTGGTCGGCGGTGAGCACCACCTCGGTGCCGACCGGGAAGGCGGGGTCGTCCGCCTCGGTCATGCCCTCAGGCGCGGGGCCTCCGTCGGCCGGGTGCTCCATGCCGTTCATGCCGTTCATGTGGTCTGAATGATCTGACGCCGGGGACTCCGCCGAGGTGCCGCCCGCCGCTGTGCTGTCGTTCTGGTCGGAGCTGCACGCGGTCAGTGTCGCCAGTGCCAGAGCGCCGCCGGCGACGGCAGTGACGGTGAGTGTGGTCAGGCGTTTGGTCATGGTGGTCCCTGCTTTCCGGTCGATGTTGTCTATACCCCTAGGGAGTATACGTACCGGAGCCGCGTTCACCCCCGTCTGAGCGGGGCGGGACGACGAAGGCCCCGCACACCGACGGTGTGCGGGGCCCGGTGAGGTGGCACGCGATGTGCGCCGAGACACCGGCTACGCCGGGGTCACCTCCGCGACGGCGTGGAGCGTCTCCAGCTTGGAGGCCTTGCGCAACTGGATCTTCCAGCTGTCGCCGTCCTTCTCGGTGAAGTACGCGACCTTCGTCGGCAGGACGACAGGCTTGGCGAACTCCACCGAGTAGGTGCCGGCCGCGGGGAGGAGCCCCTCCAGACCGCTGAGGATCCGGGCCGCCGACCACATGCCGTGGGCGATCGTCGCCGGGAAACCGAAGGCCTTCGCGCCCAGCGAGGACACGTGGATCGGGTTCTTGTCCCCGGAGGCGTCCGCGTAGAGCTTGATGCCGGCCTGGTCGATCGGCCAAGTCGCCGTCGGCGTGGGGTCCGCCGGGATCTCGGGGCGCTCGAAGAGCGAGCCGGTGTCCTCGTCGCGGGCGGCGACGGTGGGATCAGCGGACGACGACAGACGGGCGCCCTTGGCGAGGAAGCCGGAGGTCTGCCGCCAGACCGGTGAGTCGCCGTCCTCGCCCTCGACGAAGATCTCGGTGACCATGTCGATGAGCAGGCCCTTACGGTGCTTGCGCAGGTTCTCCGCGTGGGTGCGGATGTGCAGGACGTCGTCCACCGTCAACGGGCGGGACTGCTCGATGACGTTGGTCAGGTGCACACCGCCCACGGCGTTGAAGGGGAAGTCGTCGGTCGACATTACCTTCATCACCAGGGCGAAGGAGATCACGTAGGGGTAGGTGTACGGCAGTTCATTGCCGAGACGCAGGCCGGTGGCGTCCGCGTAGGCGGCGAGGTGGGGGATGTCGATGGTGACGCCCTTGACCTCGAAACCGGTCGACGGGTCCTTCGTGGCTGACCGCTTCGCGCCGACCACGGGGACCATGTTCTTGGCGGCGCCCTTGTACTCCGTCATCAGGTCGGGGATGGCGGGGAGTTCCTTGTAGGTGACAGTCACGGTGGGGGTTCCTTCCTAGGCGCCGAGCAGGTTCTGGCCGCAGACGCGCACGGTGTTGCCGGTCACGGCGTTTGAGGCGTTGCCGGCGAAGTAGGCGATGGTCTCGGCGACGTCGACCGTGTGACCGCCCTGTGCCAGGGAGTTCAGGCGACGGCCGACCTCGCGGGTGCCGAACGGCATCGCGTCGGTCATCGCGGTCTCGATGAAGCCCGGGGCCACGGCGTTGACGGTGATGCCCTTGTCGGCGAGCTCCTCGGAGAAGGAGTCGACCAGGCCCACCACGCCGGCCTTGGTGGTGGCGTAGTTGGTCTGGCCACGGTTGCCGGAGATGCCGGCCATGGAGGAGACGCCCACGACGCGTCCGCCGTCGGCGAGACCGCCGTTCTCCAGCAGACCCTCGGTGATGCGGACAGGCGCGACGAGGTTGATGTTCTGCACCATGTTCCAGCGGCCCTCGTCCATGTTGGCGAGCAGCTTGTCCCGGGTGACACCGGCGTTGTGGACGATGATGTCCACCTTGCCGCCGTGGCGCTCCTCGGCATGGGTCTTGATCTTCTCGGCGGCGTCCGGGGACGTGACGTCGAGGGGCAGGGAGGAACCCTTGACCTCGTTGGCGGTCTCCGCGAGGCCCTCGCCGGCGGCGGGGATGTCCACGCAGATGACCTTTGCCCCGTCGCGGCCGAGCACCTTGGCGATGTCAGCGCCGATACCGCGGGCGGCACCGGTGACCACGGCGATCTTGCCGGCGAGCGGGGCGTCCCAGGACTCGGGTGCGCTGGAGGCGTCGGCACCGACGCGGATGACCTGGCCGTCGACGAAGGCGGACTTGCCGGACAGCAGGAAGCGCAGCGTGGACTCGAGTCCGCTCAGGTCGGACGAGGAGGTCTCCGGGGCGACGTAGACCAGCTGTGCCGTCGCGCCGCGGCGCAGCTCCTTGGCCACCGACCGGGTGAACCCTTCGAGGGACCGCTGGACGATGTGCTCGTCACGGTCCTTCACCAGTTCGGGGGTGGTGCCGATGACCACGATCCGGGCACAGGGGAGCAGCTTGCGCATCTGCGGGTTGAAGAAGTCGAAGAGCTGGTGGAGCTCCTCCGGAGTGGTGATGCCGGTCGCGTCGAAGACCAGTGCGGCGCGCTTGGCGTCGGCGCCACCGTCGATGAACTGGTAGTCGTTGCCCAGGAGCGGTGCGATGCCTGCGGCGACACGGCCCTCGCCGCCGATGACGACCGGACCGTCCAGTGCGGGCTCACCCTTCTTGTAGCGCCGCAGCGGCTCACCCTGGGGGACGCCGAGCTTGCCTGCGAGCCCTGAATTGACGACCTGATCAAGCAGGCCCTTGTTGGAGGAAGACAACGTTCGTAACTCCTTGGTAGTGGATCCGTTATTCGAAAGCGTACCTACGGACGCCCGAACAATGTATGTTCACATTTGTACCCTAGTGTGTGACCCCGAACCACGTCTCAAGATTCCGTGACGGGGGTTACACAAAAGTTCAGGGGCCGGACCAGACGGGACCGTGCCGGTAAACTTTCCGGAAACGTCTGGCAGACACCACGACCCACGACGACACGACAACACACGATGGAGAGACATCCAGATGACTACTTCGCCTCGTAAGGTCGCCATCCTCGGCGGCAACCGCACTCCCTTCGCCCGCTCCAACAAGGAGTTCGCGAACGCGTCCAACCAGGACATGCTGACTGCGGCCATCAACGGGCTGGTCGCACGTTACGGCCTGCAGGACGAGAAGCTGGGCATGGTCGTCGCCGGAGCCGTCCTCAAGCACGCCCGTGACTTCAACATGACCCGTGAGGTCGTCCTGGGTTCCGCGCTGAACTCCCAGACCCCCGCCTTCGACCTCCAGCAGGCCTGCGGCACCGGACTGGCCGCCGCCATCCAGGTCGCTGACGCCATCGCGCTCGGACGCATCGACGCCGGTATCGCCGGTGGCACCGACACGACGTCCGACGCCCCCCTCGCCGTCAACGACGAGCTGCGCAAGACCCTGATCAAGGTCAACAACGCCAAGACCACCGGCGAGATGGTCAAGCTGCTGGGTAGCGTGCGTCCGTCCCAGATCGCCCCGGAACAGCCGCAGAACGGCGAGCCGCGCACCGGTCTGTCCATGGGTGACCACGCCGCGATCACCGCCCGCGAGCTCAACGTGAGCCGTGAGGACCAGGACCAGTTGGCCGTCGAGTCCCACCAGAAGCTCGCCGCCGCCTACGAGGCCGGGTTCTTCGACGACCTCGTGACACCCTTCCTGGGTGTGCAGCGCGACACCAACCTGCGCCCCGACTCCACGGTCGAGAAGCTGGCGAAGCTCAAGCCGGTCTTCGGCAAGAAGGACGCGGCCGCCCACGGCACCCAGGCGACGATGACCGCCGCCAACTCCACCCCGCTGACCGACGGCGCCTCCGCCGTGCTGCTCGCCTCCGAGGAGTGGGCCGAGGAGCACAACCTCCCGGTCCGTGCCTACCTGGTTGACTCCGAGACAGCCTCCGTCGACTTCCTGCACGGTCGCGACGGGCTCACCCCGGACGGCCTGCTGATGTCCCCGACCTACGCCGTGCCGCGCCTGCTGGAGCGCAACGGCCTGACCCTCCAGGACTTCGACTTCTACGAGATCCACGAGGCCTTCGCCTCCCAGACCCTGGCGACCCTGCAGGCCTGGGAGTCCGAGGACTACTGCCGCGACCGTCTGGGCCTGGACGCCCCGCTGGGTGCCATCGACCGTGCGAAGCTCAACGTCAAGGGTTCCTCGCTGGCCGCCGGCCACCCCTTCGCCGCCACCGGTGGCCGCATCATCGCCACCGCGGCGAAGACCCTCGAGGAGAACGGTGGCGGCCGTACCCTGGTCTCCATCTGTGCCGCAGGTGGACAGGGCGTCACCGCCATCATCGAGCGTTAGTCACCTCGTCCCTGCCGGGGTCCCCGGTAACGCCGACACCCCGGGCGGGTTCCACCGTGAACCCTCCCGGGGTGTCTCCGTGTCGCTGCCCGGTCAGCCGAGGACGGCGTCGACGTCGGTCCGCAGCATCGCCGTGTTGTACCCGGACCACGTCGACATGACGAAGTACAGCCGGGACGGGTCCCGCGGATCCTGCCTCGGCAGCATGAAGGCACCGTAGGCGTCGGGTGACCGGAGTCGGGAGACCACCGTCTTCTTCGTCGACCACGGCCCGGTGGGGTTCGCCGCCTCCCGCAGGACGATCCCCTCGGTCGACTCGTACATCGCCAGCCACGAGTCCCGGTGCTCGTTGTACTGCACCGACAGCTCCGACACCCTGCCGTCGAGGACCGTCGCCGCAGCCGCCGCGTCCCCGACCCAGGCTGACCCGTCCCAGTACTCGGCCGTCGACCAGTCCGGGAACGTCTCCTCGCTGATGCGGGCCAGTGCCGCGGAGCCGGCCCGGCCGGACGGGGTGCCGTAGGCGTAGACGTAGTCCCTGCCGTTCTCACTGTGCTTCGTCAGTGCGGTCATCTGGAAGGCGTCGTTGACGGGCCGGCCGTCGACGGCACCGGCGACCCGGTCGTCGTCGGAGGCACGGGAGGACGCACGGGTGGATTCCCCGACCGGGTGGAACTCCTGTCCGCCGTCGGTGGACCGCACCGTCTGGGCGTAGTTGGTGGTCCACCTGCCGGGCTGCCCCCACGACCTCACCGACATGAAGTCGACGTACTGGTCGCCGTCGACCTCGATCCCGGACGTGGGGATCCTGGTGTGCTCCACGCCGGGTGTCTTGAGTGACGGCGGGAGGAACTCGCCGGACCGCCCGCCGGCGGCGGAGCCGTCGATGAGCAGCCCGTCGGACGGGTCGGTGTCCCGGGAGCTGAACAGGGCGTTGGAGTGCCAGCCGCTCAGCCCGGATGCGCACCCGAAGCTGTCGCCGAAGGCGATGAGTGTCCGCCCACCGCCGGCGTCCCACATGAATCCCAGGTCCGTCGACGCCAGCCCCAGGGCATGGGTCTCGTCGGGGCTGTTCGGGCCGGTGACCATGTACAGGGCCTCCGTCGGGGCGGAGACGTCCGGCAGGTCCCAGGGGGTGCCGTCCGCCCAGGAGGTCAGGGATCCGGTTCCGCCTGAACCTGAGCTCAACAGGGCGGATGCGCGGTCGGAGAGGTCGGGGGAGTAGGTGTCGCACGGTGCGGCACCGGCGGAGGCGGCGCCGACGACGGTGGCCACCGCCGCTGTGGCGACGGTGGTGAGGGTCAGTGTCGAGACCCGGCGGAGAGCGGGGGAGATCATGGGGCTCCTGTGAAGAAATGTCACTAAAGTTATACAAGGGGTGTATCGCGACTATAGTTCACTGTCATGACTCGCGAATCTTTTCCGGGGACGACGCGGCGCGGCACCGGCGCGCCGGTGAAGGCGCTCGTCGCTCTCCTGCTGGCGGGAGGTGCGCTCACCGTCACGCCGGCCCTGGCGGACACGACGGGGGAGGTCCCCGACCTTCCTGCGCTCCGGGAGGTGGACGGACCGGCGGGCAGCCTGCTGAACCGTCACCTCGGCACCGGTGACCAGATCTTCTGCACGGAGACCGGGGAACGGCTCTCCGAGATCGCCGGGCGGTGGGAGGAGGCGAACGAGGCCGGTGCCCGGGAGACGGCCAACCGGCTGAGGTACATCTTCGCCAACGCCAACTCGGCGAACGTCCAGTGCCTCACGGCGGCCGGGGCCGCCCTGACGTCGTCCGGCGGTGGATCCGTCGCCGGCTCCTGAGTGCAGGCTGCCCCGGGACGGTCCACAGCGCTATCCTTGACGACATGCGCATTATCGGCCTGACAGGTGGCATCGGTTCCGGCAAGACGACAGTGGCCGAACGGCTCCGGCAGAAGGGCGCGTTCGTCGTGGACGCGGACAGGATCGCCCGGGAGATCGTGGAACCGGGACAACCGGCCCTCGCTGAACTCGCCGAGGCCTTCGACGGGATCCTCGCCCCCGGGGGCGGGCTGGACCGGGCGGAACTGGCGCGGCAGGCCTTCGCCTCGGCCGACGCCACGGACACGCTCAACGCCATCACGCACCCCCGTATCCGGGAGCGCACCACTGAGCTCTTCAGGGAGGCCGAGGCGGAGGGGCACGACGTCGTCGTCTACGACATGCCCCTGCTCATCGAGAACGGGGAGGCGGAGACAGTGGACACCGTCCTCGTCGTCGACGCCCCCGACGACGTCCGGATCAGCCGCCTCGTCGAGTCACGGGGCCTGGACGAGGACGACGCGCGCCGACGGATAGCCGCCCAGGTGGACCGCGAGACGAGGCTCGCCGCGGCGGACGTCGTCCTCGACAACAGCGGGGACCTGGCGTCGCTGATCGCCCAGGTCGACGCGTTCTGGGAAGAGGTGTAGCCCCTCATGGCCTTCGCAGCAGAACACCCCGTCCTCTCCGAGTCCGAGTTCCGGCCGGTCGGGGAGGTGGAGCGCACCGACGCGAGATTCGAGGTCATCAGCGACTACGAACCCGCCGGCGACCAGCCGGCCGCGATCCGGGAACTGGACGAACGGCTCAACCGTGGGGAACGCGACATCGTCCTCATGGGCGCGACGGGCACCGGAAAGTCCGCCACCGCCGCCTGGCTCATCGAGCAGCAGCAGCGACCCACACTGGTCATGGCCCCCAACAAGACCCTCGCGGCGCAGCTCGCCAATGAACTCCGCAGCCTGCTCCCCAACAACGCCGTCGAGTACTTCGTCAGCTACTACGACTACTACCAGCCCGAGGCGTACATCGCGCAGACGGACACCTACATCGAGAAGGACTCCTCGATCAACGACGACGTGGAACGCCTCCGGCACTCCGCCACCTCGAACCTCCTGTCGCGGCGCGACGTGGTCGTGGTGTCCTCGGTGTCGTGCATCTACGGGCTCGGTACCCCGCAGTCCTACCTCGACCGGTCGGTCGTGCTCAAGGTCGGTGAGGAGGTCGAACGGGACCGCTTCCTCCGGCTCCTCGTCGACATCCAGTACGACCGCAACGACGTCTCCTTCACCCGTGGGGCGTTCCGGGTGAAGGGGGACGTCGTCGACATCATCCCGGCCTACGAGGAACTGGCGGTGCGCGTCGAGTTCTTCGGGGACGAGATCGACAGCCTCTTCTACATCCACCCGCTGACCGGTGACGTGATCCGGGAGGTCGAGGACATCCGGATCTTCCCGGCGACCCACTACGTCGCCGGGCCCGAACGGATGGAGAAGGCGATGGAGGACATCCGCGCCGAGCTGGAGGAACGGGTCGCCGAACTGGAGGGACGCGGCAAACTGCTCGAGGCCCAACGGCTCCGGATGCGTACCGAGTACGACCTCGAGATGATCCAGCAGGTCGGCTACTGCTCGGGCATCGAGAACTACTCCCGCCACGTGGACCAGCGTGAGGCGGGGTCGGCGCCGGCGACGTTGATCGACTACTTCCCTGACGACTACCTCACCATCATCGACGAGTCGCACGTCACCGTCCCCCAGATCGGCGGCATGTTCGAGGGCGACATGTCACGTAAGCGCAACCTCGTCGACTTCGGCTTCCGACTGCCCAGCGCCCTCGACAACCGTCCGTTGACCTGGGAGGAGTTCGACGACCGCAAGGGGCAGTGCGTCTACATGTCGGCCACACCCGGCGACTACGAGATGGCCGCGGCGGGCGGCGAGTTCGTCGAACAGGTCATCCGTCCCACCGGCCTCGTCGACCCGAAGGTCGAGGTACGCCCCACAGAGGGGCAGATCGACGACCTCATCGAGCAGATCCGCCAGCGCACCGAGAAACAGGAACGAGTGCTGGTGACCACCTTGACCAAGCGCATGGCGGAGGACCTCACCGACTACCTCCTCGAGCACGGGGTGCGGGTGCGCTACATGCACTCCGACATCGACACCCTCCGACGTGTCGAACTGCTGCGGCAGCTGCGACTGGGGGAGTACGACGTCCTGGTGGGCATCAACCTCCTGCGGGAGGGACTGGACCTGCCGGAGGTCTCCCTGGTCGCGATCCTCGACGCGGACAAGGAGGGCTTCCTGCGCTCGGAGCGCTCGCTGGTGCAGACCATCGGCCGTGCCGCCCGGAACGTCTCAGGCGAGGTGATCATGTACGCCGACAAGATCACCGACTCCATGCGGTACGCGATGGACGAGACCGAACGGCGCCGCGCCAAGCAGATCGCCTACAACAAGGAGCACGGGATCGACCCGCAGCCGCTCCGCAAGGCCATCGCCGACATCCTCGACCAGGTGTACGAGAACCGGGGCGACGGGGACGACGGGGCCACCGGTGTCGGCGCGGACCTCAACGTCGCCTCCGGAGACCAGGCGACGGCAGGGGCGCGGGACGCCGGCTCGCTGGCGCGGCCGGACCTGGAGAAGCTGATCGCCGACCTCACCACCCAGATGCAGGACGCCGCGCGGGAGCTCAAGTTCGAGCTCGCCGGCCGGCTGAGGGACGAGATAGCCGACCTGAAGAAGGAACTGCGCGGCATGATCGAAGCGGGCATCTGACTGGGGTAGGCTTTCGTGTGGAAACCAACCGCAACCACAGAGGGCTGGCAGTGAGCGATAGCACCACCTATGAGACCATCGTCGTCGGAACCGACGGATCCTCGTCATCCGTCCTGGCGGTGAAACGCGCGGCAGCGCTGGCCGCGGCATTCGATGCCCGGCTCGTCATCGGCTGCGCCTACTACAAGAACGCCGAATCGGCGGTGAAGGCCATCCGGATGGACTCGAAGACGGTGGTCGGGGGTGACCCGGCCCAGGAGAACCTGGCCGCCGCCGTCGCCGCCGCGCAGGAGGTCGGGGCGACGAAGATCTCCACCGCCGTGAAGGAGGGGGCGCCGGTGGACGCCCTCATGGGCATCGTCACCGACGAGTCCGCGGACCTGCTCGTCGTCGGCAACCGCGGCATCAATTCACTGACCGGCCGCCTGCTCGGGTCCGTCCCCGCGGACGTCGCCCGTCAGTCCGACTGCGACGTGATGATCGTCCACACCGTCTGACGCCCCTGTCAGGGCCGGTGGAGTTCGCGGACCTCCCGGGCGAGCCCGGGATCGGGGCCGTCTACCACGGCCCCGGGCACGATGTCGGTGACCTCCAGCGCAGCCACCGGTGACTCCGGTCGCCCGTCCTCGAGGGCCCACCGCCTGAACTGGTCCGCCGACGACGCGTACACGATCCGTCCGAGGCCGGCCCACCCGTGTGCGGCCGCGCACATCGGACAGTGTTCACCGGAGGTGTACACCGTGCATCGCGCCCGCTCCGACGAAGAGAGGTTGGCGACCGCCCACTCGGCGGCGGTGAACTCCGGATGGAGGAGAGGGCTGGCACCGGTCACCACCCGGTTGCGGTCGGTGAACAGGACGGTGTCGCCCGGGCCGACCAGGACCGTCCCGAAGGCCTCGTCGCCGGCATGCCGGGCCTCACGGGCGAGGGAGACGGCCATCCGGAGGAAACCACGGTCGCGGTCGGAGATCCCTGAAGTGTCCATGACACCTTCCTACCAGGGCAACGGCAGGTCGTGGACGAGGCTGAGCCCCTGGGTAGCGCGGGTGACCGCCACGTAGAGGTCATTGAACCCCTGGGGTGACCCGGACGCGATCTCCTCCGGTTCGACCAGGACGACCTCGTCGAACTCCAGGCCCTTGGCACCGTTGACGTCGGAGACCAGCACCGAGTCCGCCCCGAAGCGCCGGTCCAGCCCGGCGACCCGTTCCGGTGCGGCGATGACCCCGACCAGTCCCTCGCCGGCGGCCCGGACGGCACCGGCCACCGCGTCGTCGATCTGCCCCACCGGGAAGTCCCGGATTCCCGAGCCGGTCTCGCGCAGGCAGGTGGGAACGTCCTGACCGGGCGCCACCTCGGCGAGAATGCTCGTCGCCACCGCGGAGATGTCGGAGGGGGTCCGGTAGTTCACGGTCAGCTCGTGGAGCTTCCAACGGTCCTTCACGAACGGTTCAAGGGCGCTCGCCCAGTCCTCGACCCCGGCAGGGCTGCCGGTCTGGGCAGGGTCGCCGACCAGGGTCATCCACCGGTTGGGGGACCGGCGGAAGATCATCCGCCACGCCATGGCGGACAGCTCCTGCGCCTCGTCAACGATGACGTGACCGAACGCCCAGGTGCGGTCGGCGGCGGCGCGTTCGGCGGTGGACATCGAGGACCGGACCCGCTGCCGCTCGGCGAGCTGCTCGGCGTCGATCACGTCGTAGGCCATGAGGATCTCGGCGTCGGTGCCGTCGTCGAGGTCCTGGTACGCCGAACCGCTGAGAATGTCGAGGGCCTCCTGGGCCTCGTCGACCTGGGAGCGCCACCGACGTCGTTCCTCGGCTTCGGCCTCCTCGGCACCGGCGATCCCCAGGATCTCCGCGAGCTCGTCCAGCAGCGGCGCATCGGCCTCGGTCCATGCGTCAGGTGCGCTTTCGCGGAGCAGGGCCTCCCGGGTGAGGTCGTCGTAGTCGGCGGCGGCGGAGTCCACGGCCTGCCGTGAGCCGTAGAGACCCGCGAGAACCTCCTCGGCGGTCAACTCCGGCCAGAGTCCCTCCACCGCCTCGGCGATGTCAGGTTCCGCGGCCAGGTCCTCCCGGAGCTGGTCGCGGTCCGAGGCGGTCAGCAGGTTCTCCCCGCCGAGCGGGTCCGCGCCGATGGAGTCGGCCATCGCGTCGCGCATCAGGTCGAGGACGGCCTCCCGGAAACGGCTGCGTGCCAGGTTGTGGGGACGGTGTGTCCGTCGGGCCCGCGTCCGGGCCTGCCGTGCGATCTGCGGGGTCAACGACACCGTGACCCCGTCGACGAGGAAGTCGATGCTGCGGTCCGGTACCGTCTGCAGGTCCCGCACGGCCCGAGAGAGGATCTCGAGCATCTCCGGTGATCCCTTGACCTCCTGGGCGGTGAGGGTCTCCGCGCTCAGCGGCCGGGCGGTGATCCCGGGCAGCAGGGATCCCGGGGTGGCCAGGACGACCCCGGTCTCACCGAGACTCGGGAGCACCTGGGAGATGTAGTCCAGGAAACGCCGGTTCGGGCCGATGATCAGAACGCCGGTGTTCGACAGCTGCTCGCGCCAGGTGTACAGCAGGTAGGCGGTCCGGTGCAGGGCGACGGCGGTCTTGCCCGTGCCCGGTCCACCCTGCACCACCGTCACCCCCCGGTGCTCCTCGCGGATGATCCGGTCCTGTTCAGCGACGATGGTGTCGACGATGTCGTGCATGTGCCGGTCCCGGGCGCGGTTCACCGCGTGCAGCAGTGCGCCCTCCCGGGCGACGGAACCGTCGCGCCCGTCGGGCACGGCACCGTCGCCCCCGGAGAGACGCTCGTCGGCCACGTCGGTCACCGTGCGTCCACGTGTCCGGATGTGCCGTCGGACATGGACGCCCTCGGGGTGGAGGGTGGTGGCCAGGTAGAACGGACGGGCCAGCGGCGCACGCCAGTCCATGAGCAGCGTGCGCATCTCGTCGTCGGCGGTGTGCAGGCCGATCCTGCCGATGTAGCGACGGTCGAGTGCCGGTCCACCGTCGGAGTCGGCGACGGGGTTCTCGGGCTCGTCGTCGTCGACGTCGATACGTCCGAAGAACAGTCCGATCTCCGCCGCCGAGAACTCGTCGAGCCGTCCGGCGATCTCGAAGGTCTCGTGGTCACGCTCGAGGAGCGTCTGCGGCTGGTCGATGTCCGCCCGACGACGTTGCGCCGTTCGCAACCGGTCGGTGAGACGTTCGCGCGCCTCGTCGACGACGGCGAGCAGCTGGTCGAGGTGTTCCTGCTCCGCGACGATGTCGGGGTGCTCGGAAGGGGTGGCGCTCATGGTCTCCTGGATCTCTCGAAGGACGTCCGTCGCTCGCGCAACAGGACGACCATTCTACGCGGCCGGAGGTACGGGGAGTGTCCGCCACTCACCACCCTCGTTCGCGCCACTCACCGAGGTGCGGGCGTTCGGCGCCGATCGTCGTGCCGTCACCGTGACCCGGGTGCACCCGGGTGTCGTCGGGGAGGGTGAAGCAACGGCGCTCGACGTCGGAGATCAGCGACGAGAAATCCTCCGGTGACGAGGTCTTGCCCACCCCGCCGGGGAACAGGCTGTCCCCGGGGAAGAGGTCGTCGGGCCCGTCGTGCCGCGGGAGGATCACACCCAGACCGCCGGCGGTGTGGCCACGCAGCAGGATCAGCCGCATGCCGAGGGCGTCGAGTGAGGGGGAGGAGGTGGTGAAGGGCTCCGGAGTGTCGTCGTCCGCGTCGTGACCCCAGGTCCGGTCGACGGCGACCGGCAGATCCGGTGCGTCCTGGACCGAGGCGTGGTGACGCGCCCCGGTGGCCTCCAGCACATCCGCCAGGGCCTGGACATGGTCGTGGTGGCGGTGGGTGGTCAGGACGTCGGTGATTCTCACCCCGGCGTCCGCGGCAACGGCGAGCAGGCGCCCGGCCTCGTCCGCCGCGTCGATCAGCAGGGCGTCTCCGCCCGCGCTGACCAGGTAGCAGTTGTTGCCCATCGGGCCTACTGTCGTCGTGGTGACCTGTGCGGAATCCATGGCCCCCACCATAGCGCCGCCGACGACGGGACGGAGCCCCGATTTTCGACTATCCGTTCGACTGCGCGGGGGCCTTCACGTACGATGGCGACGCAGTGATGAACTTCCATGAAGGAGAACCGGGTGGCTGAGATCCTCACCGTGCGCGGAGCGCGGGAACACAATCTGCAGGGCGTGGACATCGACCTGCCGCGGGAGCGGATGATCGTCTTCACCGGGCTGTCCGGCTCAGGGAAGTCGTCGCTGGCGTTCGACACCATCTTCGCCGAAGGTCAGAGACGGTACGTGGAGTCGCTGTCGTCCTACGCCCGCCAGTTCCTCGGGCAGATGGACAAGCCCGACGTCGACCTCATCGAGGGACTGTCCCCTGCGGTGTCCATCGACCAGAAGTCCACGAACCGCAACCCCAGGTCGACCGTGGGCACGATCACCGAGATCCACGACTACCTCCGCCTGCTCTTCGCCCGCACCGGTGTCGCGCACTGCCCGGAATGCGGGGAGCGTATCCAGGCCCAGACACCGCAGCAGATCGTCGACCAGATCCTGGAGATGGAGCAGGGCCTGAAGTTCCAGGTGCTCGCACCGGTCGTACGGACAAGGAAGGGCGAGTTCGTCGACCTCTTCGAGAACCTCGCCTCCGAGGGGTACTCCCGCGTGCTCGTCGACGGGGAGACCTTCCGGCTGTCGGACCCGCCCACCCTGGAAAAGCAGGTCAAGCACGACATCGACGTGATCGTCGACCGTCTGCAGGTGAAATCCTCCCAGAAGCAGCGCCTCACCGACTCGGTGGAGACGGCGTTGCGGCTCGCCGACGGACGGGTGGTCATCGACTTCGTGGGCCTCGAGGAGACCGACGAGAACCGCTACAGGCGTTTCTCGGAGCACATGGCCTGCCCCAACGGGCACCCGCTCGCGATCGACGAACTGGAGCCCCGGAGCTTCTCCTTCAACAGTCCCTACGGTGCGTGTCCGGTGTGTGACGGCCTCGGGACCCGTCTGGAGGTGGACGAGAAGCTGGTCATCCCGGACGAGGAGGCGCCGCTGCTGACCGCGGTGGCGCCCTGGGCGTCCAGCCCGAACCACAAGTACTTCGACAAGCTCCTCGCGGCGCTCGCCGAGAACATCGGCGTGGACCCGCGGACGCCGTGGTGCGATCTCACGAAGAAGGAACGAAAGGCCGTGCTCCAGGGGCACCCGGAGGAGATCACCGTCCGTTACCGCAACCGCTACGGCCGCTCGCGGCAGTACTCGGCGCCGTTCGAGGGTGTCATGCCTTATCTGCACCGCAAGATCGACCAGGCCGAGAGCGAGCACCAGAAGGAGCGTTTCCTCGGGTACATGCGGGAGGTGCCCTGCACGACCTGTGAGGGGACCCGCCTGCGCCCGGAGATCCGGATGGTCACCATCAGCTCGGAGCTCGGGGAGAAGTCGATCGCCGACGTCTCCGACCTGAGCATCGAGGAGGCCAGCGACTTCCTGGACCGGCTGAGCCTGTCCCGCCGCGACGAGATGATCGCCGGACGGGTGCTGAAGGAGATCCAGGCGAGGCTGACGTTCCTGCTCGACGTGGGTCTGAACTACCTCAACCTGTCCCGCGCCGCGGCGACCCTGTCCGGTGGTGAGGCCCAGCGCATCCGGCTGGCCACCCAGATCGGCTCCGGGCTCGCCGGGGTGCTCTACGTTCTCGACGAACCGTCGATCGGGTTGCACCAGCGCGACAACAAGCGGTTGATCAGGACTCTGCAGCACCTGCGTGACCTCGGAAACACGCTGATCGTCGTCGAGCATGACGAGGAGACCATCAGGACGGCCGACTGGCTGGTGGACATCGGACCACGCGCCGGTGAGTACGGAGGACGGATCGTCTACGAAGGCGAGCCCGACGGAATTCTGGAGGCCGGAGAGTCGCTCACCGGGCAGTACCTCTCCGGGAGCAGGCTCCTCGCCGTCCCCGACAAGCGGCGGCCGGTGGACCGGTCACGGACCATCACCGTGCACGGTGCGACCGAGAACAACCTCAGGGACGTCACCGTCAGTTTCCCCCTCGGAATCCTGACCTGCGTCACCGGTGTCTCGGGCTCGGGGAAGTCGAGTCTCGTCAACGGGATCCTGGCCCAGGTCCTGGCCAACGAGCTCAACGGCGCACGGCAGGTCCCCGGCCACCACCGCAAGGTCACCGGGCTCGACCAGCTCGACAAGCTCGTGCGGGTGGACCAGAGTCCGATCGGCCGGACCCCGCGCTCCAACCCGGCGACCTACACCGGCGTCTTCGACAAGATCCGGAACCTCTTCGCCGAGACGACCGAGGCCAAGGTCCGCGGCTACAAGGCGGGCCGGTTCAGCTTCAACGTCAAGGGTGGACGGTGTGAGGCCTGCCGCGGCGACGGGACGTTGAAGATCGAGATGAACTTCCTCCCGGACGTCTACGTGCCCTGCGAGGTGTGCAACGGCGCCCGGTACAACCGGGAGACCCTGGAGGTCCACTACAAGGGCAAGACGATCTCCGAGGTCCTGGACATGCCGATCAACGAGGCCGCGGAGTTCTTCGCCCCGATCACCTCGATCGCCCGGTACCTCGACACGCTCGTGGATGTCGGGCTGGGGTACCTGCGGCTCGGACAGGCGGCGACCACACTGTCCGGTGGTGAGGCCCAACGCGTGAAGCTGGCCAGTGAGCTCCAGAAACGTTCCAACGGGCGGACCGTCTACATCCTCGACGAACCCACCACCGGCCTGCACTTCGAGGACATCCGCAAGCTGATGCTGGTGATCCAGGGACTCGTGGACAAGGGCAACACGGTGCTGGTCATCGAGCACAACCTGGACGTGATCAAGGCCGCGGACTGGGTCATCGACATGGGGCCTGAAGGCGGTTCGGGCGGCGGCACGGTGGTCGCGGAAGGGACGCCGGAGGAGGTCGCCACAGTGGAGGGGTCACACACGGGGTCGTTCCTCAGGGACCTGCTCTGACCGGTCCGTACCCGGGGGAGTCGCAGGTGCCGGCCGTCGCCGTTCGCGGAGGATCGCGGCGCCCAGGAGAATCGCGCCGCAGATGATGAACGCCGCCACCTGGATCAGGCCCGCGAGTGCCGAGAGGTCGAAGAACACCAGCTTCGCCGCGGCCAACAGGGCCAGTGCCAGCCCGGACGCTCCGTTGTCCCGGATCAGCATGGCCACCCCGAGTCCCATCCAGGTGACCGAGGTGACCAGATGCCCGGCCATGAAGGCGACGTCGGTGTCGCTCACCGTGACGAAGATCAACGGGATGGCGGAGGTGACGAGAACGAGCAGCAGTGCGGCGAGAGCGAGGGAGATCTCCCTCGTCGCCCCGAGCGACCGTGAACGGGCGAGTGCCAGTCCACCGGGCACAGCCAGCAGGACCAGGACCGGCCACATCAGTGCGGGGGAGACGTCCGCACCACCCCATGCGGGGACCGCCCGGGGGAGGGCGTAGGCCAGGGTGAGGGCGAAGACGATCCACACCAGCGGTACCGGCAGGTGGTCGGACAGCAGCAGCAGAACGGTGGACAGTGCAGTCAGCGCGACCATCCACCACAGGGCCCCGGTGACGTAGGGGTCGTCCTGACGGATCATCAGGACCGCGACAATGCCGGCGATACCGCTGCACAGTGCCGCCTGCAGCGTGGCAACCCGCGGGTCAGCGTGTTCCGGGGAACTGACCTGCGTCCGCAGGGAGATCCCGGTGACGACCGCCCTGCCGGCTGCGTAGGCGACCGGCGCCCCGGCGACGGCGAGGCAGGAGATCGTCGTCGCGGTGACCTCGAGACGGCCCGCGGCATCGGAGAGGAGGAGGACGGTGGGGAACGTCGACACCGGGATCCAGCGGGAGACCGCGGCGAGCGCAGCGCTCTGCGGGGGCGTGGAGGCCGCCAGCAGGCACATGAGTGCGGTGCCGACGAGCGCGCTTCCCGTGAGGGCGGCGAGTTGTCCGTCTCCGAAGAGGACGGCGGCCCCCAGTGAGAAGACGGCCGCCGAGGACAGGGAGACCACCTTCCACTCCCGGTGCAGTGTCGTCGCCGCTCCGGTGAGCGCGACGGCGATGAGAGACAGCGCATCGAAACGTGAGGAGTCGGTGACCTGCAGGAGATGCAGGACAGCCGGAGTGAGGAAACCTGCGCCGGCCAGCAGCAGGACAACCGCGAGAGGTTGACGGGACCAGCTCCAGGCGGTGATCATGCCGGCGGAGGCGATCGCCGCCACCAGCACGACACCGAGCCCGGGATCCAGCCAGCCCAGTCCGAAGACCAGCACCCAGAGGTCGGTGAACATGCCGAGGACGCCGGCACTGACCAACGCCGCGGCAGTCGGGCCGTCGGGGCTCCGCCGGTGCACCGCGAATCCCCCGAGGATGAGCAGCAGGCAGAGCACGGCGGCACCGGAGACTGCGCTGGCGGGCCCCAGCCACCCCCGGCTGAACGCCTGGACGGCGAGGAACACCAGCCCGATCACGGTGATCACACCGCCGAGGACCGAGACCCCCAGGGTGACCTTGTCCTTGTCCTCCAGGAACCTCCCCACAGGTCCGAGGACCGGGGCGGGAGTCGATGGCGGTGGCGGCAGCGGTGGCGGCGATGCGGTCGTCACCGAGCCGGCGGTCACCGGGCCGGCGGTCGGCCAGGACTCGGGCCGGTAGCCTTCCGGTGTCCGCGGGGATTCCTCGGGCCCAGGGACGCGGGAGTGCAGCCGCGCGAGCAGTTCGTTGGTGATTCTCACGGTCTCCCGGTGGGCGGCCTCGGAGCGTTGGAGAGAGACCTCGAGCTGCCGGCGGAGGACGTCGATGTCCTCAGGCCTGCCCCCGGGCGTATGTGTCTCGTTCATGAAATGAAACTAGCAGCCGGGTGGGTTGACGGCGGGCGTTTGTGTCATGTTCCCGTGTTCTGCTACGGTGTTGTCCACTACCGCCTGTCAACGATGTCAGGCTGCAAGTGGAGTCACTCCCACCTGAGACCGCCGGTTCGGCAGGGCTCGGGTCACTGGAACGGTCACCGGCAACCACACTGTGGAACGATCGGGGCCGTCCGAGGTACGGTACAGAAGTATCGTCCGGGGGGACAGCACTCGCAGTACGCGGTACACGTTTCTACCACTGCTACTGAGGAGTTCTCATCAGCGCACAAGCTCGCATAAACGACCGGATTCGAGTTCCCGAGGTCCGACTCGTCGGTCCGGGTGGCGAACAGGTCGGTATCGTCCGAATCGACGATGCACGCAAGCTGGCCTATGACGCAGATCTCGACCTGGTTGAGGTCGCACCGAACGCCAAGCCGCCCGTGTGCAAGATCATGGACTTCGGCAAATTCAAGTACGAACAGGACCAGAAGGCCCGCGAGTCCCGCAAGAACCAGCAGCAGACCGTGGTCAAGGAGCAGAAGTTCCGCCCCAAGATCAGCGACAACGACTACGAGACGAAGAAGTCCAACGTGGTCCGGTTCCTGGAGAAGGGGTCCAAGGTCAAGGTCACCATCATGTTCCGTGGACGGGAGCAGTCCCGTCCCGAACTGGGTTTCAGGCTGCTCGAGCGGCTGGCGGACGATGTGCGTGAGTTCGGCGTTGTTGAGACCCGTGCAAAGCAGGACGGTCGCAATATGACGATGGTGCTGGGACCTGTCCGCAAGGGCAAGAAGTAGTTCCCCGACCTCCGGTCGGCACCTACCCACGAAGAAGTTAAGGATCCACGATGAAGCAGAAGACCCACAAGGGCACCGCCAAGCGCATCAAGGTCACCGGTTCCGGCAAGCTGCGTCGCGAGCAGGCGAACCGTCGCCACCTGCTGGAGGGCAAGCCCTCCAAGCGCACCCGTCGCCTCAAGGGCACCGAGGAAGTTGCACCGGCGGACGTCAAGCGCATCAAGCGCCTGCTGGGCAAGGCCTGAGCGCCTACACCGTCTCGACTCGTATTCCGTAATTCCAGGGACCACCGGTGATCCGGTGAATCCCGAAGATCACAAAGCTAGAAGATAAGGACGTCCCACCATGGCACGTGTCAAGCGCTCAGTGAACGCGAAGAAGAAGCGTCGCGAGATCCTCAACGAGGCCTCCGGCTACCGCGGCCAGCGCTCCCGCCTGTACCGCAAGGCCAAGGAGCAGGTCCTCCACTCCAAGACCTACGCGTTCCGCGACCGTCGTGCTCGCAAGGGTGAGTTCCGCAAGCTGTGGATCCAGCGCATCAACGCCGCCGCCCGCGCGAACGACATCACCTACAACCGTCTAATCCAGGGCCTGCGTCTCGCCGGCATCGAGGTCGACCGGAAGAACCTGGCCGAGATCGCCGTCTCGGACCCGCAGGCCTTCACCGCCCTCGTCGAGGCAGCCAAGGCCGCCCTCCCCGAGGACGTCAACGCACCGGTCTCGAACTAAGGGCCCCTGCGTTCCACCGCGCCACCGCCCCGTGCACCGCACGGACGGTCGGCGCGGTTTCCGCGTTTCCGGGGGCCCGGAGGAGGTCGGGCAGTCGGGCCGGCCGACACCCCGCCACGCTAGAATCGTGGACCATGACTGAGAACCCGTCCGCACCGTCCACCGCACGTCCCCTCGCAGCCGACTGGCGGACCTGGATGGGTGACGAGCCCTTCACCGAACGGACCCCGCGCATCGTCAACGCGGCCAAACTGCACCGTGCCACGGCACGGAAGAAGGCGGGACGGTTCCTGGCCGAGGGGTCGAATGCGGTGACCGCCGCGCTGCGTTACGGCGACGTGGTCGAGGTGTACCTCACCGAACAGGGGCTCGACGCCGTCGGCCCCGAGTTCGACCAACTCACCGGGGACGACGACAGGGGTGTACGTGTCCACCTGATCACCGGACGGGCCGCCGCAGCACTCTCGGAGTCGGTGACCCCGACCGGGATCTTCGCGCTGTGCCGGCACCAGCTCGTGGACCTGTCCGACGCGGTGCTGGGGGACCTTGTCGCGGTCCCCGTCGAGACTTCCGAGCCGGGCAACGCCGGTGCGCTCGTCCGCGTCGCCGACGCCACCGGTGCCGCGTCCGTCGTCTTCGCCGGCGCCACGGTGGACCCGCAGGGCGGCAAGGCGGTGCGGTCGTCGGCAGGGTCGCTGTTCCACCTCCCGGTCGCCCGGCACACCGGGGTCGCCGAGGTCATCGACCTGCTCCACGAGCGGGGGTTCACGGTGCTGGCCACGTCCGGGGACGGGGACGTCTCGCTGGACGCGGCGTCCGTCCCGCAGGACGGCCAGCCGGCTCTGCTGGGGGAGAAGATCGCGTGGCTCTTCGGCAACGAGGCACACGGACTGGGTGACTGGCAGGACCTGGCCGACGTCCGCGTGTCGATTCCGATGGGGGGCAGGGCCGAGAGCCTGAACCTCGTGACCGCGGCTGCGATCTGCCTCTACGAGACGGCACGGGTCGCCAGAGGTGCCTGAACACCGGTCACGGGGAGGCGTCCCCGACCTCCCGGTGTGCCGGTGACATTGGTATCATCTTGAGTCGACTCCAAAAGGGGATCGACCGGGACAAGAATGAGTGCGAGGTGCGCTAGGTGGCTGACGACATCGACATGAGTGAGGCCGGACTGGAGGCTGCGGCGGACGCCGCCGTGACGGCCTTCGCCGCGGCCGGGGACCTGGACACGCTGGCGGAACTCCGTCGTGCCCACCTCGGTGACGACGCCCCGGTGCCCTCGGCACGTCGATACCTCGGCTCCCTGCCGAAGGACCGGCGCAAGGACGCGGGCCGTCTGGTCAACCAGGCCCGGGGCAGGATCGAGAAGGCGTACGCCACGGCGAAGGCCGCCCTCGAGGAGAAGCGGAACGCCGAGGTCCTGGCCGCCGAGCGGATCGACGTCACCATGCCCACCGCGCGCGGTCAGCGCGGTGCCCAGCACCCGATCACGATCCTGTCCGAGCAGATCGCGGACATTTTCGTCGGGATGGGGTGGGAGATCGCCGAAGGCCCCGAGGTCGAGGCGGAGTACTTCAACTTCGACGCCCTGAACTTCCTGCCGGACCACCCTGCCAGGACCCTGCAGGACACCTTCCACATCGGTCCCGAGGGTTCCGGCCAGGTCCTTCGCACACACACCTCCCCGGTCCAGGTGCGGACCCTGCTGGACCGCGATCTCCCGGTCTACATCGCCTGCCCGGGACGCGTGTTCCGTACCGACGAGCTGGACGCCACCCACACCCCTGTCTTCCACCAGGTCGAGGGACTGGCGGTGGACAAGGGCCTGACCATGGCACACCTCAAGGGCACCCTCGACCACCTGGCCCGGACCCTGTTCGGCGAGGACGCGGTCACGCGGATCCGTCCGAACTTCTTCCCCTTCACCGAGCCGTCGGCCGAGGTCGACGTATGGTTCCCGAACAAGAAGGGTGGGGCCGGCTGGATCGAGTGGGGTGGATGCGGCATGGTCAACCCGAACGTCCTGACCGCGGTCGGGATCGACCCGGAGGTCTACTCCGGCTTCGCCTTCGGCATGGGGATCGAGCGGACGCTGCAGTTCCGCAACGGCCTGCCCGACATGCGCGACATGGTGGAGGGCGACGTCCGCTTCACCGAGCCCTTCGGTATCCGCGGCTGAAGACCGCGCGACGCCACCGGAACATCCCCCGTCATCACCTAGAGGAACCGAGCACCCGTCAATGCTGATCTCACAGTCCTGGCTCACCCGCCTTCTCAAGACCTCCACCGCCCCCTTCACTGTTCCGGCCGAGGAGCTGGACGCCGGATTCGTGCGCGTCGGATTCGAGACCGAGGGTTACGAGCAGATCGAGCCGACCACCGGACCACTGGTGTTCGGGCGCGTCGAGCACATCGAGGAGCTCGAGGGCTTCAAGAAGCCCATCCGGTACTGCGACGTGAACGTGGGCCGGGCCAACGGGAGCGGGGAGCCGCAGCACATCATCTGCGGGGCCAGGAACTTCCGTGAAGGTGACGTCGTCATCGTCTCGTTGCCCGGTGCCGTGCTTCCCGGTGGCTTCGAGATCAGCGCCAGGGAAACCTACGGCCGGACGTCCGAGGGCATGATGTGCTCCGCCGCCGAACTCGGACTGGCGTCGGTGCAGACCGCCGGGATCATCGCCCTGCGTGGCGCCGAGGCGCAGGATCCCCGGGTCGTGGTCGGGGAGGACGCCCGCGACTTCCTCGGGCTCGACGACACCGTCTTCGACGTGAACATCACCCCGGACCGCGGCTACGCGCTCTCGGCCCGTGGACTGGCCCGGGAACTCGCCAGCTCGTTCTCCCTGACCTTCCGCGACCCGGCCGAGGACCCGGCCGCGGCGGCGTTGCCGACCGACCTGTTGGCAGGGCTGCCCCACGCGACCGACCGTG
This sequence comes from Corynebacterium sp., assembly GCF_022712195.1. GTDB lineage: Bacteria > Actinomycetota > Actinomycetes > Mycobacteriales > Mycobacteriaceae > Corynebacterium. The sequence goes on along the minus strand of NZ_JALAGY010000013.1, from coordinate 12,368 downwards.
GGGACCTTCCCCGGGTCACCGTCGACGAGGACACGAAGTGTTCCCGTTTCGGCATCCGGAAGGTCACCGGCATCGCACCTGACGCGGAGTCGCCCTACTGGCTCCAGCGTGAGCTGCTGCTGTGCGGCCAGCGTCCGGTGAACGCGCCGACCGACGTCACCAACTACATCATGTTCCTGCTCGGCCAGCCGATGCACGCCTTCGACGCGGACCGGATCACCGGGGACCTGCACGTCCACCTCGCCACCGAGGGGCAGAAGCTCACCACCCTCGACGGCGTGGACCGCACCCTGTCGGCCGAGGACGTGGTCATCTCCGACGACGCCGGAATCCAGTCCATGGCCGGTGTCATGGGCGGCTCCACCTCGGAGATCTCGGGGTCGACCACGAGTGTCTACTTCGAGGCCGCCCACTTCGACCAGATCACCGTCGCCCGGACCTCCCGCCGGCACCGCGTGTCCTCGGAGTCGTCGCGACGCTTCGAACGTGGCACGGATCCGGCGGTCATCGAGGCCGCACTGGATTTCGCCGTCGCGTTGCTGACCCGGATCGCCGGTGGTCAGGTGGAGCCGGGGGTGAGCCTGGTGGGGGAGGTGCCGGCGATGCCGGTCATCGACATGCACACCTCCCGTCCGGGAAAGACCGCGGGCATGATCTACCCGACCGGGACGACGGTGTCGCGGCTGACCGAGGTGGGCTGTTCGGTGCGCGAGACCGGTGAGCGCGACACCAACGGCGCCAAGGCGATCGAGGTGACGCCGCCTACCTGGCGGCCCGACCTCACCATGCCGGCCGACCTCGTCGAGGAGGTGCTGCGTCTCGAGGGGCTGGACAAGATCCCGTCCGTCGTGCCGACGGCCCCGGCCGGACGCGGCCTGTCGCCGCGCCAGAGGATGCGTCGTTCGGTGGGGCATGCGCTCGCCTGGAACGGCTACGTGGAGGTGCTGCCCAGCCCCTTCGTCCCGAACGACGTCTTCGATGTGTGGGGTCTGGACGCCGACGACCCGCGTCGCCGTGCGGTGCGTGTCCTGAATCCCTTGGAGAGTGACGTCGCGACGATCGGGACCAGTCTGCTCCCGTCGATGATCGACTCCCTGCGGCGCAACATCGCCCGCGGCCAGCACGACGTGGCGCTCTACGGCGTGGAGCAGGTCACCCTGCCCACCGCGGAGTCCGGGACCTCGCCGATGCCGTCGACGGCGGCCCGGCCGTCGGACGGCGAGGTGGCGGATCTGCTGGCCACTCTTCCGGAGCAGCCGTTGAGCGTGTCCGTGATCGCCGCGGGAAACCGGGTGCTCCAGGGAACCTGGGGCGACGCGGTGCCGTTCGAGGCGGCCGACGTCTTCGACGCGGCCCAGACCGTCGCCCGTGCCGCAGGTGTGGAGATCACCCTGCGTAACACCGAGTTCCTGCCGTGGCACCCGGGACGCTGTGCGGAGATCCTCGTCGACGGTACGGTCGTCGGCCACGCCGGTGAACTCCACCCCCAGGTGTGTGAGCGTGCGGACCTGCCGAAGCGGTCGGTGGCGCTGGAGATGAATCTCGACGCCCTGCCGCTGAAGGAGTCCTTCCCCCGCCCGGTGATCTCCCCGTTCCCCGCGGTGAACCAGGACGTGGCCGTCGTCGTGGACGAGACCACGCCCGCCGCCGACGTCCAGCGGGCGCTGGTGGACGGCGCCGGTGAGCTGCTGGAGCACATCCGGCTGTTCGACGTCTACCGCTCGGAGGCGTTGGGGGAGGGCAGGCGGTCGCTGACCTTCACCCTGCGGTTCCGTGCCCCGGACCGCACGCTCACCGAGGATGAGGCGTCGGCGGCCCGCGAGGCAGCGGTGTCCGTTGCGGCGGAGAGGGTGGGCGCGACCCTGCGAGGATAGTGCATAAAAACCGAGAATCTGCATAACTTGCGTTCGTTCGTTTCTCGGTGCATACTTGCACAATGATTTCCATCGCAGTCGCAGGCGCCAGCGGTTACGCGGGCGGAGAAGCTCTCCGCCTCCTCCTGAACCACCCAGGCCACGGCCGGGACTTCGAGATCGGCGCCCTCACCGGCGCGTCCAACGCCGGTCAGCGCTTCGGCGGACTCGTCCCCGGCCTGCCGCAGCTTGCGGACCGGGTCGTCCAGGAGACCACCGAAGAGGTCCTCGGCGGGCACGACGTGGCCGTCCTCGCACTTCCGCACGGTGTCTCCTCCTCGCTGGACCTGGGGGACACCGTGGTCCTGGACTGCGGCGCGGACCGGCGGCTCGTCTCGCCCGACGACTGGGCGGCGTACTACGGCGGACCACACCCCGGAAGCTGGCCCTACGGCATCCCCGAACTGCCCGGCAACCGTCCCGCCATCGCCGCCGCCACCGGGGTGGCTGTCCCCGGCTGCTTCCCGACCGGCGCCACCCTGGCGATGCTGCCCGGCATGGCGGCGGGCCTGATGAGCCCCGAGGTCTCCGTCGTCTCCGTCACCGGGGTCACGGGTGCGGGGAAGAAGCCCGCGGTGGGCCTGCTCGGCGGTGAGACCATGGGTAACCTGCGCGCCTACAAAGTCGGCAGCCACCGGCACACCCCCGAGATCGCACAGAACATCCGGCGGGTGTCGCCCCAGGGTGCGGACGCGCGGGTCACCTTCACCCCGGTGCTCGCACCCCTCGGCCGGGGCATCCTGTCCACCGTGACCGCACAGGCCACCGGGGACGCGGCGGCACTGCGGGCCGCCTACGAGGAGTTCTGCGCCGCGGAGCCCTTCCTCCATCTCCTCCCGGAGGGGGAGCAGCCCGAGGTCAAGAGCGTGGTGGGGACCAACATGGCCCACATCCAGGTCTCCGTGACCGACGGCACGGTCGTGGCCACCAGCGCGATCGACAACCTGACCAAGGGCACCGCCGGCGCCGCCGTGCAGTGCCTCAACCTGATCCAGGGCTGGGACGAGACCGCAGGTCTCCCGATGGCCGGAATCTGACCCGAACGAGGACCACACCACCATGAGCGAGAACCTCCACCCGAACACGTCCCCCGCCGGGGCCACCGGCGTCACCGCCGCGGCCGGGTTCCGTGCCGCGGCGACCACCGCCGGCATCAAGCCCTCGGGCAAGCCGGACATGGCCCTCGTCGTCAACGACGGCCCCGAATACACCGCGGCGGCGGTGTTCACCCGAAACCGTGTCGTCGCCTCCCCGGTGAAGCTCACCCGCGCGAACAACGACGGCACCTTCCACGCCGTGGTCCTCAACGCCGGCAACGCCAACGCCTGCAACGGTGAACAGGGCGACCGGGACGCCGCGGCGACCGCGGAGGCCGTCGCCACCCGGCTCGGTGTGGACCCGACCGAGGTGGCGGTGTGCTCCACCGGCCTGATCGGGGACACCCTGCCGATGGACAAGGTGCTCGCCGGCGTAGACACACTGACCACGGAGATCCAGGCAGACTCCGCGACCTCCCCGGCATCGGGCAGCGCAGCCGCCGAGGCCATCATGACCACGGACCTGGTCAGTAAACAGGCCGTCCACCACGGCGACGGATGGACACTGGGTGGAATGGGCAAGGGTGTGGGCATGATGGCCCCGTCGCTGGCCACGATGCTCATCGTGTTGACCACCGACGCGCACGTCGACGACCCCGCCCCCGCGCTCAAGGCGTCCACGGAGGTCACCTTCGACTGCGTCGACATCGACGGCTCGACCTCCACCAACGACACCGTGATCCTCATGGCGAACGGGGCGTCCGGGGTGACACCGTCGGACGAGGAGTTCCGTACCGCCGTGCACGCCGTCTGCCTCGACCTGGCCAGGCAGCTGCAGGCGGACGCCGAAGGGGTGACGAAGCGGGTCTCCATCACTGTGACCGGCACCGACTCCGACGCCGACGCGAAGGTCGCCGCCCGTGTCCTCGGCCGCGACAGCCTCTTCAAGTGCGCGATGTTCGGTTCCGACCCGAACTGGGGACGCACCCTCGCCGCCGTGGGCATGGCCCCGGTGAACATGGACCCCGACCGGATCTCGGTCAGCTTCAACGGTCAGCCCGTGTGCGTCGACGCCACCGGTGCCCCCGGTGCCCGTGACGTGGACCTCTCGGGTACCGACATCGACGTCCTCGTCGACCTCGGTACCGGGGGAGAAGGCAAGGCCACGGTCTGGACCACCGACCTCTCCCACGACTACGTCCACATCAACTCCGCCTACAGCTCATAGAGGAGCAGTCATGACCGAGCCAGACCCCGAGAAGGTCGTCTACCGCGGCGCCACCGACCTCGACCCGGCCACCCGGGCGAACGTCCTCGCCGAGGCGCTGCCGTGGCTGCTGCACTACCGCGACAAGATCGTCGTCGTGAAGTACGGCGGTAACGCCATGATCGACGACGACCTCAAGGCAGCCTTCGCCGCCGACATGGCCTTCCTGCGGACGGTGGGCGCCCACCCGATCGTCGTCCACGGCGGCGGCCCGCAGATCACCGAGATGCTCGAGAAGGTCAACCTGCCCGGCGAGTTCGTCGGCGGGTTCCGCGTGACCACGCCGGAGACCATGGAGTACGTGCGCATGGTGCTGTTCGGCAAGGTCGGACGTGAGCTCGTGAACCTCATCAACCAGCACGGCCCGTTCGCCGTCGGCACCTCCGGTGAGGACGCCGGGCTGTTCACCGCGGTCAGGAGAACGGCGACCGTGGACGGGGTCGAGGTCGACCTCGGCCGCGTCGGGGATATCTCGCACGTCAACGCCAGTGTGCTGATGGACCTCGTCGACGCAGGCCGGATCCCCGTGGTCGCCCCCTTCGCCCCCGACGAAGACGGCAACGTCTACAACATCAACGCCGACACCGCCGCCGGCGCCCTGGCGGCGGCCGTGGGCGCGGAGCGTCTGGTGGTCCTCACCAACGTCGAGGGTCTCTACACCGACTGGCCGGACAAGAGCTCCCTGGTGTCGAGGATCGCCCCGGACGAGCTGGAGAAGATCCTCCCGGACCTTGACGCCGGCATGATCCCCAAGATGGAGGCCTGCCTCAGCGCGGTCCGGACGGGAGTGTCCGCGGCGCACGTCATCGACGGACGTGAACGCCACTCCGTGATCCTCGAGCTCATGACCGAGGGCGGTATCGGCACGATGATCGCCCGTGACGACTGGGAGTCCCCGCATGCCTGACACCAGATGGACACGACGGTGGGAGTCCGCCATCCTCCCGACCTACGGCACCCCCGCCGTGGAACTTGTCTCCGGTTCCGGGGCGCGCGTGGTGGACTCGGACGGCCGGGAGTACGTGGACCTGCTGGCGGGCATCGCGGTCAACGCCCTGGGGCACGCGCACCCGGCGCTGGTGGAGGCGGTGTCCCGGCAGGTCGCCACACTCGGCCACACCTCGAACATCCACGCCCATCCGCGGGTCATCGAGCTCGCGGAGAGACTGCAGGAGATCACCGCCCCGGGAGCACGGGTGTTCTTCTCGAACTCGGGTGCCGAGGCCAATGAGGCGGCCTTCAAGATCACACGCCTGACCGGACGCGGCCGCGTTCTGGCCGCGGAGAAGGGTTTCCACGGCCGTACCATGGGGTCGCTGGCGCTGACGGGGCAACCCGACAAGCGCGCCCCCTTCGAACCCCTGCCGGGAGGCGTGGAGTTCTACCCCTACGGGGACATCGACGCCCTGCGCCGCCTCGTGGAGGGGGACGGCCGGGCCGCCGACACCGCCGCGGTCTTCCTCGAGTCGATCCAGGGGGAGACCGGTGTCGTGCCGGCGCCGGAGGGTTTCCTGGCCGACGTCCGTGCCCTGTGTGACGAGCACGGGATCCTCATGGTCGTCGACGAGGTCCAGGCGGGTGTCGGACGCACGGGCCGCTGGTTCGGGTACCAGGCCGAGGACGTGGTGCCGGATATCGTCACCCTGGCAAAGGGGCTCGGCGGCGGCCTGCCGATCGGTGCGTGTGTGGCGGTGACCCCGGCGGCCCAACTGCTGACGAAGGGCCAGCACGGGTCGACCTTCGGCGGCAACCCGGTCGCCTGTGCCGCCGGCTGCGCTGTCGTCGACACGATCCGTGCGGAGGACCTCCTCGGACACGTCGGACGGATGGAGCGGATCATCAGGGAGGAACTCGAGCCGTTGGACGCGGTAAGCCGTGTCCGGGGCAGGGGACTGATGCTCGGGGTGGTGCTCGATCCGCCACGTCCCGGCCTGGCCGACGCCGCATTGGCTGCCGGCCTGCTGGTGAACCAGCCCGCCCCGGACGTCCTGCGTCTGGTCCCTCCGCTGACCATCACGGAGAACGACGTCCGTGAATCACTCACAACGCTCAAGGAGCTGCTGTCATGACCCGTCACTTCCTCGCCGACGATGCCGTGTCCGTCGCCGAACAGGCCGAGATCCTCGACCTGGGCATGGAGATGGTCAAGGACCCCCACCGCACCAGTCTGCGGAACAAGTCCGTCGCGGTCCTGTTCGACAAGACCTCCACCCGGACCCGTTTCTCCTTCGACGTCGGGATCCACCAGCTCGGCGGACACCCCGTCGTCGTGGACTCCGGAAAGTCGCAGATGGGAAAGAAGGAGTCCTACCAGGACACCGGAGCGGTGCTGTCCAGGTTCGTCGACGCCGTCGTCTGGCGCACCGGTGCGCACCAGAACCTCCACGACATGGCGGAGACCGCCACCGTGCCGATCATCAACGCCCTGTGCGACGACTTCCACCCCTGCCAGATCCTGGCCGACCTGCTCACCATCCGGCAGCACAAGGGGGAACTGAAGGGGCTCAAGGCCGTGTACCTCGGTGACGGGGCCAACAACATGGCGAACTCCTACATGCTCGGCTTCGCGACCGCCGGGGTGGACATCACCATCGCGGCACCGGAAGGTTTCCGGCCCGAGCAACGGTTCATCGACCGGGCGCAGGTCCGGGCCGACGAGACCGGGGCGACCCTCACCGTCACCGGTACCCCGGACGTGACCGGCGCCGACGTCGTCATCACCGACACCTGGGTGTCGATGGGCATGGACGCCGACCGGGACACCGGTGCGCTGGAGCCCTTCAGGGTCACCGAGGAGCTCATGGCCACCGCGGACAAGGACGCGGTGTTCATGCACTGTCTCCCCGCCTACCGCGGACACGAGGTGACCGCCGGGGTCATCGACGGACCGCAGTCGATCGTGTTCGACGAGGCGGAGAACCGCCTCCACGCGCAGAAGGCTCTGCTGGAATGGCTGCTGAGGTAAACCCCCAGGCGCCGCTGACCCGGTCGGCCCGTCAGGGGCTGATCTCCCGGATCGTGGACAGTCGGCGTGTGGCCAGCCAGCGGCAGCTCCAGGACCTCCTCGCCGCCGAAGGCGTGGAGATCACCCAGGCGACCCTGTCCAGGGACCTCGTCGACCTCGGGGCGCGGAAGGTCCGGGCCGACGGCCAGTCCTTCTACAGTCTCAGCGCCACGGACACCGACCTCTCCGCGGACGGACCGGCCAGGCTACGACGTATCCTCGTCGAGCTCCTCGTCGGGACAGACCACTCGGGGAACACCGCGGTACTGCGGACCCCGCCCGGGGCGGCGCAGTACCTGGCGAGTGTCATCGACCGGTCTGACCTCCCCGAGGTGGTGGCGACGATCGCCGGTGACGACACCGTGTTCGTCCTCGCCCGTGACCCGGTCGACGGCCGGGCCCTCGCAGAACACCTGCACGAGATCTCCGTGTCACCGGCACCGTCCGTGCACGGTGGGTCACACCCACCAGATACACTCAGCTGAGAAGCTGGGACCTAGACCGACAACCATCCCTGTCATCCCGACAACAATCCGAAAGGACTGACGAACACCATGACCGACCGCGTCGTACTCGCCTACTCCGGAGGCCTCGACACCACTGTCGCCATCCCGTACCTCAAGAAGATGACCGGCGGTGACGTCGTCGCAGTGTCCATCGACCTCGGCCAGGGCGGCGAGGACATGGAGTCCGTCCGTCAGCGTGCCCTGGGTGCCGGCGCTGTCGAGTCGATCATCGTCGACGCCCGCGACGAGTTCGCCGACGAGTACTGCCTGCCCACCATCAAGGCCAACGCGATGTACATGAAGCAGTACCCGATGGTCTCGGCGATCTCCCGTCCGCTGATCGTCAAGCACCTCGTCGAGGCGGCCCAGGAGCACGGCGGCACACACGTGGCCCACGGCTGCACCGGCAAGGGCAACGACCAGGTGCGGTTCGAGGTCGGCTTCATGGACACCGACCCCTCCCTGAAGATTATCGCCCCGGCCCGTGACTTCGCCTGGACCCGCGACAAGGCGATCGCCTTCGCCGAGGAGAACGACGTCCCGATCGAGCAGTCGGCGTCCTCCCCGTTCTCGATCGACCAGAACGTGTGGGGCCGTGCCGTGGAGACCGGGTTCCTCGAGGACCTGTGGAACCCGCCGACGAAGGACCTCTACGCCTACACCGAGGAGCCCTCGCTCGGTCAGGCCCCGGACGAGGTCATCATCTCCTTCAAGTCCGGTAAGCCGGTCGCCATCGACGGACGCGAGGTCACCGTCCTCCAGGCCATCGAGGAGCTGAACCGCCGTGCCGGTGCCCAGGGTGTCGGTCGTCTCGACATGGTCGAGGACCGCCTGATCGGCATCAAGTCGCGCGAGGTCTACGAGGCCCCGGGCGCCCTGACCCTCATCCGCGCCCACGAGGCACTGGAGGACGTGACGATCGAGCGCGAACTCGCCCGGTACAAGCGCGGGATCGACGCGGAATGGTCGAACCAGGTGTACGACGGCCTCTGGTTCTCACCGCTGAAGCGTTCCCTGGACGCTTTCATCGAGTCCACCCAGGAGCACGTCACCGGCGACATCCGCCTGGTGCTGCACAACGGTTCGATCGTGGTCAACGGCCGCCGTTCCGATGTCTCGCTGTACGACTTCAACCTGGCGACCTACGACACCGGCGACACCTTCGACCAGACCATGTCGAAGGGCTTCGTCGAGCTCCACGGCCTGTCCTCGAAGATCGCCAACAAGCGCGACCGCGGCGGAAAGTAGTCCCGCATGACCAACGACACCCCTGCAGAGAACCCGGTCGAGCAGCACGGCACCAACGAAGGTGCGTTGTGGGGCGGACGTTTCGCCGGCGGCCCGTCCGAGGCGATGGCCGCGCTGAGCAAGTCGACCCACTTCGACTGGGTCCTGGCACCCTATGACGTGCTGGCGTCGAAGGCGCACGCGAAGGTCCTGCATCGTGCGGGACTGCTGTCCGACGAGGACCTGTCGACGATGCTCGACGGCCTGACCCGGTTGGGCGACGACGTCGCGTCCGGCGCCTTCGTGCCCGACGCCGGTGACGAGGATGTCCACGGCGCCATGGAACGTGGCCTGATCGACCGTGTCGGCCCGGAGGTGGGCGGACGCCTGCGTGCCGGTCGTTCCCGCAACGACCAGGTGGCCACCCTGTTCCGCATGTGGGTCCGCGACGCCGTCCGGGAAACGACCGAGGGCGTGCTCGACGTGGTCGACGCCCTGGTCGCGCAGTCGGAGGCTCACCCGGACGTGATCATGCCGGGCAAGACCCACTTCCAGGCCGCCCAGCCTGTCCTGCTGGGCCACCAGCTGCTGGCGCACGCCCAGCCGCTGCTGCGGGACGTCGAACGTTTCCGGGACCTCGACCGGCGGCTCGCCGTGTCCCCCTACGGTTCCGGTGCCCTGGCAGGCTCGTCGCTGTCCCTGGACCCGGAGGCCATCGCCGCCGAACTCGGTTTCGACTCCGCCGCGGACAACTCGATCGACGCGACCAGCTCGCGGGACTTCGCCTCCGAGACGTCGTTCGTCCTGGCGCAGCTCGCGGTGGACCTCTCCCGACTCGCCGAGGAGATCGTCGCCTGGTCGACGCCGGAGTTCGGCTACGTCACCCTCGCCGACGAGTGGTCGACGGGGTCGTCGATCATGCCGCAGAAGAAGAACCCCGACGTCGCCGAACTGATGCGGGGCAAGACCGGCCGGCTCATCGGCAACCACACCGGCCTGCTGGCGACGTTGAAGGCCCTGCCGTTGGCGTACAACCGTGACCTGCAGGAGGACAAGGAGCCGATCGTCGACTCGGTGGTCCAGCTGCGGTTGCTGCTTCCCGCCATGGCGGGGCTGGTCGGTACGCTGACCTTCCACCCCGAGCGACTGCGCGAGCTGGCACCGGCGGGATTCACGCTGGCCACCGACCTGGCGGAGTGGATGGTCCGTCAGGGGGTGCCGTTCCGCGACGCCCACGAGGCGTCGGGACAGTGTGTGCGACTCGCCGAGAGCAGGGGAGTGGACCTCGTGTCTCTCACGGACGAGGAACTCGCCGGGGTGCACCCGGCCCTGACGGCCGACGTGCGGGAGGTCCTCACCGTCGACGGGGCTGTGGCTTCGAGGTCGACCCGTGGTGGCACCGCAGGAGTCCGTGTGGCCGAGCAACTCGGCAGGGTCTCACAGGCTGTCGCTGACGCCAGGGAATGGGCCGCGGCGACGGTGCGCTGACGTGCGGGCCCTCCGGGGGGAGTCCAGGGGGCCTGTGCGCGCGACCGGGGTCTGGTGGGGATAGACTGACCGGCATGATCGATCCCCGACTTCTCGAGATCCTCGTCTGCCCCAGGGACAAGCAGCCCCTGGAGGTCCACGGGGAGTATCTGGTCAATCCGCGGCTGGACATCGCCTATCCGGTGCAGGACGGTATCCCCGTCCTGCTGTCCGACGAAGCCGTCAGCTGGCCGCTGACCACGAACTGACCCCATCCGAGAAGTACAGAAGGACCCTCCGGCATGACCGACACGACCTCCCAGAACAACATCCTCGATGAGCTGCAGTGGCGTGGACTGATCGCTCAGTCCACCGACCTCGACGCGCTGCGTGAGGAGTTGTCGACCCCGACGACGGCATACGTCGGGTTCGACCCCACCGGCCCGTCCCTGCACGCGGGGCATCTCGTCCCGCTGCTGATTCTCGCCCGCCTCCAGCGTGCGGGACATACGCCGATCGTCATGGCGGGAGGGGCGACCGGCATGATCGGCGACCCCCGCGACGTGGGGGAGCGCACGATGCTCGCCGCCGGGGAAGTGGCGGCGAATGTGGAGCGGATCACCCGGCAGCTGGCCAGGTTCGTCTCCTTCGAGGGGGACAACGCGGCCATCCCCGCCAACAACATCGACTGGACCGCCGGAATGACGGCCATCGACTTCCTGCGTGACGTCGGGAAGAACTTCAGCCTGAACACGATGCTGGCCCGGGACACCGTGAAGCGGCGTCTCGAGACCGACGGGATGTCCTACACCGAGTTCTCCTACATGCTCCTGCAGGCCAACGACTTCGTCCAGCTGCGGCGCACCCACGACTGCCGGCTGCAGATCGGCGGTTCGGACCAGTGGGGCAACATCGTCTCCGGTGTCGACCTGAACCGACGTGTGGACGGCGAGACGGTCCACGGTCTGACGGTGCCGCTGGTGACCGACTCCGAGGGGCGCAAGTTCGGCAAGTCCACCGGTGGCGGGAAGCTCTGGCTCGATCCGGAGATGACGAGCCCCTACAGCTGGTACCAGTACTTCCTCAACGCCGCCGACGCAGACGTCATCCGCTACCTCCGGTGGTTCACCTTCCTGGGGAGGGAGGAGCTTGACAGGCTCGCCGTCGAGGTCGCCGAACGTCCCTTCAAGCGGGAGGCCCAGCGAACCCTCGCCCGAGAGATGACCGAACTGGTGCACGGTGCCGAGGCGGTGGAGAAGGTGGAGAAGGCCGCTGAGGCTCTCTTCGGCAAGGCCGAACTGGCGGAGCTGGACGCGCAGACCTTGACCGGTGCGCTGTCCGAGACCGACTGCGCAGAGGTCGCCCCCGGGGCGAGCGTGGTCGACCTCTTCCTCTCGGTCGGACTGGAGAAGTCCCGGGGCGCGGTCCGGCGCACGATCGGCGAGGGCGGCGCCTACGTGAACAATGTCCGGGTCACCGACATCGACTGGGTTCCGAACCGGGACGACCTGCTCGCCGGGAACTGGCTGGTGCTTCGCAAGGGGAAGAAGAGGTTCGCGGGCGTGAAGCTCGTCGAGGGGGAGTAGCCGCCTCCGGGGAGTGCGCCGCCCCGCATGAACGGCAGCGACATCATCCGTGATCGGTTGGTGTCGCTGCCGTTTTCGGTAGCCGGGGGCGCGCATCTCGTCCTGACCTGCGGGTTTGTGTGTGTGGTGGTGGTCTGTGTAGATTGATGCGAGTCAGCGAGACACCGGGACGGAGTCCGGGTGGTGCTGGTGCAGGGTGCTGGTCGTCATCGGTTGTTTGCCGGTGGGTTGCCTGGTGGCAATGTGATGGTGTACCTTGGTTTTCAGCCGCAGCGGCGTCCTTCCTTTCCTTTGTGTGTGGTTGGGTGTGTTGTGTGCGTGTGTTGTTTGAGAACTCAATAGCGTAACAAACCAAGTATTT
>NZ_JALAGY010000012.1 GCF_022712195.1 Corynebacterium sp. | reverse complement strand
GGGTGGGAAGTCCGGCGGTACGTCCGATCACGCCCCTGGTGGCGTGCCTTCCGCATATGCTCGACACCATGCCGCACTTCACCGCCGACGCAGCCCGTCTCAACGCCGCCCGACGCGCCCGCGAACTCGACAGGCTGCGCACCGGTGCCGACAGCACCGGCGGGGCGTACCACGTCGACCTGGTCGTCATCGGCGCCGGTGTCACCGGTGCCGGCGTCGCCCTCGACGCGGTGACCCGCGGGCTGGACGTCCTGCTCGTCGACGCCCACGACATCGCCTTCGGCACGTCCCGGTGGTCGTCCAAACTCGCCCACGGCGGGCTGCGCTACCTCGCCACCGGCAACGTCGGCATCGCCCGGCGCTCCGCCCTGGAGCGCGGCATCCTCATGGGCACCACGGCCCCGCACCTCACCCGCGCGATCACCCAGGTCGTCCCGGTGCAGGACCGCTACACCCGGGGGCAGAAGACGGCCCCGCGTATCGGCTTCATCGCCGGTGACGCGCTGCGGGTCGCGGCCCGGACCCCGGCGTCCACCCTGCCGCCGTCGCGGACGGTCAGCCGCCAGCGGGTCGCCGAGCTCTGTCCGGCGGTCGACACGTCGGACCTGCGCTTCGGCTACGTCAACCACGACGGCCAGCTCATCGACGACGCCCGCCTGGTCACCGCCCTGGTACGCACCGCGGCCGGCTACGGCGCCCGGGTGGTCACCCACTGCCGCGCCGTGGAGGCGCACGGGAACTCGGTGGTGCTGCAGGACGTTCTGGACGAGGGCTCTTCCCCGGTCACCGTCTCCGCCGGGGCCGTGGTCAACGCCACCGGTGTGTGGGCGGGCCACCTCGACCCCCAGGTCACGGTCCGGCCGTCCCGCGGGACGCACCTGGTCATCGACTCCGCCGCGGTGGGGAACCCGACCGGTGCGCTGACCGTCCCGGTACCGGGACACAGCAGCAGGTTCTGCTTCATCCTTCCCCAGCAGCTGGGCCGCTGCTACATAGGCATCACCGACGAGGACCTCGGCACCGACACCATCCCGGACGTCCCGGAAGTTCCCGACTCCGACGTGCAGTGGATCCTCGACGTGGTCAACCAGGCCCTGGCCGTGGACCTCACCACCGACGACGTCCTCGGCGCATTCGCCGGGCTGCGTCCCCTGGTGCAGTTCAACACCGGGAAGGACGGGGCCGACGGGGAGCCGTCCTCCACCGCCGACCTGTCCCGCGACCACGTGATCCTCACCGGTGAGGGCGAGGACGCCAACCTCGTCACCGTCACCGGCGGCAAGCTCACCGAGTACCGGCTGATGGCCGAGCAGACCGTGGACCTGGTCGCCGACCTGCTGCAGGACTCCGGCTCCACCCCGTCGGCCTGCCGGACGACCTCCACCCCGCTGGTCGGGGCACCGGGCGCCCCCGGTGTCGAGGACGTGCGCCCCAGCGACCTCGCAGGGCTGCCGGCATCGATGGTGGACCGGTTCGGGCACGAGGCGCCCGCGGTGCTGCGCACCTGCCCGGTGGACCGCCCGCTGGAACCGGTGGCACCGGGCATCGACACGGTGCGGGCGGAGTTCGCCTGGCATGTCACCCATGAAGGGGCCCTGACCGTGGAGGACCTCATCGACCGCCGTTCCCGCATCGGTCTGGTCGACGCAGACCGGGCGGCCTGCCTGGCCACCGCGCAGGAGATCCTCGACGCGGTCAGGTAGTCGGGGGAACCGGAAAAGAACTCAAGAACTCAGAAGAACTCCCGGGGTGCCGCCCACCGGCCGTACCTCTCCTCGCCCCGCCGACGTACTGGCATACTGGTGGGCATGAGTCCGATCCAGCCCATGTCAGTACCCGAGCCCAGACCGGCGTCAGGAGCGTCCTCGACCACCTGGGCGTCCGTCACCGGTGCCGACCCCGACCACTCCAGGCGCTACATCGCCCGGTGGGAGGGGTTCGAGCACGAGGGCAGGGACATCGACGGTGAGGCGCGGCTGATCGACGCCATGGCCCCCCGCCACGCCCGTGTCCTCGACGCCGGCTCCGGGACCGGGCGCGTCGCCGCCAGTCTCGCGTCCCGCGGGCACGTCGTCACCGCCGTGGACATCGACCCGCAGCTCGTGGACTACGCCCGGGAGCACTACGCCGGGTCCGGCGTGGAGTGGCACGTCGGCGACCTGGCCTCCTCCGACGACGTACCGGTCGGCCCCTTCGACCTCATCGTCTCGGCCGGCAACGTCCTGGCGTTCATCCCCGACGCCGCGCACCGCCAGGCACTCGGCGTCCTGGCCTCCCGGCTGGCCCCGGGGGGACGCCTGGTCGTCGGTTTCGGCCTGTCACGGGGCCGCTCGGTGGAGGCCTTCGACCGGGACGTGGCCGCGGCGGGCCTGCGCACCGTCCAGCGGTTCTCCTCCTGGGAGCTGCACCCCTTCGAGGACGGCGGAGCCTCCGGTGACTTCATGGTCGCCGTGCTCCAGCCTGCCGCACCGCAGGGAGGTGGACGCGATGAGTGAGTCCACACCTGTGGCCCAGGTCGTGTTCCGCCACAACCCCACCAGCGCCCCGCCGTGGACCTACTACGGCATCAACGCGCCGATGACCGGGGGTGCGCAGAAGCTCTCCGAGGCGAAGTTCGCCGCGAACCGGGACCTGCAGTTCCTCTCCGGGGAGGACAAACCCGCGATGCGCAGTTACGCCGAGTGGGCCGTCGAGCAGGAGACCAGTCCGGAGGGGCTGCCGCACTCCACGCCGGCGATGTACGTGCGTTCCCTGCAGGACGAGGACACCAACCAGCGACTGCACCGGCAGAACCTGGCCCAGGCGTACCTGGAGGGGCTGCGCTCCTCACCGGAGATCCGCACCTCCCTGCCGGCGCTCGTGACCGGGGACGGTGACGAGGACAGGGACGGTGAGGGGACCGCGTCGGACGGTGCGGGCAGCACCGGCGGTGGCGCCGACGGGGCCGAGGGCCCGGCCGACGTCATCCTGGTGACGCTCTTCCCCACCGACCTGCTGGGGGACGCGCTGCTGAACCTGACGGCGATGGACACCGTCATCTTCTGCCTGCCCGACGGCGACTCCCTCGGGTTCCTGCCGGTCTCCGGCTCCGACGTCTGGCCGTCCGACGGTTCAGAGGGGATGCTGGAACGCTTCGGCCTTGACGAGTTCGCCACCGTCCAGGACCTCATGGACGCCAGCGACCCCGGCGGGGAGTGACCGCCCGCACCGGTCAGTACGGCGGGGCGTAGCCGTAACCCGGGTCGACGTACCCGTACCCGGGGTCGACGTAGCCGGGGTCGACGTAACCCGGATCGGTGTAGCCGGGGTCGACCCACCCCTGGTCCGGGGCCGGTGCGGGGGCCGGCGGCTCCGCCGGTGCCGGGGCCTCCCCGCCGTCACCCGGTCCACCGGCGCCGTCGTCCTCACCCGGCTTCGGCAGCCGGAAGACGTCCTTGCCCACCTCGCCCTCCGGCGCGGCGGGCGCGACGTCCCCCGCCTCGTCCGCCGCGCGGCGGGACTCCTCCAGCGCCTCCGGGTCGTACATCTGGCGGGAGATCTCCGGGGCGAGCATCGCGGCGAAGAGGTTCGTGAAGTGCTGGGCGTCGCGGTAGACCAGCACATTGCCGACCACCCCGGGGCAGCGCCCGTCACGGCACACCGCGTCGGTGAGGTCGATGTTCGTCAGGTCGAGACCACGGTAGGCGGCCAGCGCGGGGTTCACCGGGGCCAGGGACTCCGCCTCGTCCACGCCGCAGTCCTCGCCGCGGTCCTCCGCGACGCACAGCCGGGCGTTGCCCTGGACACCGGGGGCGTCAAGGACCCACGGGGTGTCCCGCACACCCCAGGTGTGGATGCCCGCGTCGGAGAGCCGGCGCACCATCTCCACGTACTCCGGCGGCACCTGGTCCGGCCCGTCGCCCTCGATGGTGGTGGGGCGCGTGACCGTCATGAAGATGCCCTCGGACGGCGGGTTCTCGAAGATGTAGTCCTCGGCCTTCTTCTGCCACTCGCGGCACTCGGGGTAGTCCGAACCGTCCCACTTGGGGATATCCATGCCGATGACGCAGCCGAGCTTCAGCAGCGGGACGATCTTGAAGTGACGCTGCTTGGCGATGAGTTCGAGGGCCGGCAGGTAGTGCTCCGAGTGCGAGCCGCCGACGAGGTACATGGTGCGGTCGGAGTCCACGTCGCCGTACTCGCACGGCTCGTCCTCCTCGTTGAACCACTTCGTCATCACCAGGTCGGTGTGGCCGAAGTGGGCGAGGCAGCCGTCCTTCAGGGTGTCCGCGAGCATCGGCGCGTCGTCCGACGGGTCCGGCAGGACGGGAAGTCCGTCGGGGACGTCGGCGTCCTCCAGGAAGGCGTTCGGCCCGGGGTACTCGGCCGGGTCGACGTCCTGCACGCCGAGCTCCCGGGCACGGCTGTCGATCCGGGCCTGCGCGACCGGCCCGAAGGCGAACACCGCGCCGGTGGCCAGCACGATCACCAGGGTGGCGACGACCTTGCCACGGGAGCGCAGCGACGCCCGCCAGTAGCCGCGGTCGAGGAGCACCCACGAGCGGTGCGGCTTGATCTTCTGCCGCAGCGGGGTCTCCACCAGCCGCAGCGTCAGCCACGCCAGCAACAGCGACAGGGCGATGACCCCGGACCCGACCACGGCGCCCTGGACCGGCCCCAGGGTGGCGGTGATGCCGCGCAACCCGCCCGCCTGGGAGGCGGTGGACGTGGAGAACCAGAAGGTCGCCAGCGTGAGCAGCGGCCAGTGCCACAGGTACAGGCTGTAGGAGACACGGCCGAGGAACTGGAAGAAACGGCCGTCCAGCATCCGGCTGACACCGGTGGACGGGGCGGGCTCCCCCACCCCGTCGACGGACTCCGGGTTGCCGGCGAAGATGACCAGCATCGCGCCGGCCAGCGGCACCAGCGTCCACGGGCCGGGGAACTGCGCCGCACCGTCGAGGAACAGGCCGGTGACGATGATCAGCACCAGGCCCGCCAGGCCCGCCGGCCAGCGCACCCACCGCAGCGACCTCGGGATGGCGATGCCCAGCAGCCAGATGCCGAAGAGCCCGCCGAGCCCGATCTCCCAGAAGCGCGACAGCGGGGAGTAGTAGTTCGTCGCCTGGTCGTGCTGGCCGAGCCAGGTGGCGTACCCGAAGCTGGCGAGGGTGCCGAGCACCAGCAGCCAGTGCAGCACCGTGGCCCCGGCCCTCCCCCGCCTGCGGAACAGCGCCGCGAGCAGGGCGATGACCAGCAGCGAGCCGAGGTAGATCTGCATCTGCACCGACATCGACCAGATGTGCTGGTACAGGCTGACGTCCCGGTTGATGGCCGTGTACTCCTGGCCCTCGCTGGCCAGGTGGAAGTTCTGCACGTACAGCAGCGACGAGGCGGCGTCCGTGCCCGCGTTGACCCACCTGACCTCGGCGTAGACCACCACCGCCAGGACAAGGGTGGCGCCGACGACGGTGATCAGCGCCGGGTACAGGCGCCGGAAGATCCGCAGGAAGGACTGCACCACGGTGAGCCCGGCGGGGTTCAGCGCGTTGCGGATCTGCGGGGCGAAGAAGAAGATACCTCCGACCAGCAGGAACACGTCGACACCGGAGGAGACCCGACCGACGAAGACGTGGAAGATGACGACCAGTGCGATCGCCAGCCCCCTGAGCCCGTCGATGTCCCGGCGGTGCGACGGCCGGGGACGTCCGGCGGACGCACTGTTCGTCCCTGGCTGCGTGGTGGAAGAGTTCATGGCGCGCTACAGCATACCGCTCCACAACTCGGTTTCAGAACACATCCCCGCTCCGGAGCGTTACACGGGGGTGTCCGCCTGCCGCCGACCGCGCAGGTGAACGGGGTTGACCCGGGGCGGGCTCAGTACGGCGGGGCGTAGCCGGGCCCGCCCCAGCCCGGATCCACGTAGCCGGGGTCGACCCAGCCGGGGTCCACGTACCCCGGCGCAGGCACAGGGGCCGGTTCAGGGGCCGGTTCAGGGGCCGGTTTCGGCAGGCGGAGGACGTCCTTCGGGGCCAGGGCAGGGGCCGTCGCGCCCCCGCCGTCACCGTCGGTGGCGCGCACCGCCCGCGCGGCGACCCGGCGCAGTTCATCCACGGGGTCCGGGTGGTACATCTGCCGGGAGAGCTCCGGGGCCATCATCGTCACCCAGGTGGGCGTGAAGTGGTTGCCGTCCCGGTAGACCAGGACGTTGCCGACCACCGCGGGGCAGACGCCGTCGCGGCAGTAGGCGGCGGTGAGGTCGATGTGGGTGATGTCCAGGCCCCGGTAGGCGTCGAGGGCCGGGTTGTCCTCGAGCAGTTCCGCGGCGGACGGCCCGCACTCGTCGGGGTCCCCGCCGTCGGCGACGCACAGCATCGAGTTGCCCAGCGTCCCGTCGGTCTGCCGCCACGGGTTGTCCCGCACACCCCAGGTGTGGATGCCCGCCTCGCTGAACCTCCGGACGACGTCGACGTAGCCGTCCGGCACCTGGTCGGGGCCGGCACCGGTACGCGCGGTGGGGCGGGTGCTGGTCATGAACACCCCGTCGGTCGGCGGGTTGTCCAGGATGTGGCGGGTGACCTTCTCCTGCCAGGCGTAGCACTCCTCGTAGTCCCCGCCGCGCAGCCGCTCGATCTGCATGCCGAGCACGCAGCCCATCTTCACCATCGGGACGACCCGGATCCCGCGTTCCCGGCCGATGATGTCGAGCGCGGGGATGAAGTGCTCGGAGTGCGATCCACCGGCCAGGTACATCGTGCGGTCGGAGTCGGTGTCACCGTAGGCGCAGGGAACGTCCGAGGCACCCTTGTCCCGGGTGAACACGAGGTCCTCGCCCTCCACACCGACGAGGCAGCCGTCGAGGGAGATCTGCGGCAGCATCGTCTCCCTGTCCCACACCGCGGCGGGCTGGACGTCGACACCCTCGGGGACGGGCGCCCCCTCCAGGAACGCCCTCGGGCCCGGGTAGTCGTCGTCCTCCGGCCCGTCCACACCGGCGACGAGGGTGGGCCCGGTGGTGCCCATGTGCACCAGCCGTTCGGACGACAGCACCACCGCGCTGGCGACGACAAGCACCGCCACGGTGACGGTCTTCGCCCGCGAACGCAGCAGGGCGGCCCAGTACCGCCGGTCCCACAGCATCCAGGAACGCTCCGGCTTGCCCTTCTGCCGCAGCGGCGTCTCCACCCAGCGGTGCGTCAGCCACGCCGCCACCAGGGAGACGGCCACCACCCCCGTGCCGACGGCGACGCCACGCCCGGTGCCCAGCGTGGCGGTGATGCCGGCGAGACCGTCCCCCGTGCCTGAACCTGTGCCGATGCTCTGCCCCTGGGTGCCGGCCGTGTCGGAGAAGAGGTAGGTTGCCAGCACCAGCAGCGGCCAGTGCCACAGGTACAGGCCGTAGGACGTCTGCCCCAGGAACTGCGGGACGCGCCCCTCCAGCAGGCGCGTCACCCCCACGGACGCGACGGTACGGCCCTCGGCCGCGGCACGGACGCGGTCACCGTCCGGTTCCAGGACCGGCGTGCCCGCGACGATGACCAGCACCGCACCCGCCAGCGGCACCAGCGTCCACGGTCCGGGGAACTGCGCCGCACCGTCGAGAACCAGGCCGGTGAGGACGATCAGCGCCAGGCCCAGCACACCTGCGGGCCAGCGCAGCCACCGCCACACCCACGGGATGCCCCGGCCGACCATCCAGATGCCGAAGAGCCCGCCCAGGCCGATCTCCCAGAAGCGGGAGAACGGGGAGTAGTAGTTCATCGCCTGGTCGTGGACGCCGAGCCACACCGCGTAGCCGAAACTCAGCACGGTCGCCACGGACAGGGCACGGTGCAGCACCCGGGAACCGGTGCGCCCCCTCCCCCGGAACAACGCGGCGATCACCACGATGACCAGCAGGGACCCGAGGTAGATCTGCATCTGCACCGACATCGACCAGATGTGCTGGAACAGGCTGACGTCCCGGTTGACCGCGGAGTACTCCTTGCCCTCGGCGGCGAGGTGCAGGTTCTGGACGTAGAGCAGGGAGGACGTCGCGTCCCCGGCGGCCTGCGCCCACCGCGAGACCGGGTAGACCGCCAGTGCCAGCAGCATCACCGCCGACACCACGGTGAGCAGCGCCGGGTAGAGCCGCCGGAGGATGCGCACCACCGACTGCACCGGGGTGAGCCCTGCGGGGTTCAGGGCGTTGCGGATCTGCGGGGCGAAGAAGAAGACGCCGCCGATGAGGAGGAAGACGTCGACGCAGGCGGAGACCCGGCCGACGAACACGTGGAACACCACGACCAGGGCGATGGCGAGCCCCCGGAGTCCGTCGATGTCACGTCGGTGGGTACGACGGTCCGACCGGCGCCCGCCGAGAACGGGCGCCGGCCGCGTCCCTGTGGTGGTGTGTGCCGGCTTCATGTCGCCCCTGATATTAAGCCCGCTCTCAGCCCATTGCCGGATACGACACTCGCGTCACCGGCGGTACCGCTCAGTACTGCGGCGCCCAGCCTGGGCTGTAGGGGTCGACGTAGCCGGGATCGACCCAGCCTGTGCCGGGGTCGACGTAGTTCGGGTCGACCGGGGCCGGCGCCTCAGGTTCCCCGGGACTCTCAGGTGCAAGGTAGCCGTCCTCCCCCGGTTTCGGCAGGCGGAACACGTCCTGCGCCGGACGCTCCCCGCCGTCCGTGCCGTCCTTCCCCGCCTTGTCGGCGGCCTCGGCGGCCCCTGCGGCCTCCGACTGCTCCACCTGTGCCTGCGGGTCGAACATCTGGCGGGTGATCTCCGGCGCCAGCAGCTCGGAGAACCGGTCGGTGAGGTGCTGGGAGTCACGGTAGACCAGCACATTCCCCACCACCGCCGGGCACCGTCCGTCACTGCACACCGCCGGGGTCAGGTCCAGGTGGGTCACGTCGAGGCCGTCGAGCGCGGAGATCGCCGGGTTCGCCGGCGAGAGCGCCTCGTCCTGCGCGACGCCGCAGTCGCCGTCGCGCTCCTCGGCGACGCACACGCGCGCGTCGAGCTGCGCACCCGGGCCGGACATCATCCACGGGGTGTCCCGCACACCCCAGGTGTGGATCCCCGCGTCGGAGAACTCCCGGACGGTGTCGACGTACTCCTGCGGGATCTGGTCGGGACCGTCGCCGCGGATGGTGGCCGGGCGGGTGACGGTCATGAACACCCCGTCCGTCGGCGGGTTGTCCAGGATGTGGTCGGTGGCCTTCTTCTCCCATTCGGCGCACTCGGGGTAGTCGTCCCCGCTGAGCCGCGGCAACGCCATGCCGACGACGCACCCCATCTTCAGCACCGGCACGATGCGGATGCCCCGCTCCGCGCCGATGGCGTCCAGGGCCGGGAGGAAGTGCTCGGAGTGCGAACCGCCCGCCAGGTACATCGTGCGGTCGGAGTCGACGTCGCCGTAGGCGCAGGGCTCGTCGGACCCGTTGAACTCCCGGGTGAGGATCAGTTCGGTCTCGGAGAACCCGGCGAAGCAGCCGTCGTCCTGCGTCTGCGGCATCATCGGACCGACCTCGGTGGTGTCGGGGACGACCTCCACCCCGTCGGGCGCCTCCGCGCCGGCGAGGAATGCGGCGGGTCCGGGGTAGTCGCCGCCGTCGAGCGGTTCGGTGGCCAGTGAGGCCGCCCGGGTCTCGTTGTAGCGCGAGACCGACGGGCCGAAGACCATCACGGCCACGCTGACGACCACCATCACCGCGGCGACGGAGACCTTGCCCCTGCTCTGTGTCGCGGAGCGCAGGTAGGTGCGGTCACCGATGACCCACGACCGCGGGGGCCGGCCGGTCTGCTGCAACGGCAGCTCCACCAGCCGCAGCGTCAGCCAGGCCAGCAGCAGGGAGCCGGCGATCACCCCGGTGCCGACCGCGGCACCGGTGCCGGTGCCCAGCGTCGCCGTCACCCCCTGCAGTCCGCCGTCGCCGGAGGACGCCGCGGTGTCCGGGGAGGGCTCCGCACCCGCGCCGCCGGCGACGAGGAAAGTGACCAGGGTCAGCACCGGCCAGTGCCACAGGTACAGGCTGTAGGCGATCCGCCCCAGGAACTGCAACGGCGCAGTACACAGCAGCGCGGTCACACCCCGCCGGTCCGGCGCACCGGCCACCTCGTTGCCCGCCAGCACCACCAGCACCGCCCCGGCCAACGGCACCAACGTCCACGGCCCCGGGAACTGCGCCGCACCGTCCAGGAACAACCCCGTGCACACAATCAACGCCACACCCAGAACCCCCGCAGGCAGACGCAGGTACCGCCAACCGGCGGGCAACACCCGCCCCAGCACCAGCATCCCGAACAACCCGCCCAGGCCGATCTCCCAGAACCGCGACAACGGCGAATAGTAGTTCGCCCCCTGATCCTGGCCACCCAACCACGTGGCATAGACGAAGCTCGCCACCGTGGCCACGCCCAGGAGGACGGCGAAGGTGGCGGTGGCGCCGCGGGACGGGCCGCCGGCGCGGCGTAGTGACCACCGCCGGAACATCACCGCCACCAGCGCGATCACCAGCAACGACCCCAGGTAGATCTGCATCTGCACCGACATCGACCAGATGTGCTGGAACACGCTCACGTCCGTGCTGATCGCGGCGTAGTCGTCGCCCTGGGCACTGAGATGCAGGTTCTGCAGGTACAGCAGCGACGCCGCGGCGTCCTTCCCCGTCCCCGCCCACCTGACCTGCGAGTACACGACCACGGCGGCGAGTAGGGAGACAGTCACCACGGTCACCAGCGCCGGGTACAGACGCCGGAAGATCCGCAGGAACGACTGCACCACCGTCAACCCCGCCGGATTCAGCGCGTTACGGATCTGCGGGCCGAAGAAGAAGATCCCGCCCAACAGCAGGAACACGTCCACACCCGCCGACACCCGGCCGACGAACACGTGG
>NZ_JALAGY010000099.1 GCF_022712195.1 Corynebacterium sp. | reverse complement strand
GCCCCGCCCCGTCACGTCCTTCCCCCGGGTAGCCGACCAGCTCGCCGGCGCGGTGGAGGGGTTCCGCCGCACCCGGCAGGACGGGGACGACGACGCCGGCCACAGCAGCGAGACCGACCGGGTCCACGAACCCCGCGCCATCATGGCCGCCCTGCGCCGCGCCTACGACGCCGGCACCCCGGTGGAGATCAGCTACGTCGACGCCACCGGGTCCGCGGTGCACGAGTGGATCTCCGTGGTCACCATGAGCCCGGTGTCGATCATCGGCGTCACCGAGGCCGGTGGCCGGTCCCTGCACATCCAGCCGCACCGGGTGGCGTGGGTCGGCACACCGGTGACCGGCACCGAGGGCTGACCCCCGCGCCCTCCGCCGCCCTGTGCGCCGGTCGGGGGATCTGACGTGCACCGCGCCGCCGCGTAGGATGGTCTGGTTGCACGAACGGCAACGCACACCTGCACCAACCCCTGTGAGGAGGCATCCGTGGGACTCGGTGACGGCCCGCTGATCGTCCAGTCGGACAAGACCGTACTTCTGGAGACCGGGCACGCCCAGGCGAAGGAGGCCCGAACCGCACTGGCCCCCTTCGCGGAACTGGAACGCGCCCCCGAACACGTCCACACCTACCGGATCACCCCGCTGGCCCTGTGGAACGCCCGGGCCGCCGGACACGACGCCGAACAGGTCGTGCACGTCCTGGAGACCTACTCCCGGTTCCCCGTCCCCCAGCCCCTGCTGGTCGACGTGGCCGAGACCATGGAACGCTACGGGCGGCTCATCCTGGCCAGCCACCCCGCCCACGGGCTGGTCCTGGAGACCACGGACCGTGCCGTGCTCGCCGAGATCCGCCGGCACAAGAAGATCCGTCCCATGCTCGGCGAGGAGATCGACGAGGACACCGTCGTGGTCCACCCCTCCGAACGCGGGCGACTGAAGCAGGAGCTCGTCAAGGTCGGCTGGCCGGCCGAGGACCTCGCCGGCTACGTCGACGGTGAGGCACACCCGATCTCCCTGTCCACCGAGTCGGAGGACTGGCAGCTGCGCGACTACCAGGAGATGGCCGCCGAGTCCTTCTGGGCCGGCGGTTCCGGGGTGGTCGTGCTGCCCTGCGGCGCCGGTAAGACGATGGTCGGTGCGGCGTCCATGGCGAAGTCCGGGACCACCACGCTGATCCTGGTGACCAACACCGTCGCCGGACGCCAGTGGAAGGACGAGCTCGTGCGCCGCACCTCCCTCACCGAGGACGAGATCGGCGAGTACTCCGGCGAGAAGAAGGAGATCCGCCCCGTCACCATCGCCACCTACCAGGTGGTCACCCGCAAGACGAAGGGCGAGTTCCGGGCCCTGGAGCTCTTCGACTCCCGCGACTGGGGACTGATCATCTACGACGAGGTGCACCTGCTGCCCGCACCGGTCTTCCGCATGACCAGCGACCTGCAGTCCCGTCGGCGCCTGGGACTGACCGCCACCCTGGTGCGCGAGGACGGCCGCGAGGACGACGTCTTCAGCCTCATCGGCCCCAAACGCTACGACGCCCCCTGGAAGGACATCGAGGCGCAGGGCTGGATCGCCCCCGCCGACTGCACCGAGGTGCGGGTGCAGCTCAGCGAGTCCGAACGCATGGTGTACGCCACCGCCGAACAGAACGAGAAGTACCGGCTCGCGGCCTGCTCCCCGGCCAAGAACCGGATCGTCCGCCGGATCCTCGACCAGCACCCCGACGAACCGACCCTGGTCATCGGCGCCTACATCGACCAGCTCGAGGAACTCGGCGAGGAACTGGACGCCCCGGTCATCGACGGGCGCACCACCACCCACCGGCGCGAGGAACTCTACGACGCCTTCCGCAAGGGAGAGCTGCGCGTCCTGATCGTGTCGAAGGTGGCGAACTTCTCCATCGACCTGCCCGGCGCCTCCGTCGCCGTGCAGGTGTCCGGCACCTTCGGGTCCCGTCAGGAGGAGGCGCAGCGGCTGGGCCGGATCCTGCGTCCCAAGCCCGACGGCGGCCCCGCCTACTTCTACTCCGTCGTCGCCCGCGACACCCTCGACGCCGACTACGCCGCACACCGCCAGCGCTTCCTCGCGGAACAGGGGTACGGCTACCGGATCATCGACTCGGTCGACCTGTAGGCCTGCCTGTAGGATTGTCCGGCGTGATCCCGTTCAACTTCACCGTCGACGAGCCCTTCGCCCGCAAACACAACGAGTTCTTCCGCGACGCCCGCCGCTTCCAGTGGTCGGCCGGCCTCATGGGGGCGATCATGGTCGCCGCAGCCGTGGTGCTGTTCGTGGCCGTGGACGGCGGCTGGACGGTGATCGTGGGAGTCGCCGCGGCGATCATGGCGCTGATCTGCTTCGTCATGGTCCCGGTGTTCCCGCGGCAGCTCGGCTCGCCCCAGCAGTACTACGACGCCTACGACCTGGCGCCCACCGTGGTCGCCCAGGTCAACCCGCGTGACGTGGTCCTGATGGCCCTCGTGGACACCGCGGCCACCGGTTCCGCGTCGTCGCGGCCGGCCCTGGCGCTGCGCACGGTGACGTCCATCCCCAGGGTGGAGCGCACCGTCGGCGCGCGGGTGCCGTCCATGGCGGTCACCGGGATGCGCTCGGTGGGCCGGCAGGAGTACTGGGAGCAGGTGTCCCCGATGCCGGTGGCGTGGGGGACGCAGGACCGGTCGGTGATCGCCGCCGCCGAGCAGGCCGTCCCGGAGTCGGAGTGGGCGCGGCTGGAGTCGTTGATCGACCGGCTGCAGGACGTCCAGAAGACGCGCCACCTGCTGCTCGAGCTGGACTGAGCGGCAGGGCCGGCCACCCCCGGGGTACGGTCAACGCAGCCAACACAGTCATCGCACCTCGTCAGTACCTTAACGATTCGCGACCTGCGGCTATGCAGGCATAAGCCGGTTACGGGGTGCGACTGATGCGGCGCCGGCACAGTGCGACCCCCTCGGCGACGGTGCGCTCCAGCAGATCCGGGTCCCGCAGGTGCCCGTACGTCAGCCGCAGCACGTGCCACCCCAGGTTCGCCAACGCCGCCGTCACCTGCGCGTCCCTGTCGCGCCGGCTCCTCTCCAGATGACCCGACCCGTCGTACTGCAGGGCGAGCTTCAGCGTCGGCGAAGCCAGGTCCACCCTGGCCACCACCCCGGGCCCCGCCACCTGCGGGGTGTGGACCGGGTCGGCGACCGTCCCGTCCCGCCGGACCACCAGCTGGGAGACGAAACCTCCGCCGAACATGCGCTCCACCTGCAGCCTCATCACCGTCTCCATCGGTGACTCCGCACCCCGGTCCGCCACCGCGGCGATCCGGGCCAGGTCCCGCTGCGGGTAGTGGTCGCCACAGGCCCCGACCAGCGCAGCGGGGTCACAGCGGAACAGGTCGCAGACGGCGTCGACGAACTGCACCGACCGCACCGTCCTGTCGTCGCACCCCAGGCCCGGCGGCACGTCCCACGCGTGGTCCCCGTCGCGGATGGACCGCAGGCAGTGCGCGACGGTGAGCACCGGCGGGGTCACGCACAGCTCCGGCATCTCCCGGTCGACCCACCGGCGTGGCGGCACAGCGGCCAGCGTCCCCTCCCGGCGGTGGCGTGACACCTCCCCCGCGTTCCTCGCCGGCCGACGACGCCCGCCCGAGAGCACACAGGTGTCGGCGTCGTCGCAGAAGTAGGTCATGCCCCACACCCGTGCGGCGCTCCAGCTGTGGGCGGTCCAGTCCGGCCGACGGGTGAGCGCGACACGGATCCGGGTCAGCGCGTCCAGGTCGTAGGCCAGGCCGCGCGGATGGCCGGCGGCACCCCAGGCGACCTGGGCCGGCGGACGCACCGCGGCCCTGGGCACCCACAGCTCCCCGACCTGTGTGAAGGAGTCGTGGATGTCCGTTGTCCCGCGGGCCCCGCCGAGGCGGGCCGTGATGTTCCCCCTGGTGTCGGGCCGCCAGAGCGGCGGTCCGGCCGGCCCGCGCCACCGGCCGATGAGTTCGTCGTCGAGCCCGGTCCCCCGGTACGCCATGTCTCGTTTCCCCCTGGTCGTTCCGGCCCACCCCCGTGGACACCGCCCCAGGATATCCGAGGCGGCGAGGCCACCTCCGCCGGCGCCAGTCATCGCACCCCATCAGCACCTGATCCACCTGCGACCAGGCACAATGTGAACATCAGAATCTTATGAGGTGCGACGTCCTCCCCGTGCCGTCGGGCAACTCCCCCGACCGACCGCCACACTTCCGCTACGCTGGACTTTGTTCAACAATCCTCCACCCGGCGCGAGAAGAGGAGACCCCGATGACCACCGTCGACCTGAACGCCGACCTCGGTGAGACCACCGGCGGCATCGCCGTCGCCGACGACCCCGCCATGATCGCCCTGGTCTCCAGCGCCAACGTCGCCACCGGCTTCCACGCCGGCGACCCGCACGACATCGCCGCCACGGTCCGCGCCGCCGCCGAACGCGGGGTCACCGTCGGGGCACACATCGGCTACCGCGACCCGGAGAACTTCGGGCGCACCGCCGTCGACATCGACCCCGCCCGTCTCGCCGACGAGACCCTCTACCAGATCGGCGCCCTCGATGCGCTGGCCCGGGCGCACGGGACGCAGGTCAGCTACGTCAAGCCCCACGGCGCCCTGTACAACACCATCGTCCACGATCCCGCGCAGGCCGGGGCCGTGGTGGACGGTGTGCGCGCCTTCGGCGACCTCCCGCTGATGCTCCTGCCCGGTGGCGTGGCTGTCGACCTCGCCGAGCGGAAGGGGCTGCGGGTGGTGCGGGAGGCGTTCGCGGACCGGAACTACCTCCCGGACGGCACCCTGGTCCCCAGGACACGGGACGACGCGGTCCTCCGGGACGCCGACGCCGTCGCCGCCCGCGTCCTGCAGGTCGCGACCACCGGGGCGGTGACCGCGGTCGACGGCACGGTCCTGCGGGTCGACGCCGAGTCGGTGTGTGTCCACGGCGACTCCCCCGGCGCCGTGGAGCTCACCCGGGCGGTGGTCGACCGGCTCCACGCCGAGGGGGTCGGGATCGGGAGCGTGCTGTGAACGCCCCCGCCGCCCCGGTGATCCACCGGGTGGGCACCCGCGCCCTGCTCGTCGACCTGCCCGACCTGCCGACGGCGATGGCGTGGCACCGCCGTCTCACCGACGCGCCGCTGGACGGCCAGCGCGACGTCGTCGCCGCCGCCCGCACCGTACTCGTCGTCCTCAACTCGCCTTCGGCGGTGCGCGGTGCCCTCGACCGGCTGGGCGCGACCGGCACCGACCTGGCCGGGGGCTCCCCCGCCACGGATCCCCGCACCGTCACCGTCGACGTCGTCTACGACGGCCCGGACCTGGGGACCGTCGCGGAGCAGCTCGGCATGTCCGTCGACGGGGTCGTCCGGCACCACACCTCGGCGACGTGGACCGGTGCCTTCGGCGGATTCGCCCCGGGTTTCACCTACTGCGTGGGGCGGGGCGTGCCGTCCGTGGCCCGGCGGGACACCCCGCGTACCGCGGTGCCGGCGGGCGCGGTGGGCCTGGCCGGGGAGTTCTCCGCGGTGTACCCGCGCAGCTCACCGGGCGGGTGGCAGCTGATCGGCACCTCGGCCACCCCGGTGTGGGACCCGTCGTCGGAGGAGCCGGCGATGGTCCGGCCCGGCGACCGGGTGGTGTACCGGGCGGTGCGGCACCGGGTGGAGATCTGCCCGACGGCACCCGGCCCCGCCGCCCGGGAACGGGCCGACGCGCCCCTGACGCTCACCGACGCGGGCCTGCTGACGCTGGTGGAGGACGCCGGACGCCCGGGTCACGGCGCCCTGGGCGTCACACCGTCCGGCGCCGCGGACCGGGCGTCGGCGCAGGTGGCCAATGACGTGGTGGGCAACGCCGCCGGCGAGGCGGTCCTGGAGAACATCGGCGGCCTGTCGCTGACCGCCGCGCGGGACGTGGTCGTGGCGGTCACCGGGGCGGACGCCCCGGTGACGGTGGACGGTCGTCCTGTCGGCCTGGCCCGTCCCCTGCTGCTCACCGCGGGGGCGGCGGTGACTGTCGGCGCCGCGCGGTCCGGGCTGCGCAGCTATGTCGCGGTGCGCGGCGGTGTGCGGTGCGCCGGGGAGGTGCTGAGGTCGCTGTCCACCGACGTCCTCTCGGGTCTGGGCCCACCGCCGTTGCGCCCCGGCACCCCCGTCGCCACCGGTGACGGCCAGGTCGGACCGACACGGGCCGGGACGAACCCGGTGCGCGTCCCGGAGGTGCTGCGGGTCGTCGCCGGCCCCCGGGACGACTGGTTCACCGGTGGGGTGTCCGCCCTCACCGGCCGGGAGTGGACGGTCAGCCCCGCGTCCGACCGGGTGGGTGTGCGGCTGTCCGGGCCGCCGGTGTCACGCCGCGACGACCGGGAGCTGCCGAGTGAGGGGATGGTCGCCGGCTGCGTCCAGGTCGCCCCGGACGGCCAGCCGGTGCTGTTCCTGCGGGACCACGCCGTGACCGGCGGCTACCCCGTCATCGCCACCGTCATCGCCGAGGACCTCGACGCCGCCGCCCAGTTGGCGCCCGGCGCGACCGTCAGATTCGAGGAGTACCAGTGAACACCATCTCATCCGTCCTGATCGCCAACCGCGGCGAGATCGCGGTCCGTGTCGCCCGCGCCGCCCATGACCTGGGGATCCGCACCGTCGCGGTGTACACCGACGCCGACGTCGGCGCCCTGCACACCGAGGTCGCCCAGGAAGCCCACCGGGTGCCGTCCTACCTGGACGTCGAGGCGGTGGTCGACGTGGCGGTGCGCCACGGGGCGGACAGCGTGCACCCCGGCTACGGTTTCCTGTCCGAGAACGCCGACGCCGCCCGCGCGGTCCTGGACGCCGGGCTGGTGTGGATCGGCCCGTCCCCGGAGACCATCGAGACCCTGGGCGACAAGATGGCCGCCCGCCGGCTCGCGGAGCAGGCCGGCGCCCCACTGGCCCCGGGCACCTCCGAACCCCTGACCTCCTGGGAACAGGCACGTGACTTCGCCGTGGACGTCGGCCTGCCGATCGCGATCAAGGCGGCCTTCGGCGGGGGCGGCCGCGGGCTCAAGGTCGTCACGGAGGACGACGGGTTGGAGGCGGTCGAGGGCGCCTTCGCCGCCGCCGGCCGGGAGTCGCAGGAGGCGTTCGGGCGTGCCGAGTGCTTCGTGGAGAAGTTCCTCGCCCGCCCGCGGCACGTCGAGGCCCAGGTGCTGGCGGACACCCACGGGTCGGTCGCGGTGGTCGGTACCCGGGACTGCTCGACCCAGCGCCGCTTCCAGAAACTGGTGGAGGAGGCCCCCGCCCCGTTCCTCACCACGGAGCAGCACCGGCTGATCGTCGACGGCGCCCGCGAGGTCTGCCGTGCGGCCGGCTACGTCGGCGCGGGGACGGTGGAGTTCATCGTCGCCGAGGACGGCACCGTCTCCTTCCTGGAGGTCAACACCCGCCTGCAGGTGGAGCACCCGGTGACCGAGGCGGTGTCCGGCACCGACCTGGTCCACGAGCAGTTCCGCATCGCCGCCGGCGGCCGGCTGGCCCCTGACCCCGACCCCGTCGCCCACGGCCACGCCCTGGAGTTCCGGATCAACGCCGAGGACGTCGCCCACGGTTTCGCCCCGTGCCCGGGCACGGTGACCCGTTTCGAGCCCCCGACCGGCCCGGGCGTGCGGGTGGACAGCGGTGTGCGCTCCGGCTCGGTCGTCCCGGGGGCCTACGACTCCCTGCTGGCGAAGCTCGTCGTCTGGGGGCCGGACCGGGCGACCGCTCTGCGGCGGGCCCGCGCCGCCCTCGACGAGTTCCGAGTCGAGGGGGTGCGCACCGTGCTGCCCTTCCACCGGGACATCGTGCGTGAGCCGGCGTGGACCGCCCCTGGAGGTGCGGAGGACTTCCGCATGTGCACCGACTGGGTCGACCGCGAGTACGTTCCCGGCGCCCACACCGTGTCGCCCGAGGTGAACGTCGACGACGTCTACGCCGACCGGACGACCCTGGCCGTGGAGATCGACGGGACGCTGCGGCACGTGCGGGTCCCGTCGGTGCTGCTGCAGGGCGGCGGCAACGGTGGCGACAGCGACAGCAGCGGCACCGGCGACACCGCCGACACCGGCGCCGTCACCGCACCCTACGCCGGGTCACTGGTGGGGTGGGAGGTCGCCGACGGTGACACTGTCGAGAAAGGCCAGACGGTCGCCACCGTCGAGGCGATGAAGATGGAGTCCGGGGTCACCGCCCCCGTCGCCGGCACCGTCCACCTGTGCGCGGACGCCGGGGACACCGTCGCCCGCGGAGACGTGATCGCCAGGATCGGGGACGCGTAGGCATGCGAGCACAGACCGCCGCCCAGCAGCTCCGCCTCGCCGTGTCCGCCGGCGAGTTCACTCCGGGCCAGAAACTCAGCGAGGTCGCCGTGGCGCAGCGTTTCGGCATCTCCCGCAACACCCTCCGCGAGAGCTACGCGATGCTCATCGCCGACGGCGTCCTCGAGCGCGTCCCCAACCGCGGGGTGTTCATCGCCGCTCCCGGCGCCGGGGAGGTGCGCAACCTCTACCTCGCCCGGGCCGTCGTCGAACCCGGGGCGCTGCTGTGGGGCGCCACCCCGGACGTCGACGCCCTCGGGCAGATCGTCGCCGAGGCCGAGACACACCGGCAGTCCGGCGACCTGGCCGCGACGGCCGCGGCGAACCAGGAGTTCCACCGCACCGTGGTGGCGGCCGCCGGGTCAGCCCTGCTCAACGAGGAGATGGAGCGGCTGCTCGCCCGGATGCGGCTGGTGTTCCTGCAGGCGGAACGCCACGACCCCGGATTCCACGGAGGGTTCGTGGAGGTCAACCGTGCCGTGGTCTCCCTGCTGCAGACCGGTGGCCGGGAGGAGGCCGCCACCCTGCTGCGCACCTCACTGCTGGAGACGAGCGAGGCCCTCTCCGCCCTCATCGGGTGAGACACCCCGGTACCGTCCGGAGCGCGTCAGAGTTCCGCGGCGTCGCCGGTCTCCAGGAACCGCAGCACCCGGTCCCGGTACGCCGGGGCGTCGAGTCCGCGTTCCTCCAGCCACCCGGCCGAGTAGTACTTGTCGAGGTAGCGTTCGCCGGAGTCGCAGATCAACGCGACCACACTGCCCTGCTCACCGGCGTCCACCATCTCGGCGACGATGCGCAGCGCGGCCCACAGCCCGGTGCCGGTGGAGCCGCCGGCCCGGATCCCGGTCACCTGCTCCAGCGCGTGGACCGCGCCGATGGCCGCGGCGTCGGGCACGGCCATCATCCGGTCGACCACCGTCCCGGTGAAGCTGGGTTCCACCCGCTGCCGTCCGATGCCCTCGATGCGCGACGGCGCCCCGGTGGTCACGTCCCGGTCCCCGGCCTCCCAGCCGGGCAGGAACGCGGAGTTCTCCGGGTCGGCGACGCACAGTCCGGTCATCCGTCCGGTGTAGCGGACGTAGCGCCCCAGGGTCGACGACGTGCCGCCCGTCCCCGCCGTGGCGACGATCCACGACGGTTCCGGGTGGCGTTCCATAGCCATCTGCCGGAAAACGGACTCGGCGATGTTGTTGTTGCCCCGCCAGTCGGTGGCCCGCTCGGCGTAGGTGAACTGGTCCATGTAGTGCCCGCCGCTCTCCCGGGCGATGTCCGCGGCGACGGCGTACACGGTGGACGGGTCGTCGACGAACCGCACCTCCGCCCCGTAGGACCTGATCAGCCGGACCTTCTCGGCACTCGTGCTCGCCGCGACGACCGTGATGAAGGGCACGCCGATGAGCCGGGCGAAGTAGGCCTCCGAGATCGCCGTGGACCCCGACGACGCCTCCACCACCGGGGTACCGGGCCGGATCCACCCGTTGCTCAGCGCGTAGAGGAACAGGGAACGGGCCAGCCGGTGCTTCAACGACCCGGTGGGGTGGGTCGACTCGTCCTTGAGGTAAAGGTCCACACCCCAGTGCTCCGGGAGGGGGACGGACAGCAGGTGGGTGTCGGCGGAACGGCACTGGTCCGCCTTCACCTTCGCCACCGCCCCGGCGAGCCAGCGGCGGGTGTCCCCGTCGTAGCGGTCGACGTCACGCATCTCCGCCACCTCTACCACCGCCCCAGCCACGCCGCGTCGTCGCTGACCCGTCGCCGCCACACGTCCGGCACCCCGATCAGGTGCTCGGACAGGTAGGCGCGGAACTCGTGTCCCGGCGCGCAGGCGGCGAAGAACTCCCGCACCTGTTCCGCCGGGGTCCCGCGGGAGTCCTCGGACGCCACCGACACCAGTGTGGGCACCTCCGCCAGCGCCGGGGGTTCGGCGAGCAGGTCCTCGCTGATGCGCGGGGTCATGGCCAGCAGGAAGTCGGCGTCCGCGACGACGTCACGGGCCAGTCCGAACCCGGAGCCGAAGGTGACCAGGCCGGTGCGCTGCCCCGGGCGGTCCCATCCACGCACCTCACCGACGGCGGCGGCGACCGCGGCCCGCGTCCGCCCCGGCGACGCGCCCTCCCCGTAGGCCGGCAGGGGGTAGAGCAGGTCCACCACGGTCACCCCGGACTTCTCCGCGAGTGCGGCGAACAGGGGCAGCCAAAGCTGCTCGTGGGATTCGGCGTCACCGAACCAGCCGGGCCCGCCGTGCAGACTCACCGCCACCGCACCGGTCGGCTCGCTGGGGGTCAGGACGGTCGCCGGGACCCCCGCCACGGTCACCTGCTCCGCCGAGGGGCCGGTCCGCAGGAACGCCGACGTCGGCATGGCGTGGTCCAGGCCCGCTCCGAGCACCAGCATGCTGCAGTGGGTGATCAGGTCCGGCACCCGCGCCCACAGCCGTTCGGTGCGGTCCTTGAGCTCTGCGGTGACCCCCTCCGGTGAGTCGGCCGCCTCGTCGGTGGTCAACGACCGGAAGATCTCCGGGTAGCTGTCCTCGAAGAAGGCCAGCAGCTGGGTGAGCTGCCCGCGCGGACTGATGCCGTCCCGTCCCGCCTGGGCGTCCACCGGGTGGCCCTTCGGCAGGGTCGCGGGGTCGGTCTGCTCCAGGGGGACGGTCTCGTCCGGGTCCGCCCCGGTCGCGGTTATCGGCTGAATGCTCATGACCCCATACTATGGCGGCATGGCATCAGAGCATCACAGCCCCACCCACCTGCTGGTGCGGCCGGCGTCCCGGGTCGCCGGGGTCGGCCCGACCGTCTTCGCCACGATCACCGCCGAGGCCGTGCGCACCGGTGCCGCGAACCTTGGCCAGGGCTTCCCCGACGAGGACGGCCCGGCGGAGATGCTGCGTCGCGCCGCCGCGGAGATCACCGGCGGCAACAACCAGTACGGCCCCGGACGCGGCATGCCGGAACTGCGCCGAGCGGTCGCGGAGGACCGGCGGCGTCGGCTCGGACACCAGGTGGACCCGGAGGACGTTCTGGTCACCGTCGGCGCGACCGAGGGCATCGCCGCCGCGGTCCTCGGACTGGTCGACCGCGGCCGGGAGGTCGTCGTCCTCGAACCCACCTACGACGCCTACTCCGCGGCGATCGACCTCGCCGAGGCGGTCGCACGTCCCGTCCGCCTCCTGCTCGACGGCGGACGCTGGCACCTGGACCGGGACCGTTTCGCCGCGGCGGTGGCGGACGGGCCGGCGGCGGTGATCCTCAACTCGCCGCACAACCCCACCGGCACCGTCCTGGGACGCGACGACCTCGAGTTCATCGCCGACACACTGCACGGCACCGGGGTGGTCGTCATCAGCGACGAGGTGTACGAGCGGCTCGCCTTCGACCGCCCGCACACCGCCGTGGCGACCCTGCCCGGCATGGCGTCGCGGACGGTGACCCTGTCCAGCGCGGCGAAGTCCTTCAACGTGACCGGCTGGAAGACAGGGTGGGCCATCGCCCCACCGGCGCTGCTGGACGCCGTCACCGCGGCCAAGCAGTTCCTCAGCTACGTCGGGGTCACGCCACTGCAGCCGGCAGTGGCCTGGGCGCTCGACAACGCCGACGACTGGAGCGCGGGGTGGAGCCGCACCCTGCGGGCGCGGCGCGACCGGCTCGCCGACGTCCTGCGCGCCACCGGGCAGGACGTCCTGCACAGTGACGGCACCTACTTCCTGGTCAGCGACATCGCACCGATGGGCCTCGGGCTCGACGCCGCGGACTTCTGCCGGGCCCTGCCGGCGGCCGTCGGCGTCGCCGCGATCCCTGTGAGCAGCTTCGTCGCCGGGGACGACGCCCAGACCTCCACACTCGTACGCTGGACGTTCTGCAAGGATGACACGACACTCGCTCTCGCGGAGGAGAGGTTGCGGTCAGCCGACTGGACGCGCCTGCATAAGACAGGAATCTGATCACTACGATGGTGCCCATGACACAGATCCGCACCACACACGTAGGTTCCCTCCCCCGCACCCCGGAACTGCTGGAGGCCAACCAGCGCAGAATCTCCGGCGACATCACCCAGGACGAGTTCCTCGGCATCCTCCAGGACGGCGTCGACAAGGTCGTCCGCCGCCAGGTCGACCTGGGCCTGGACATCATCAACGAAGGTGAGTACGGCCACGTGACCTCCGGTGCCGTGGACTACGGCGCCTGGTGGAACTACATCTTTTCCCGGCTGAGCGGCCTCACCATGACCGACACCGACCGCTGGGCCAACGCGGAGAAGGTCCGGTCCACCCCCGGCAACATCCGTCTGACGTCCTTCCCCGACCGCCGCGACCGCGCCGCCTTCAGCGCCGCCTACGACGACCCCGAGTCCGGCATCTTCACCGGCCGTGCCAAGGTCGGCAACCCGAAGTTCACCGGCGAGGTCGGCTACATCGGCGGCGAGCAGGTCGACGCCGACGTCCGGCTGCTGACCCACGCGCTCTCCGCCGCGGACAAGCCCACCTCCGAGGGGTTCATCGCCGCGATCTCCCCCGGCTCCGCCGCGCGACTGACCGACGAGCACTACGGTGACGACACCGCCCTGGTCAACGCCTGCGCCGACGCCCTGCACCACGAGTACAAGGCCATCACCGACGCCGGCCTGACCGTGCAGATCGACGCCCCCGACCTCGCAGAGGCCTGGGACCAGATCAACCCGGAGCCGTCGGTGGCGGACTACCAGGCGTGGATCCGCATCCGCGTCGACGCGATCAACCGGGCACTGGCGAGCCTGCCGAAGGAGCAGACGCGTCTGCACATCTGCTGGGGTTCCTGGCACGGCCCCCACACCACAGACATCCCCTTCGCCGACATCATCGACGAGGTGCTCCGGGCTGAGGTCGGTGGCTTCTCCTTCGAGGGCGCGAGCCCCCGCCACGCCCACGAGTGGCGTGTGTGGCAGGACCACCAGCTGCCGGAGAACACCGTGATCTACCCCGGTGTGGTGTGCCACTCGACCAACGTCGTCGAGCATCCGCGCACGGTGGCGGACCGGATCCTCACCTTCGCCGAGATCGTCGGCCCGGACCGCGTCATCGCGTCCACGGACTGTGGGCTGGGTGGCCGACTCCACGAGCAGATCGCCTGGGCGAAGCTGGAGTCGCTCGTCGAGGGGGCCCGTCTGGCCAGCAGGGACCTGCTGGGCTGACAACGCTGAGTGGGGGCGGTGG
>NZ_JALAGY010000011.1 GCF_022712195.1 Corynebacterium sp. | reverse complement strand
GGTGCGTTGCTGGGTGATCCGGCGCACCTGATCCTGGATGAGCCGGTCAACGGGCTGGATCCGGAGGGGGTCAGCTGGATGCGTCGGACGATCCGGGCGTTGGCTGCTGAGGGGCGTTCGGTGCTGGTGTCGTCGCACCTGTTGTCGGAGATGCAGTTGACCGCGGACCGGCTGGTGGTCATCGGCAAGGGCAGCATGATCGGTGAGTACTCCATGGAGGAGTTCCTCGCCGGTGGTGCCCGCGTCGTCGTCGAGACCGCCGACATCCGCGGCGGGCAGGCGTTGTCCACCGCGCTGGGCGACGCCGGGTTCACCGCCGGCTACGCGGTAGGAGACGGTGCCCGCAACAGTTCCCGGAACGGCTCGGGTGAGCGTGCGGGGTCCCTATTGACGGTGGACGTGCCTGACGGGGTGTCCGACGCCGTGGTGCGCCGGGCCGTCGCCGAGGCGGCGGTGACCGCCGGGGTGCTGGTCACCGGGCTGCGTGCCGATGCCGAGGATCTGGAGTCCCGCTTCCTCGCCGCCACCGCCGACGCCCAGGAGTACCGCACCGACGACCGTACCGAGAGCGCGGCAGCCGCCCTCGCCACCACCGGAAAGTAGTGAGAACAATGACAATACAGACAACACAGAAAACACAGATCTCCCAGAACACCCTGTTCAATTCCCTGCGGTCAGAGACCACGAAGCTGTTCAGCATGCGCTCCACGCTGGTGTACGCGATCCTGCTGGCCGGCTCCCTGTTCGGCCCGGTCACCCTGGTCGGCCTGTTCGGTGACCGGCCCACCTTCGACTGGCCCACGATCACCTACGGCTACCAGATCTTCCTGCTCATCGCCGTCATCTTCGCCGGTGCCACCACTGCCGGTGACATCCGCAACCACATGCATGCCCAGGCGTTCCTGACCCAACGGGGACGGTGGCAGTGGGTGGCGTCGAAGATGCTGGTCACGGCTGTCCTCGTCGCGGTGCTCTATCTTGTCGGGACGGCCCTGTCGCTGGGGGTGGCGGCCGTCCTCGGTTCCGGGACGGATCTCGGCACCGGCCTGAGCATGTTCTACGTGCCGTTGATCTGCTCCGCACTGTTCTCGGCGATGACGGTGGGGCTGGCCTGCGTCATCCGTAGTCAGGTCGCCGCCGTGGCGGTCCCGGTCGCCTGGGTGCTGCTGATCGACGGCATGGTCGGCTTCGCCGCGGAGCAGTTCGAGGTGCTCCGTCCTCTTGCGGCGATCGCCCCGGTCCAGCGTCAGGACCAGCTGATCAGCGGGATCGACCCGTTGGGCCTCGGGCTCAGTTCCGCGGTGTGCTACCTGGTCATCGTGGCGTGGTTCCTGGTGCTCGCCGGTGTCGGCCTGTGCCGGAACTCCGCCGCCGATGTCCGTTAGTTTTACCGAATTAGCCGATTCGGGCATGGCGGGGGTGGTGTCGGTATAGCATCGGCACCACCCCGATCTGTACCGAGCACTCCACGGAGGA
Organism: Corynebacterium sp.; assembly: GCF_022712195.1. Taxonomy (GTDB): domain Bacteria; phylum Actinomycetota; class Actinomycetes; order Mycobacteriales; family Mycobacteriaceae; genus Corynebacterium. The sequence goes on along the minus strand of NZ_JALAGY010000011.1, from coordinate 14,304 downwards.
GCCATGCTGCGACCCAGCCCGCGACAACTGAAGACCATGCTGGGGGTCTTCCCGCCGTACCTCGGCTCCGGAATCCGGATCAACTACATCGCCAAGGACGGCTCCCGGGTCGTGACCTCCCACCGTCCGCGCCGCATCAACTCTAATCTGGTGGGCACCGCCTTCGGTGGCACCATCCAGACGATGACCGACGGCTTCTACCTTTTCATGGGCCTGACACGCCTGGGTGGGGGATACCACGTCTGGGACGCAGAGTCGCACGTGGTCTACCGCAAACCGGGCAGGGGGAGGCTGGTGGCGGACATGAGGACCGACGACGAGACCTTCGAGATGATCCGGGAGCGTACCGCCGACGGGTCGAAGTACCTGCACTGGTTCGAGACGGACATCGTCGACGAGGCCGGCGACGTCGTCGCGAGTGTGCGCAGCCGCGTGTACTTCCGGAAGAAGCGGCCCCGGGACAAGACCCCGGCGGACTGAGGTGGCGAACCCGGTCCGGTGCCCTACACTTCGAGGTCATGGACGACAACCGACCAGGATCCGGCCGACTCAGGGGCGCCAAGGAGATCCGTGACTGTCTCGGAGTCCTCGCCGACCTGGCGTGTGGCTTCCTCGAGTCCGGACAGCCCGGCTGGCGTGTCGGTGAGACCCTGACCGCCTGCGCGGACGCCCGGGGGTTGACGGGCTTCGGCTTCACCACCGTGGGACGGCTGGTCATCGTGGAGGCGTCACTGCCGGACGGAGGGACGGTCACGGTGACCACCTCCGCAAAGGCGCTCGACCTCATCGACTGCACCCGTTCCTGGCGGCTGCACCGGCTGGCCGAGGAGATCGCGTCACCGACCGGGCACGGAGCCGGGCACGGAGCGGTGCCGGGCGACATCGGCGCCCTGCGGACGGAAGTCGCCAGGCTGAGGTCGATAAGCACTCCGTGGTGGGCCGTCGCCGGCGGGACCACGATGCTGGCCTTCGTGATCTCCATGCAGCTGGGGGTGGGGTGGCAGTCGTGGGTGGCGGCGGCCGTGGTGCAGATGCTCACCGCGTTCTGCGGCCAGGCTCTGACGGTCCTGAAACTGCCTGAGCTCTTCGCTGCGGTGGTGAAGAGTGCGGTCGCCGGGACACTGGCCACCGTCCTGGTTCTCGTCGACGTCCTCGACCCGGTCGCCGCAGCGGCCGCCATCGCGGTGAACTGGCTGCTGTTGGTGCCGCTGCCGCAGATCATCGGTGCCATGTCCGATGTCATCGACGGCGACTACCTCTCGGCGGTGACGAGGGCGGGCAGTGTGGTGGTCACCGCCTTCGGCATCACCATCAGCGGGATCTACGTCTTCGCTCTCGGGGAGGTGCTGGACATGGACCACCCGCTCATCGGCGAGGTGCCGGGGCTGCCGTGGTACCTGGCGCTGGTGTTCTCGGCGTTGGGGGCCCTGGCCAACGCCTTCGCCAACGGCGGGTGGCTGCGCCTGGCGTTTCCGGCGATGACCGTGGGTGTGGTCACCGGTGTGGTCAACCAGTTCCTGCTCGTCGTCGTGGGGGCGTCGGCGGTGTGGGCGGCTGCCGGGGCATCGACGGTGCTGGGCGCGGTCGCGGTCCTGATGGCGGTGCGGACCGGCTACCCCGACCAGGTGTTCACCCTGATGGGTGTGACCGGTGCACTGCTGCCGGGCATCGCGGTGGTCACCGGAATCCTGCAGGTGAAGGGAGGGGAGTCCGGGGCGGAGCACTTCCCCGCCGCGGTCACGACCTGCGTGCGCATCGGCACCGGCGTCGCCGTCGGCGCTGACCTGACCACCCGGTGGCGGGCACTGTGGTCGACGGGGGCGACGGGGTCGACGGGGTCGACGAGGTCGCCGGGGAGGTGGGGTGCGGGCCGGGAAGGGCCAGTGTCGGGTTAGGAGGACTTGTTCTGCAGCTGCTTGACACCCAGCCACGCCACCAGGATGATCAGCAGGATCGGCAGCAGCTTCACGACCAGCGCGACGGCGCCGGCGAAAGCGCTGGAGATCGCGACGACGGCGAAGATCAGGGTGAGCACGGTCAGGGCGACGGAGAGACCTCTGCGGTCCTGGTCCCAGGCGAACCAGGCGCCTGCGCCGGAGAGGGCTCCGAGAATCAGGGTGGTGAGGGCGGTTCCGAACATGGTGGTGTCCTTTCGCGGCACATGGCCCCGTGGTCAATGTCACGGGGAGGGATCACGGGGCAGATCCGCCCCGGCTACCCCCGAGCATACGGAAGGGGAGTTACGCTCGGGGGCATGGATATCACGACAGGACATGGACAGGACGCACCGTTGGCTCTGGTGACCGGTGGGTCCCGGGGTATCGGGGCGGCGGTCGTCGAGGATCTTTCCCGCACACACCGGGTGATCTCCTGGTCCAGTGCGGACGTGGACCTCAGCGACCCGACCTCCATCGGAGAGGCCGTGACGCGGCTGGGGCAGACCGAGCCGGAGGCGCTGCGCAGGCTCGACGTACTGGTGCACTCCGCCGGCCTGGCGGGGGAGTCGAGAATCGAGGACATGCAGTGGGAGCAGTGGCAGAAGATGTTCGCCGTGAACGTCTTCGGTGTCGCCGAGCTGACCCGGCGACTGCTGCCGGCGCTGCGGGAGGCACGCGGCACGGTGGTCGCCGTCAACTCCGGTTCCGGCTACCACTCGGGTGCGGGCCAGGCCCCGTACTCCGGGACGAAGTTCGCGTTGAGGGCGTTGACGGACGCCCTGCGCGAGGAGGAACGGGGTCGTGTCCGGGTCAGCTCGGTGCACCCGGGGCGCGTCGACACCGACATGCAGGTGGCGCTGCAGGAGGGCAGGGGGAACACCGACTACGACGGGGCCCGCTACGTGGCGCCGGCGTCGGTGGCGGCCGCGGTCCGTCTGGCGGTGGACACCACCGACGAGGCGATCATCGACGAGGTGTCCGTCCGCCCCGTCCGGGGTTGAGTGTCCCGGTAGTGCCTACTTCAGGATCTTGAACGTCTTGCCGGCGCGCAGCAGCACCGTCATGACCAGGGCGTAGGCGCGCGGCTTGAGGAACTCCGGGCCGCGGATCGGGAGGACCCGCTCGTCGGTGACGTTCTGGGTCTCGGTGTACTTCAGCAGACCGTAGGCGCCCTGGCGACGTCCCTGACCGGACTCGCGGGTACCACCCATCTCGTTGTCGACGGAGGCGAACGCCGCGGCGTAGCCGTCGTTGATGTTCACCGTGCCGGAGAACAGCTGCTCGGCGATGCCGGTGGCGGTCTTGGACGGGCCGAACACGGCCGAGTTCAGGCCGTAGTCGGTGTCATTGGCCTTCTCGACAGCCTCGTCGTGGGAGTCGACCTTCTCGACGTAGACGACCGGCCCGAAGACCTCGCCGCGCTTGATGTCGGCCTCCTCGGGGACGTCGGTGAAGACGGTGGGCTCGTAGAAGTAGGGGCCCAGGTCCGGGCGGGCCTTGCCACCGGCGACGAGAGTGGCGCCCTTGTCCACGGCGTCGTCGACCATCTTCTCCACGGTCGAGATCTGGCTGGCGCCGATCAGCGACCCCATCTGGATGTTCCAGTCGAAGCCCGAGCCGAGCTTCAGGTTCTTCGTCGCCTCGGCGAACTTGGGGACGAAGTCGTCGTACCTGTCCTTGTGGACGTAGATGCGCTCGATGGAGACGCACAGCTGGCCCGAGTTGGAGAAGCAGCCGGTCAGGACGGTCGGCATGATCTTGTCGACGTCGGCGTCGCGGGTCACGATCGCCGGGTTCTTGCCGCCGAGTTCGGCGGAGTAGCCGATGAGGCGACGGCCGGCGATCTCGCCGAGCTTCTTGCCGGTCTCCGTGGAGCCGGTGAACATCAGGTGGTCGCACTGTTCGGCGATGGCGTTGCCGACGACACGGCCCGGACCGGTCACGAGCTGGACGATGTCGCGGGGCATACCGGCCTCGAAGAGGAGCTTGAAGGCGCACAGCGCCGAGAAGGGGGTGGAGGAGTCGGGCTTGGCCACCAGGGCGTTACCGGCGGCCAGTGCCGGCATGGCGTCCGACAGTGCCAGCGTCAGCGGGTAGTTCCACGGGCTGATCTGGCCGATCACTCCCTTGGGGAGGTGGCGCTCGGTGGTCTTGGTGAAGACCGGCATCACACCGGCACGACGCTTTCCCTTGAGGATCTTGTGGGTCTGGTTGCCGTAGTAGCGGGCGGTGATCGCGCAGTGGATCACCTCCTCGTAGGCGGAGTCGCGGGACTTGCCCGTCTCCAGCTGGATGATGTCCATCATCAGCTTCTGGTTCTTGAGGAGGATGTCGTGGAACGCCAGCAGGATCTTCCCGCGCTTCCGCGGGTCGACCTTGGCCCAGCGCTTCTGGGCGACACGGGCACGCCGGAACGCCTCGTCGACGTCCGACTCGGTGCCACGGCCGACCCAGCCGATGGTCTCACCGGTGAACGAGCCCTCGATCTCGAGTCGGTCGCCGTTGTCGAGGGAGCCGGTCGCTGCGTTTACGGTCAGGGCCCGGAGCTCGGATGCGAGTGCATCGGGGAGGGGGCCGAGTGACAGGGTCTTTTTCGTCATGTGAAGCACACTATCTAATCCCGGGCCGTCGTGTCCCGGGATTGTGGAATCGGAGTTACGGGGGAGGGGCGGGCATACCCCGACGGGAACACGGGGCGCGGTTCGTCCGTTGTTAAGGTGTACGGGAGTAACCGCGTTCACGTGGACATGTAGACACTGACAGAGACGGAAGGACAATGACGTCGTGAGAAGCTCGAACCCCTTTATGAGTTCCCTGGCCCAGTCTGAGGGCGCAGCCCAGGGGCAGCGGGGACAGTCCGCCGCCTACCAGCAGGGTTACCAGGCCGCCGGCGACCAGTGGGGCCAGCAGGGGGCCGCCTATCAGGAGTCCCCGAACTACGGTGCGCCGACCGGCGCCGCCGACCGTCCGATGACCATCGACGACGTCGTCACCAAGACGGGCATCACCCTGGCGGTCATCGTGGTCATGGCCGCGGTGAACTTCATGATCGGGCAGAGTGGGCCGAGTGGAGAGAGCCTGGCGATGGGCCTGACCTTCGTCGGCGCCATCGGCGGTCTCATCGCCGTCCTGGTCTCGGCCTTCGGCAAGAAGTACGGCTCTCCGGTGGTCACACTGGTCTACGCCGCCTTCGAGGGCCTCTTCGTCGGCGGGTTCACCTACATCTTCGCCGGTGGCAACGCCGAGATCGCCGGTGCCAATCCCGGCGCCATGATCTTCCAGGCCGTGCTCGGCACCATGGGTGTCTTCGCCGGCATGCTGGTGGTCTACAAGACCGGTGCCATCCGCGTCACCCCGAAGTTCACCAAGATGCTCGTCGGTGCCCTCTTCGGTGTGCTGGTCCTGGTACTGGGCAACTTCATCCTCACCCTGATCACCGGTGAGCAGACGATGCTGCGCGACGGCGGCCCGGTCGCCATCATCTTCTCCCTGGTGTGCATCGGCCTCGCCGCCCTGAGCTTCCTGGTCGACTTCGACCAGGCCGACAAGCTGATCCGCGCCGGAGCCCCGTCCCGGTACGCCTGGGGTGTCGCCCTCGGCCTGGCCGTCACCCTGGTCTGGCTCTACACCGAGATCCTGCGACTGCTGTCCTACCTCAACAGGGACTAGCGGCTGAGGACCACACGGTCCCGCCGTCCCCCGGCGTTCCGTCCCCGCACCCCGGGAGCCGGAGACGACCGAGACAGACGACCGCCCCACCGGAAGAACTCTTCCGGTGGGGCGGTCGTCTGTTCAGCCGGGGCGGAGGCTCCCCGGAACAGCCGGTGCTACTGCTCGGCGCGCGGCACGTCCCGGTCCGGGTCGTACGGCTCGGCCTTGACCAGAGTCACCGAGATGGTCTCACCCGACGGGCTCTTGTACTCACGGGTCTCGCCCTCCTTGGCGCCGACCAGGGCGGCACCCAGGGGAGCGTCGGTGGAGTAGGTCTCCAGGTCAGGGTTGGAGGACTCCAGGCCACGGGTGCCGATCAGGAAGGTCTCCTTGTCGTCCTCGTCGCCGTCGTAGTAGATGTGGACGACGGAACCGACCAGTGCCACACCCGACTCCTGCGGGGCCTCGCCGATGGTGGCGTTGTCCAGCAGCTCCTCCAGGTAGGCGATGCGGGCCTCTTCCTGGCCCTGCTGCTCGCGGGCGGCGTGGTAACCGCCGTTCTCCTTGAGGTCACCCTCTTCACGGCGCTCGTTGATCTCGGCGGCCAGAGCGGGACGATTCGCCTTCAGCGCGTTGAGCTCGTCGTTGAGCCGGTCAAAGGATTCCTGGGTGAGCCAGGTCGTCTGATTGTCTGCCATGAGCGTTCGCGTCCTCCTGCAGGTAGACCACAGTGTCTGACAGGGACTGAGGTCGTTCGGAAAAGTTCGTGGGGGTACCCACGACACAGTTGTCGGGGCACAGTGTATCACCGAGGCCGGCGGAGACGTCCGACGGTCAGGGGACGGTGGCGGCCGTCCCGTCAGTCCCCGGCGGGGCCGGTCGTGTGCGTGGAATCGAGGTAGTCCGGGAACACCGTCGAACACCCGTAGACGTCCGGGGCGACCGGCGAACTGTTGGTGGGGATGTCCACCGTGAGACGGGTGGTCTCCGAGCCCCCGGCGGCGACGACGGCCTCCCGGCGCCCGATCTCCGCGTGGGACTGGTCGAGCGCCGTGACGATGCAGTAGGCGGGCTTGTCGGCGTCGTCCCGGGTGATGTCGAGGGTCATCCGCAGCGTGTGCCCGTCGACGACCTCGTGGCCCGCGGCGGTGCCGGTGGCGTCGCTGCTGGTGCTGTTGCGGAACTGCGAGAACACGTACACGCCGGCGGCGACCAGGAGGATCACGACGCCGATGACGATGAACTTGCCGCTCACACCCTGCTGACGGGAGGAACCGTAGGTCGCCTTGCTCATTCCACAGATCGTAGGCGGTGCGCACCGTGAATAGCCAGCCGGGAAGGATTGGACGCACCCCTGTCGGAAGCGTTGAATGGGAGAGTTGACCGGTACAGACGACACCGAAGGGGTGCGACACGTGAGCGAAGGGGCTCTCCACAACAGCGCAGACCAGCGACGGTCCTGTCAGGGGCTGAGGCTGCTGGCGATCCACGCGCACCCGGACGACGAGTCCAGCAAGGGTGCGGCCACCATGGCCCGCTACGCCGACGAAGGCGCGGAGGTCATGGTGCTGACGTGCACCGGCGGGGAGCGGGGCGACATCCTCAACCCGGCCATGGACGTGCCCGGCGTGGTCGAGAACATGAACGACGTCCGCCGCAAGGAGATGGCGCGGGCGGCCGACATCCTGGGGGTGTCGCACCGTTGGCTCGGCTACGTCGACTCGGGCCTGCCGGAGGGCGACCCGCTCCCGCCACTGCCGGACGGGTGCTTCGCACTGGAGGACACCGAGGCGGTCACCCTGGAGCTCACCCGGGTGATCCGGGACTTCCGGCCGCACGTCGTCATCACCTACGACGAGAACGGGGGATACCCCCACCCCGACCACCTGAAGACCCACGCGGTGAGCATGCGCGCCTACGACACCGCCGCGGACCCCGCCTACCACCCGGAGATCGGGCGCCCCTGGGAGGTGCAGAAGGTCTACTACACGCACGGCTTCATCCGTCGTCGGTTCGAACTGCTGGCCCAGGCGAGCCTGGAGGCCGGCGACGACCGGGCGACGGTGGCGCTGGACCGCTGGAAGGGGATGCCGGACATCATGCCGCGGGTGACCACCCGCGTGGACTGCGCCCCGTGGTTCGAACGCCGGGACGACGCCCTGCGCGCCCACGCCACCCAGATCGACCCCGAAGGCCCCTTCTTCGCCGTGCCGACCTCACTGCAGCAGCAGGTCTGGCCCACCGAGGAGTTCGAGCTCGCCCGCTCCCGGGTGGAGACGTCGCTGCCCGAGGACGACCTCTTCGCCGGCGTCGTCCCCGAATGAGGCCCACCGCCACGACCTTAGATAGGCTCTGAAGACATGATCACGGTTTCCCCGTCCCTAACCTCAACTGTGTCCCTGGTCGCCCAGGAACAGATCAACCGCGGACCCCAGGGTCCCGAGTTCGGAAAGGCCGCCCCGGTCGGCCTGCTGGTGATCATCGGGCTGCTCGTCGTCATCCTGGCGCTGGGGTACTTCTTCAACCGCCGGATGAAGAAGATGCAGTCCCGGCGGGACTTCGCCGAGAAGTACGGCATCGACCCCTTCGACATCGACACCATCGACCGTCGGATGGCGGAGGAGGACGCGGCCGGCCCCGCCGCTGCAGCTGGCGCTGACGGCGCTGACGGTGCTGAAGAGACGGAAGGCGCCACCGGTACCGCAGGAACGGAAGCCCGCACGGAAGATCCGGGTGGCGACCAGCGGTGATTCTCTACTCGCTCTACGAGCGACGACTACAGCGTGAGCTGAAGGGGCGCCGCCGGCCGAAACACGTCGCGATCATGTGCGACGGCAACCGCCGGTGGGCGCGGGAGAACGGCTTCACAGACGTCTCCCACGGTCACCGGGTGGGTGCGAAGAAGATCGTCGAGGTCGTCGACTGGTGCGATGAACAGGACATCGAGTCCGTGACGGTCTACCTGCTCAGCACGGAGAACCTGCGCCGCAGTGCGGAGGAACTCGACCTGCTGATGCGCATCATCGGCGACGTCTCCGACGAGCTCGCCGCCGCCAAGGGACGTTTTCGGCTGCACGTCATGGGCCGCCTCGACCTGATCCCGGACGACCTGCGGGAGCGCATGCGCCGCGCCGAGCAGCGGACCGCCGACCACACCGGGGTCCACGTCAACATCGCCGTGGGCTACGGAGGTCGTCAGGAGATCGTCGACGGTGTGCAGAAACTCGTCGACGAACTGGCGGGCAGGGGAATCCCCTCCGAGGAAATGAGCGCCCACATCACCGACGAGGCCATCGGCGACCACCTGTACACCTCGGGCCAACCCGACCCCGACCTGGTCATCCGTACCTCCGGGGAGCAGCGGCTCTCCGGCTTCCTGCTGTGGCAGTCGGCCTACTCCGAGATCTGGTTCACCGACACCTACTGGCCGGCGTTCCGGCGGCTGGACTTCCTTCGTGCCCTGCGTGACTTCTCGGTGCGCGAACGCCGCTTCGGCAAGTGAGCCGGAGGCCCGGTCAGATCTTGCGCATCCGCACCGACTCGACAAGGTGGTCGGGCCCCTTGCGCAGCACCAGTGAGGCGCGCACCCGGGTGGGCAGGATGTTCTCCACGAGGTTGGGGAGGTTCACCGTCTGCCAGATCTCCCTGGCGACCACCAGCGCGTCCTCGTCGGAGAGTGCCGCGTAGTAGCGGAAGTGCGCGTCCGGCTTCCGGAAGGCGGTGTTCTTGAGCTTCAGGAAACGTTCGACGTACCAGCGCTCGATGTCCTCCCGCGCTGCGTCGACGTAGACGGAGAAGTCGAAGAGGTCGGATACCATCAGGGTCGGCCCGGTCTGCAGCACGTTGAGTCCCTCGACGATGAGGATGTCCGGGCGGTCCACGATGTGCACCTCGTCCAGCCGGTCGTACTTCTCGTGGGAGTACACCGGCGCCGGCACCCGCGGCGCGCCGGACTTCACGGCGGTGACGAAGTTCAGCAGCGCCTTCTGGTCGTAGCTCTCCGGGTAGCCCTTGCGGCCCATCATGTGACGGCTGTTGAGCTCCTCGGCAGGGTAGAGGAACCCGTCGGTGGTGATCAGGTCCACCCGCGGCCGCGACTCCCAGCGCTGCAGCAGCACCTGCAGCAGACGGGCGGTGGTGGACTTGCCCACCGCCACCGACCCGGACACCCCGATGATGAAGGGGACGTGCGGCATGTCCTCCCCGAGGAACGTCTCGGTCGCGCGGTTGAGCTGCCGGATCGCCTCGAACCGCAGGTCGATCATGCGGGAGAGCGGAAGGTAGACCTCGCTGACCTCGTCCATGTCGATGTCCTCGCCGATACCACGGAGTTCCTCGAGCTCCTCCGGGCTGAGGACCTGGGGCATGGCGCGACGCAGGGACCGCCACTGCGACCGGTCGAGCTCGATGTACGGGGAGTACTCGTCGGAGTTTCGGGCTGGCATGGGGGCTATTGTGCTCCCCGGAAAAGGATTCGACCAATCACCCGCCACCGGTGGACGCGACCTCGGCAGGTTATGATGTTCCCTGACTGTTCCGATGACTGTTCAGATCCAGTGCGGCCGACGTGAAAGGCGATCCACCCCATGAGCCAGACGAACCACCCAGACCAGTCCCAGCACAACGCTGAACTGGCGGACTTCGACCCGGAGGTGGCCGCCGCCATCGCCGGCGAACTCTCCCGCCAGCGGGACACCCTGGAGATGATCGCCAGCGAGAACTTCGTTCCGCGCGCGGTCCTCCAGGCTCAGGGCTCCGTCCTGACGAACAAGTACGCCGAAGGCTACCCGGGGCGCCGCTACTACGGCGGCTGCGAGCACGTCGACGTCATCGAGGACCTCGCCCGCGACCGCGCCAAGGCCGTCTTCGGCGCCGAGTTCGCCAACGTGCAGCCGCACTCCGGTGCACAGGCCAACGCTGCGGTGCTGATGTCCCTGGCCAACCCGGGTGACAAGATCATGGGCCTGTCCCTGGCGCACGGCGGTCACCTGACCCACGGCATGAAGCTGAACTTCTCCGGCAAGCTCTACGAGGTCGCCGCCTACGAGGTCGACCCGGAGACCTTCCGCCTGGACATGGACAAGGTCCGCGAGCAGGCCGTCCGCGAGAAGCCGGCGGTCATCATCGGCGGCTGGTCGGCCTACCCGCGCCACCAGGACTTCGCGGCGTTCCGCGAGATCGCCGACGAGGTCGGCGCCAAGCTGTGGGTCGACATGGCGCACTTCGCCGGTCTCGTCGCCGCCGACCTGCACCCGTCGCCGGTGCCCCACGCCGACGTCGTCTCCACCACGGTGCACAAGACCCTGGGCGGCCCGCGCTCCGGCATGATCCTGGCGAAGCAGGAGTGGGCCAAGAAGCTGAACTCGTCGGTCTTCCCGGGCCAGCAGGGTGGACCGCTGATGCACGTCGTCGCCGCCAAGGCCGTCTCCATGAAGATCGCGCAGACCGACGACTTCCGCGACCGGCAGGCACGCACCCTGGAGGGCGCGAAGATCCTGGCTGAGCGGCTCACCGCAGCGGACACCACCGCCGCCGGCGTCCAGGTGCTCACCGGGGGCACCGACGTGCACCTGGTGCTCGCCGACCTGCGTAACTCCGAGCTCAACGGCCAGGAGGCGGAGGACCTGCTGCACGAGGTCGGCATCACCGTCAACCGCAACGCCGTGCCGTTCGACCCGCGTCCCCCGATGGTCACCTCCGGCCTGCGGATCGGGACGTCCGCCCTGGCGTCCCGCGGACTCGACGCCGAGGCCTTCACCGAAGTCGCCGACGTGATCGGCACCGCCCTGGCACAGGGCAAGGGCGCCGACACCGAGACGCTGCGGGCACGTGTCGACAAGGTCGCCGCCGACTTCCCCCTGTACCCGGGTCTCGAGGACTGGAAGATCAACTAGGGGCGCTCTACTGTGGGCGCCATGAGCGTCCCACACAAGGCCCTGATCGTCGTCGACGTCCAGAACGACTTCTGTCCCGGAGGTGCCCTGGGCACCGAACGTGGAGCGGACGTCGCCGCGGCCGTCAGCGAGCACCTGTGTGTCGGGAGGAACAGCTACGACGTCGTCGTGGGAACGAAGGACTGGCACATCGACCCCGTCGGGCACTTCGCCTCCGACGGTGTCGAACCGGATTTCCAGGAGACCTGGCCGGTGCACTGCGTCGCCGGGACGCACGGAGCCGAGGTGCACCCGGGCCTCGACGCCGACCTCGTCGACGCGTGGTTCCTGAAGGGGGAGTACACCGCCGCGTACTCGGGTTTCGAGGGGCACCTGGAGGGGGAGGGGACGGCGCTGGCGGACTGGCTGCGTGGGCGTGGCGTCACCGAGGTGGCGGTGTGCGGGATCGCCACCGACTTCTGCGTGCGGGCCACCGCGCTCGACGCCGTGGCGGAGGGCTTCACCGTGGAACTGCTCACCGACCTCTGCTCCCCGGTCACCGACGCCGGGGGAGCGGTGGCGGTCGAGCAGATGGCGGCGGTGGGGGTCACGGTAGTGTGAGGTGTCATGAGCCTTGTCGACATCACCACCGGGGACGGGATCCGCACGATCACCGTCAACCGTCCCGACGCCCACAACTCGCTGAACCGTGACCTGCGGCTGGAGCTGAAGGACGCCTTCGCCGCGGCCGCCGCGGACTCCTCACCGGACGGCTCCGTCCGTGCCGTGGTGCTCCGGGCGTCCGGGAAGGCCTTCTGCGCCGGGCAGGACCTCAGGGAGCAGCTCGAGGAGAGCCGCAGCGGGGTGGACACCGACAAGGTCGTCACCGAGTACAACCCCATGATGGACGCCCTGCTGTCCATCCCCGTCCCGGTGGTCGCCGCCGTACAGGGGGCGGCGGCCGGGGCGGGCTGGGGCATAGCCATGGCCTGTGACCTGCGTGTGGCGTCGTCGACTGCGGTGTTCAAGGGCGCTTTCAGCGGCGTCGGGCTGGCCTCGGACTGCGGCCTGTCGCGGTCACTCGCCGATGCGGTGGGCCAGACCCGGGCGCTGGAGCTGCTGCTGCTCGACGAGCCGGTCAGCGCGGCCCGGGCGGGGGACCTGGGCATCGTGACCACCGTGGTCGATCCGGAGGAGCTGGAGGACACGGTGTCACGGTTGGCGGCCCGCTTCGCCACCGGGCCGACCGGCTCCTACCGGGAGATCAAGGCGCTGGTGCGTGACACCCGGGCGGTCAGTGACCGTGCCGGTGAGGAGGCCGACGCACAGGCCCGGCTGTTCCGGACCGCCGACCACCTGGAGGCCGTCCAGGCGTTCGTGGAGAAGAGGGAGCCCCGGTTCCTGGGGAAGTGACCCCACCCCCTGGGGCTAAACGAGCAACCCCCCAGGTCGGCGGGACCGACCTGGGGGGTTGCTGCGTGCACCGGTACGGGTGACCGGGGTGTGTGCCCTACTTCTCGCCCTTCGCGAGCTTACGGCTGATGATCTCAAGCATGATTTCATTGGGGCCGCCGTAGATCGGCTGGACCCGGGAATCGAGGTAGTGGGTGGAGATCGGGTACTCCAGCATGAAACCGTAGCCGCCGTGCAGCTGGACAGCGGTGTTGACGACCTTGATCTGCAGTTCGGTCGTCAGGTACTTGGCCATCGACGCGGTGGTCTCGTCGAGCTCGCCCTTGACCTTGGCTTCCACGGCGGCGTCCACGAAGGCCTGTGCGGACTGGATCTCGGTGGCCATCTTGGCCAGCTCCCAGCGGTAGGCCTGGTGGTCGACCAGACGGCTGCCGAAGGTCTTGCGCTCCTGGGAGTGCTTGTAGACCAGGTCGAAGGCGCGGCGGGAGGTGGCGATGGAACCGACGGCGATGGAGATGCGCTCCTGCGCCAGGTTGGTGCGCAGGTAGCCGAAGCCGGCACCCTCCTCACCGAGGAGGTTCTCGGCGGGGACCTTGACGTTCTCGAAGGACAGCTCCGCGGTGTCCTGGGCCTTCAGACCGACCTTCTTCAGCGGGGCGGCCTTGGTGTAGCCCTCCATGCCGTCCTCGACGATCAGCAGGGAGACGCCCGCACGGCCCTTGGACGGGTCGGTGATGGCCACCACGATGGTGAAGTCCGCCTGGATGCCGTTGGAGATGAAGGTCTTCGACCCGTTGAGGATGAAGTTGCCGTCCTCGTCCCGCAGCGCGGTGGAGCGGATACCGGCGAGGTCGGCGCCGGCGCCCGGCTCGGTCATCGCGATCGCGGCGATCTTGTCACCGGCGCACAGCGGACGGAGGAACCGCTCCTTCTGCTCGTCGTTGGCGAAACGCTCGAGGTAGGGGATCACCAGGTCGTTGATGACCTGGATGGAGACGATGACGGAACCGCAGTCGGCCTCGGCGAGCTCCTCGGAGAGGATCGCGTTGAAGCGGTAGTCCTGCATGCCGCCGCCGCCGAACTCCTCGGGGGAGGTGATGCCCAGCAGGCCCAGGTTGCCGGCGGCCTTGAACATCGAGCGGTCGCTGTAGCCCTGCTCGTGCCACCGGTCGACGTGGGGACGGACTTCGGCGTTGACGAAGTCCTTGCAGGTGTCCCGGAACATGTCGTGTTCTTCTTCGAAGATCGTGCGGGGGAGGTAGTTCTTCATGGGGTCCTTCCGGATCTGAGCCGAGCGTCGTGGACGAGGCAAAACAGTTTGTCCGTGTGATCCACGTCTCTTAGTGGTTACAAATTCATATTAACGAGGGGGTCCCAGAATATGTAACTTGGGCCCATCCGGGGGAGGATTGTGGGGTACGAAACAATTC
>NZ_JALAGY010000098.1 GCF_022712195.1 Corynebacterium sp. | reverse complement strand
CGGCGCCTCCCGTACAGCCCCCGACGTCACCGTCGACCCCGACAAGGATGGACGACAGCAATCTCGATGACCTCCTCTGACCCGGGCACGCTCCCGGCACCGGTCGCGGCCTTCGCGGCCGCATACCCTTTCCCCCTGGACGAGTTCCAGCTCACCGCCGCCACCTCCGTCGCCGAGGGGCGCGGCGTACTCGTCTGTGCCCCCACCGGCGCCGGCAAGACGGTGGTGGGGGAGTTCGCCGTCCACGAGGCCTTCCGGCGCGACGGCACCTGTTTCTACACCACCCCGATCAAGGCCCTGAGCAATCAGAAGTACCACGACCTCGTCGCCCGTTACGGCGAGGACCGTGTCGGGCTGCTCACCGGCGACGTCAGCGTCAACGGCGACGCCCCGGTGGTCGTGATGACCACCGAGGTCCTGCGCAACATGATCTACGCCGGTTCGGAACGGCTCGACACCCTGACCCACGTGGTCATGGACGAGGTCCACTTCCTCGCCGACCCGTCCCGCGGGCCTGTGTGGGAGGAGACGATCCTCAACCTAGACCCGTCGGTGATCCTGGTCAGTCTGTCCGCGACGGTGAGCAACGCCGAGGAGTTCGGCGCCTGGCTCTCCACCGTGCGCGGCCGCACCGACCTGGTCGTCACCACCCACCGTCCCGTCCCACTCCACCAGTCGATGATGGTCGGCTCTCAGATCATGCCACTCTACGCGGAAGGCGGTCGGACCGGGGACGCCGACGTCAACCGCGCCGTCGTCGCCGCGGCCGCCCGGGCGGAGGAGTCCGGACGACGGCAGGGTCCGAAACGCACCGACGTCGTCACCCAGATGCGTGGTGCCTCGATGCTCCCGGCGATCTACTTCATCTTCTCCCGCGCCGGTTGCGACGGCGCGGTCCGTCAGCTCCTCATCGACCGGGTGAGGCTCACCACCGACGCTGAACGCGACGACATCCTCACGACCGTCGACAAGGGGGTCGAGGGCATCGCGACCGAGGATCTCGGGGTCCTCGGGTTCCGGCAGTGGCGACGGGCCCTCGGCAACGGTTACGGCGCGCACCACGCCGGCATGCTGCCGGCCTTCCGGCACATCGTCGAGCAGCTGTTCTCCCGCGGGCTGCTCAAGGTCTGCTTCGCGACCGAGACCCTCGCCCTGGGCATCAACATGCCCGCCAGGACGGTGGTGCTCGAGAAGCTCGTCAAGTTCAACGGCGAGGCCCACGTCGACCTCACCCCGGGTCAGTACACCCAGCTCACGGGGCGCGCCGGCCGCCGGGGCATCGACACCGAGGGGCACGCCCTGGTGCTGTGGTCGAGAGGCATCGACCCCCATGCCGTGGCGAACCTCGCCCAGACCCGTACCTACCCCCTGGACTCCACCTTCCGTCCCGGTTACAACATGGCGGTAAACCTGATCTCCACGAAGGGCTACACCGAGTCCCACCGGCTCCTTGACCGCTCATTCGCCCAGTACCAGGCTGCCTCCACCGTGGTGGAGCAGGCCGAACGTGCCAGCCGCCGTCGTCGCGAACTGGCCCGGCTGGAGCGCGAGCTGTCGACCGCACTGTCATCTCTGCGGGGTGCCCGGGTCACCGCCGACGACGCCGTGGAGTACGCCGCGCTCCGACGCGACCTGTCGCTGGAGGAGCGGCGGGCGAAGAAGGACTCTGCCGCCGACCGTCAGGCGGAGACCGCGAAGCTGCTGTCGAGCCTCTCCGTAGGCGACATCGTCGCCCTACCGACCGGCCGGCACCCGCAGCTGGCCACAGTCGCCCGGAGCGACTCCGACCACCGTCGGCCGCGCCCGTGGATCATCACCGAGGACGGCTGGTGTGGCCCGGTGAGCGCCGAGACCTTCGGGAACGTCCCGGTGCCGCTGGGGCACATGCCGCTGCACAAGGGGGTGCAGCGCAGCCCGAAGCGTCACGCACGCGCAGTGGCCTCCACCCTACGGCGTCAGAAGGTCGACCGGCCCCGTGTCCTCAAGCCCCGGGCGAAGAGCGGTTCCCGCAGGGCCGCGGAACTCCGCGGCAAGGTACACGTACACCCGGTGCACCTGCTGGCCGAGCGTGAGGACATCGTCCGCCCCGCGGAACGCGTGGTCGCCGCCCGACGCACCCTGGACCGCGAACTGGAGGTGGCAGCCCCGGAGACAGAGTCGCTGTCCCGGACCTTTGACCGGATCCTGGATCTGCTCGCCGAACTCGACTACGTCGAGCAGGACGACGGCGCCCCTTCCGGTGAACGGACAAGCACCCGCGTCACCTCGGAGGGACGGCGGCTGGCGCAGGTCCACCACGAGGCCGACCTGCTCGTCGCCCAGTGCCTGCGCCGCGGTGTGTGGGACGACCTCGATCCCGCGGAACTCGCCGCGGTGGTGTCGACGTGTGTCTTCGAGAACCGGCGGGAGAGCGAGGGGCGCCATCAGGAAGGTGTACCCACCCAGGCCCTCGCTGACGCGGTTTCCGCGGTCTTCCGCATCCACGGGGAACTTGTCTCCGACGAGGCACGCCACCGGCTTCCGCTGACCCGTGACCCGGACACGGGCTTCGCGACGGCCGTGCACCAGTGGGCGGCCGGGGCGCCCCTGGACTACTGTCTGCGGGCCGCCGAGGCGTCCGGAGCCACGCTCAGCGCCGGTGACTTCGTGCGCTGGTGTAATCGTGTCGTCGACCTCCTCGAGCAGATCCGGCACACGGGGTACTCACCGTCGGTGAAGGCCTCGGCCCGTAAGGCCGTCCCGGCGATCCGTCGCGGAGTGGTGGAGCTCGGCGCTTAGGTGGCCGGTTCTGGCCTAGACTGGCTTCCCATGAGCTTTCCCACCTCCACCTACACCGGCCGCCTCGACGCCGTCGCCAGCCGTCTCGAAGAGCAGGGTCTCGCCGCGGCTGTGCTGACCCCGGGGCCGGACCTGCGGTTCCTCCTCGACAGTGACCTCGAGACCCACGAGCGTTTCGCCGCGCTGGTGGTAGCCCCCGGCTCACGGCGGATCGTGGTGCCGGGGGTGGACGCCGCCGCGCTTCGCGACGGTGTGGCGGGGGAGGCCGGGGTGGAGGTCGTGCCGTGGAACGACGGTGAGGATCCGCTGTCGCTCCTGTGCCTTCCGGCCGGTGCGACAGTGGCGGTCTCCGCGACAATGACCGCCGGCCACCTTCTCGCCCTCCAGGACAGGGGAGTGCGCGCCCGTAACGCCACCAGCGTTTTGAGGGAGGTGTTCATGGTCAAGGACGCCGTCGAGATCGCCGAACTCACCCGGGCGGGCCACGCCATCGACGCCGTGCACAACCGGGTCCCCGGCCTGCTGCAGCCCGGACGTACCGAACGCGAGGTCGCCGCGGACCTGCGCACCATGATCCTCGCGGAGCACGACGTGGTGGACTTCGTCATCGTCGGGTCCGGTCCCCACGGCGCCGACCCGCACCACAGCTACTCCGACCGCGTCCTCGTCGACGGGGACATGGTGGTCGTCGACATCGGCGGCACCCTCGACTCCGGCTATCACTCGGACTGCACCCGCACCTACGTGATCGGCGCCCCGTCCGCGGAACAGCGGGAGGCCTACGACATTTTGCGGCGGGCGCAGGCCGCAGGACGCTCCGCCGCCCGGCCGGGCGTCACCGCCGGTGAGCTTGACGGGGTGGTTCGGGAGATCATCACCGCCGCCGGGTACGGGGAGTACTTCACTCACCGGACCGGTCACGGTATCGGCGTGTCCGGACACGAGGAACCGTTCATCATCGCAGGTGACGATACGGTGCTCACCGAGGGGATGGCCTTCTCCGTCGAGCCCGGGATCTACGTTCCGGGCCGGTGGGGTGCCCGGATCGAGGACATCGTGGTCCTCACGGCCGAGGGCTGCGAGCCGTTGAACACCACCACCCACGACCTCGTCGCCGTGGAGGTGCCGGCATGAGCGCCCCTGCCTCCCCGAAGCGGATCGCCCTGTTCGGCGCGACCAGTGAGATCGGTGCGGAGATCGTCCTGCGTCTCGCCCCCGGCAACCACCTGGTTCTCGCGGCCCGACGTCCCGACGCCCTCGACAGCCTGGTCACGGCGTGCCGGGAGGCGGGTGCGGTCTCCGTGGAGACTGTCTTCTTCGACGCCGCCGACTGCACCGCACAGTCGGCGGTCATCGACGCCGTCGAGGGTTCCGGGGCCCTCGACACCGCGATCGCCGCCTTCGGTGTCCTCGGTGACCAGGAACGTGCCGAGCGCGACGGTGCGGAGGTGGAGCGCGTCCTTCACACCGACTTCACAGCCCAGGCCGTCCTACTCACCGAACTCTCCACACGCATGGTGGCCCGCGGACACGGCGAGCTGGTCGCTTTCTCGTCCATCGCCGGCGCACGGGTCCGTCGGCCGAACTACGTATACGGCTCAGCGAAGGCGGGACTCGACGGGTTCTGCCAGGGCATGCAGGACGCCCTGCGTGGCACCGGCGTACGGCTGACCGTGGTGCGCCCCGGTTTCGTCATCGGACGCATGACCGAGGGTATGGACCCGGCACCGATGTCGGTGACCCCGGACGTCGTCGCCGACGCCACGGTGCAGGCTCTGGCGTCGCAGCGGACGGACGTCTGGGTCCCCCGCAGACTCGCCGTCCTCGCCCGGATCATGCCCCTGGTCCCGCGCGCCCTGTGGCGCCGGGCTCCACGGTAGGGTGGGGAGTATGCCCCGACTGCTGCCTCTGCTCTACATCCTCGTCGAGTTCCTCGTGTTCTTCCTGATGGGACGGTGGATCGGCTTCGGGTGGACTGTCCTGCTCGTGGTGGGGACGTTCGTCGGCGGGATGGTGCTGGCCGGGTGGCAGTTCCGTGAGCTGGTCCGCCGTTCGATGAACGACCGGTCCAACCCCGGCCGACTCACCGCCGATGCGGCGCTGAGCGCCGTCGGCGCGGTCCTCGTCGCACTGCCGGGACTGCTGACCGCCGTCCTCGGCATCGTGCTGCTTCTACCGCCGACACGCTCCCTGGTCCGGAGAGGCCTCGGTGGGGCGCTGCGTCGGAAGCTCACCAGCTTCGGCGGCGCGTCGTTCACCACGGTCTCGGGAGTCAGCATGCCGCAGACACGGAACGTCGACGGGTGGGGCGAGGTCATCGACCATCGCGCCGACGAGTTCGACGACAGGGACGGGGAGTCGGACAGGGACGGCAGGGCGTGATCCGTTTCCTCCTGCTGACGGTCGCCGCCGCGGCCGCGGGGGTGGCCCAGTTCGCCTCCTACCAGCCCACCGGTCTGTGGTGGGCTGCCCCGCTGGGGTTCGCGCTCTTCTTCGTCGTGGTCGGCCGGGTGGTGTCGGAGGCCCCCGGGGACGCCACCGGTGCCCGTCACGTCCGCCGGTGGGTGATGTGGCTCAGCTGGGTTCAGGGCCTGGTGTGCTATCTCTTCCTGCTGCCGTGGGTGGGGGAGTACGTCGGGGCGATCGCCTGGATCGGCCTGGCCCTCCTGGAGTCCCTCTACAGCCTGCTCTTCGGCCTGGGCCTGGGTCTGCTGTGCGTGGCCGTCCGGTCACGGCGGGGTTCCGGCGGCACCGTCCTTCTGCTCGTGGCGGTTCCGGCCTGGTTCGTCGCCACCGAGTGGCTGCGGTCCTCGTGGCCGTTCGGCGGGTTCGGCTGGGCGAGGGTCGCGTGGGGGCAGGTCGCCGGCCCGCTGGCCGAGTGGACCGCGGTGGCGGGCCCCGCTCTGGTCACCTTCGCGGTGGTGCTCACCGGGCTGGCGCTGGCGCTGCTGGTGCGTCGTCGGTACGTCACCGCCGTGTCCACCGTGGCGGTGACGGTGGGCGGCGGCCTCGTTCTCGGCGCTGTCCCGACGTCGTGGGGCGGCGACGTCGACGAGACGCTCAACGTCGTGGCGGTACAGGGCAATGTGCCGCGCCTCGGCCTGGACTTCAACTCCCAACGCGCCGCGGTCCTGAACAACCACCTCGCGCAGACCTTCCGGCTCGCCGAGGAGATCGACCGGGGCGAGCGGCCTCGACCGGACGTGGTGATCTGGCCGGAGAACGCCTCGGACATCAACCCATTCACCTCGGAGAGCGCCGCCGAACAGATCAGTGCCGCCGCGGAGGCCGTGGGGGCACCGTTGCTGGTCGGCACGCTCACCGAGGACGAGGTCGGGTCCCGGAACACCGCGGTGGTGTGGGACCCGGAGTCGGGGCCGGGGGACCAGCACGTGAAGAAGTTCCTCCAGCCGTTCGGCGAGTACATGCCCTACCGTGACCTGCTGCGTCACGTCAGCCCGTACGTCGACATGGCAGGGGACTTCAAGGCGGGCGACGGTGACGGCGTGGTCGACATGGACGGTGTTCCGGTCGGTGTCGCCACCTGCTACGAGGTCAGTTTCGACGGGGCCTTCCGGGACGCCGTACGCGCGGGCGCCACGCTCTTCGCCAGCCCGACGAACAACGCGACCTTCGGCTTCACCGACATGACGTTCCAGCAGCTGGCGATCAGCCGGATGCGGGCGATCGAATACGACCGTTCCGTGATCGTCGCGGCGACGTCGGGGGTCTCCGCGATCGTCGCCCCGGACGGCGGTGTGACGGACAGGACAGAGATTTTCCGCGCGGGTCTTTTGCAGGAGGACGTTCCGGTGCGCGATACTGAGACGTTGTCAGCACGTGTCGGCCCCGTCGGCGAGTGGATCCTCACCGTCGTCGGCGCCGCCGTCGTGTTCTATGCAGGTTTCCGTCAGAAGAAGAGGTAGGCAGAGGTTGGCTACGGGACATTCGACACACCCCAGTGACCGCACCCTGGTCATCATCCCCACCTACGAGGAGCTGGAGAATCTCCCGCTCATCGTGGGGCGCCTCCGTGCGGCGGAACCCGACCGCGTCGACATCCTCATCGTGGACGACAACAGCCCGGACGGCACCGGGGAACTCGCCGACGACCTGGCCTCCTCTGACGCGCACGTCAACGTGCTGCACCGTGAGGGCAAGGGCGGGCTGTGCGGTGCCTACGTGGCGGGGTTCCGGTGGGGGCTGGAGCGGGACTACCAGGTGCTGTGTGAGATGGACGCTGACGGGTCCCACGCCCCCGAGCAGCTCCACCGCCTCCTCGACCAGGTCGACGCTGGTTCTGACCTGGTCATCGGGTCGCGTTACGTGCCCGGCGGCAAGGTCGTCAACTGGCCGTGGAACCGGTGGTTCCTGTCGAAGGCGGGGAACATCTACATCTCGGTCGCCCTGGGCGCCGGCCTCTCCGACATGACCGCCGGGTACCGTGCGTACCGTCGGTCGCTGGTGGAGTCCCTGGATCTCGACGAGTTGTCGAACGCCGGTTACATCTTCCAGGTCGATCTCGCGTTCCGCGCGGTCGAGGGCGGTTTCTCCGTCGACGAAGTGCCGATCACCTTCACCGAGAGGGAGATCGGGGAATCGAAGTTGGCGGGCAGCTTCATCAAGGACAGCCTGATGGTGGTGACGGCGTGGGGCGTCCGTCACCGTGCCACCCAGGTCGGAGACTTCGTCGGGGCATTCTGGCGGCTTGGCGCGGATTCGGTCCGGCAGAAGCTGGGGCGCTAGAACGGTACCTTCTCCGTGCTCGCCCGCCGGGCTGACGCGAGAACGGCCTGCCGGGCGGCCCGTTCCGCCATCCTGCGGTCGTTGCGCTCGCGCACGGTCCGGAACCGTCTGCTCGCCCTCTCGGCGAAACTCGTCCTGGAGAACCCCGCCAGGGGACCGGTCGGTTCCGTGACGTAGATGTGCCCGTCGTCGACACTCGACCACATCACCGCGCCGTCGACGCCCTTGGTGGCGTCGACCCAGCCGAGCGTCTTGAGCCGGTGGTGGGTGCGGCACAGTGGGTGGAGATTCCGGGTGTCCGTCGGGCCACCGGAACCGGGGTCGTCGTGGTCGAATCGGTGCACATGGTCGATGTCGCACTTCGCTGCGGGAACCTCACATCCGGGGAATGTGCAGCTGGTGTACACCCCTTCCAGGAACTCCACCATGTTGCTGGTAGGGGTGTATGCCTCCGTGGCCTCATGCCCGGGGATCCGGAGGTGGGTCACACGATCCATGAAGGCGTCGGTCGCCACCGCGTCGAGCCAGTGTCCGCCGGAGGTCGCCGCGACGTCGCTGTTGATCTCGCGGTAGAGGTTCAGTGTGACCCGGGTGTCGACGGTGCCGCGGGCGAGGTGCAGCAGACCGTCTGCGCGGGAGCACGCCAGTTCACGGCAGACCGCGTCGAGGATCGCCACCACTTCCTCGGCTTCCTCGGGAGGCAGCGTCACGGTGATCACCGTGGCGCAGGGGTCGTAGCTGTCGACGCCCACCCGCCGGGTCAGCGTGCCTCCGTCCCGCGGGTCGATGCCCACCGGTGGGTCGACGTCGTGGGACCGGCCCTGTTCCACGGTGCCGATGGCGTCGGCGCAGGAGGCGGCGGGCGGGGCCGGTTCACTGGGGTCGACGGGCCGGGCTCTCTCGTCCACGCCGTGCACCGCCTTGAGGACTTTCCTGGCCAGTGCCCTGGGCCCGGGGACCTGCTGGCCGTCGCGGCGCGGTGTCAGGATCCCGATCAGGGCTTCCTCCGCCCGGGCTGTGTCCTCGTTCCGGATACCGTCGGTGCTCCGGGCTATGAGACGCAGGTGGTCGACACTGAGTATGCCGGTGAGCAGGCGTGCCTTCAGCCGCGGCATGCGTTCGCAGAGCAGTCCGATGTCCGTGTACGTCTCGGCCCGTGACCGGGTCACCGCCAACATCGCCTGGACACGCGCATGGTGGGCGACCACATCCGCCGTCCCGCGCGGGACGCACCGCACCGCGGCCTCGACGACGGAACGGTTCGCCCTCCTGACTGAGGCGACGGCGGGGTTCCTCGATATCTCGATCGACCACCGGCGACGTGGAGTCGCCCCCAGCTCCCGGTCGTCTCCCCGGACGAACACACCGGAGATGAATCTCACCTCCACGGACGGGGGACGGGGCACCGACGAAGTCTCCTGCATGTCGAACACGCTACCGAAGGTCACGGACACGAATATGCATAAAACCTCATGCTTCGAACATGAGTTCGACTTAAGTGCGGACAAGAGAAAGCCCTCCGGTGGAGGACCGGAGGGCTGTGACCGTGGTCAATGCCGGAGCGAACTCAGGAGTTCGCGGCCTGCTCCTTCATCAGCTTCATCGCGGTGCGACGACGCTTACGCAGCAGTTCGATGCGCTCCTCCAGAAGCACGTCGAGCTCCTCGAGGGAACGGCGTTCGCGGAGCATGTCCCAGTGGGTACGTGCCGGCTTCTGCGGCTTCGCGTCCTGGCCGACACCCTCGATGAGCTGACCCAGCTGACCGTTCTTGCACATCCACTCGCTGGGGATCTCCGCGTCGTTGGCGAACGCGACCTCGAAGATCTCACCGGACTCGGTCTGGTATTTGGTCATCTGACGGGGGGCCAGGTCGTGGTCACGGTCCGTCTCGTAGGACACCGCTCCCATTCGACTGCCACGCAGTACACGATCTGCCATCAGTGCATCACCCTTCTCATCATGCGGACGTGGTGGATCTTACCTCCCGTTCAACGGACGAGGTGCCCGAATAATTCCCGGGCGACACCACAGTGCTCAACCACACCACTCTACCCCAGAAGTGCAATGATGGACGACATGACCGACCACGCCACCGATCCCCAGCGGCCGCCACGCCACCGTTGCGAATGGTGCAGCCGCGAGATCACCCAGGAAGGGCCCGGGCGTCGTCGACGCTACTGCAGCCAGTCCTGCCGTCAACGTGCCTATGAACAGCGGCAGTCGCTCAAGGACACGACGATCCCGGCGGACTCCGTGATCCTGCCCAGGGCCGCCGCGGAGGAACTCACCGACCGGCTCTTCGAGGTCCGCTGCGCCGCAGAGGACATCCGCGAGGCCGTCAATGACGGCGAACCGGCGGACAGCGTCCTGGAACTCTGCCGGGAGCTCGTCGACCTCGCCAGGGCGGCGGAGGGGGTCCGGGGGAGAAGCGAATAGGGATGACGGACCGGGGCGACTAGCATGGTCAGACATGCGGAAAGGTATCGTCACGCTGGTTGTCGTCGCAGTCGTCGCTCTGGCCATCGCCACCGTCGGCCCCCCGGTGTACAAGTTGCTCACCAGTGAGGGGCTGCAGACCGCATCCATCGCCGACGGGAGTGGCGAACCGGCGACGGTAGGCGTGGACGGCCACTGGGACATCGTCGGCGGCGTGGGGCAGAACTCCCCCGAGGCCGGGTACACCTTCGACGAGATCCTGCCGGGCCAGGAGAAGACCACCTCAGGCAGGACGTCGTCCGTCGACGGTTCGCTGGTGGTGTCGGACGGCGTTCTGCGGGAGGGGAAGGTGACCGTCGACGTCGCCAGCATCGAGTCCGACATCGAGAAGCGGGACATCCACGTCCGGGACAACATCCTGCACACCGACCGGTACCCGGAGGCGACGTTCACCATCACCGACCCCGTGGACCTGTCGTCCCTCCCGGACGACGGTAGTGTGGACACGGTGACCGTGAACGGCGAACTCACCATGCACGGACAGACCAATGACGTCACCACCGAACTCTCCGTTCTCCGGACAGGCGAGAACGTGATCGTCAGCGGCCGGGTCCCGGTGGAGCGGGAGGCCTTCGGAATCGTCTCCCCGGAATTCGTCGCGTCACAGATCGCCGAAGAAGGAACCGTGGACCTGCTGCTGGTCTTCGGCCTGCAGAACTGACCCCTGAGAGGACATCACCATGGACAGAGACGTCATGGTCTTCACCCGGTGGATCCGGCTTGTCGCTCTCCTTGCCGCGACGGTGTTCATGGTCGTCACCGGCGGGACCGTCGGCTACATCTTCGCGGTCGTCTGCGTCGCCTTCCTCGGCATGACGGTCTGGCAGTTGCTCAAGCTGTACCGCGACGAGCGGTACCGCACGTAACAGCAGGAGAGAACGGCAGACTCACGGCCTTCAGGAGGCTTCATGGGACACGACATCACCGACCTTCTGGAGCGCCGGGACGTGGCTGCGCTGCAGGCGGTCCTCAAGGACATGACCACGGTCGCCGTCGCCGACGAGATGTCCCGGCGGACCACGGACGAGCAGGCGGTGATCTTCCGGCTCCTCGACAAGGACCGGGCGATCCAGGTCTTCGAGTACCTGGACGTCGTTCACCAGGCCGACCTGATGGCCGGACTGAGGGACGCCCGCTTCGCCGATCTGCTCCTCAATCTGCCGGACGACGACAGGGCGCAGCTGCTCGGCGAGATGCCGGCCGCCGTGGCCGCCCGTATGATGACCGACCTCCCTGCGGAGCGCCGCAGGATCACCGCAGAGCTCCTGGGTTACCCGGACGAGTCCGCGGGCCGCGTCATGACTCCGGTGCCCACCGTGATCGACGTCGGCAACAGCAGGGAACAGGCGTTGAAGAAGCTGCGGGGGCGTGAACTGAGGAACCGGGACATCGCGGTACTCGCCGTCACTGACTCCACGCGGCAGCTCGTCGGCGTGGTGAATCTCGCGTCCCTGGTGACAGCGGCCGACGGCACGCCCGTGTCCGAGCTGATGAACGTCGAGACCCATGCCGTCCAGGCCACCGAGGACCAGGAGGTCGCGGCCCGTCTCGTGCAGGAAGCCGATCTCCTGGCGCTGCCCGTCGTGGACGGTGAAGGGCGTTTCCTCGGCATGATCACCGTCGACGACGCCATGGAGATCCTCGAGCTGGAGGTCACCGAGGACGTCTACCGTGCCGGAGGTTCCGAGCCGCTGAAGCAGCCCTACCTGACGGCGACGGTCTTCGACCTGGCCCGGAAACGTGGCGTGTGGCTGCTGGTGCTCATCGTGACCGCCGTCCTCACCGTGAATGTCATGTCCTTCTTCGAGGACACCCTGGCGAAGGTGGTCGTCCTGGCGACCTTCGTACCGATGGTTACCGGTACCGGCGGCAACGCCGGATCGCAGGCGGCGTCCTCCGTGGTTCGGGCCCTCGCCGTCGACGAGGTCCGTCCACGTGACATCTGGAGGGTGATCTGGCGTGAGATACGCGTGGGGTTCCTGCTGGGCGTGTTCCTCGGAGCACTGATCTTCCCGTTCATCTCCCTGATCTACGAATGGCGCATCGGCGCGGTGATGGCGCTGACCATCGTGGGGATTTGCACGTGGGCCTGCATCGTCGGTGGTGTACTGCCGCTGATCGCCCGTAAGATCGGTGTCGATCCGGCGGTCTTCTCGACGCCGGTCGTCTCGACCCTGGTGGACGCGACGGGTCTGGTGATCTACTTCAGCATCGCGCAGGTGATTCTGTCGAGCATGCTGTGAATGCGCCTGGATCAAGGGGAGCAATGTCCACGCCTTTATGTCACAGTGACGTATTAGGGACGGCCATCCGGGGCTTGCCGGAGCGGCAGAGAGCAGCCGCGCCGCCGGTTCGCCCGAGACCAGGCGCCACGACACGGCGGACGCTCCGGCAACGCACAGCGGGCGAACGACTGCGGAAGGCACGCCCCGGGCCGTCCGGCAACGGTTCGCCCCAGAGCCAGGGTCGGCACGGCCACACGGTCACGGCGCACGCAACGCAGGGGCTGCGGACACCTACAGACATCTACGGATATCTGTGGACACCGCGGACACCCGCGGACAACACGGCGGCGCGACACGGACCGCCGACGTCAACCACCTGCCCTGTTCCGCCGATAATATACATTATGACACTTCGCCACTGTCGTGACGTCCCCTGCGCCCACTGTTAGGGTCACCACCATGGATCACCACTTCAGCCCGTCACTTCATCAGTCGCAGGCACCCTTCTCGCACCTGTCCGTCCATGGCGGAATCGCCTACACGGCAGGCATCATCGGCCAGGACCGGACTACCGGCGCCCTCCACCCGGGCGGTGTCAGTGAACAGTGCGCACTGATGCTGGAGAACCTCGGCGTACTCCTGACCGAGAACGGCCTCGACCGGTCGCGGATCATCAGGACGACCGTCTACCTGACGTCCTACGACGACTTCGACGTCGTCAACACCGAGTACGCCCGCAGGTTCCGGGCACCGTACCCCGCACGCACCACACTGCAGGTGGCCGGCCTGCCCCTGGGCGCGTCCGTCCAGATCGATGCGGTGGTCGCCACGGACACCGCTTCATAAATTCACCCCTCGTGCTGAGACAGAGATCACTCTGTGGGAGAATACAGGCATGAACCTCCCACACAATGATATCGACCCCGACGGTCTGCTCGAGTACTCCGTCGTCTTCACCGACCGGTCCCTCAACCACATGTCAGCCCGGTTCACCACTGTCATGCAGGATATCCGTGACATCCTCACCACCACCTACGACGCCGAGACCGTCGCGGTGGTCCCGGGCGGCGGCAGCTACGCCATGGAGGCCGTCGCCCGTCAACTCGTCACCGACAGGCGCACGCTCATCGTCCGGAACGGGCTGTTCTCCTTCCGCTGGTCACAGATCATCGACGCCGGGCGGATCACCGACGACGTCACCGTACTCAAGGCACGTCAGACCGGCGACGATCCGACCTCCACGTGGGTCCCCGCCCCGATCGAGGACGTGACCGCGGCGATCCGTCGGGAACGGCCTGAGGTGGTCATCGCCCCGCACGTGGAGACAGCCGCCGGCATCCAACTCACCGACAGCTACATCACCGCCATGGCTGAGGCCGCCCACGAGGTCGGCGCCCTGGTCGTCCTCGACTGCGTCGCCTCCGGCGCCTCCTGGGTCTCGATGACCGAGACCGGCGTCGACGTACTGGTCAGTGCCCCGCAGAAGGGATGGAGCGGAACACCCTGCGCCGGCTACGTCATGCTCAGCGCGGCAGGACGCGACGCGGTGAACAGGTCAACCTCCTCCAGCTTCGCGGTGGACCTGAAGAAGTGGCTCTTCATCACCGACGAGTACGGACAGGGCCGCACCCCGTACCACGCCACCCTGCCGACCGACGGGCTGGCGCACAACGCCGCCCTCATGGCGGAGGCACGGGACCGTGGCCTGGAGAACCTGCGGGCCGCACAGATCGACCTCGGGACTAAGGTCCGGGCCCTGCTCGAGGAGCGCGGCATCTCCCCCATCTGCACCGGCGAGTTCGCCGCCCCGAGCGTGGTCGTCGCCTACACCGACGACCCCGAGGTGAAGTCGGGCGCGAAGTTCAAGCAGGCCGGTGTCCAGGTCGCCGGCGGTGTGCCTCTGCAGTGCGGTGAGCCGGAGGGCTTCTCCACCTTCCGTCTGGGCCTGTTCGGACTCGACAAGCTCGCCGACGTCGACGGCACGGTCGACCGACTGCGCACCGCCCTCGACACGCTGGGAATGTAAGCGTTTTCAGGGCACTCTGTCGACGACGCCTGACCTGGTCATTCACCCCACGGTGGCGGCCGCGTTGCGCTCGCTGAAGTAGTCCGCCGCCCTCACCGGCGCATAGTCCGCCCCGCCGCCGGCGGGCGGTGCGAGAGGTTCGACGACCTGGGTCATGTCCGGCTCCATGAACGCGATGATGCTGTACAGTTCCTCGGACGGCGCGTCCTCGCTGGGCGCCAGCACTCGGTGCCGGGTGGAACGCCACCTGTCCCCCGTCCACCGGGCCAGGAGGTCCGCGATGTTGATCGTCAGGGCGCCCTCGACGTAGGGCGCGTCCTGCCACTCCCCGTCCGCGGTCTGGACCTGCAGACCGCCGTATCCGGGTTCGCGGTCCAGGATCGTCACCAACCCCCAGTCGGTGTGCGGTGCGATACGGTACTGCCCCTGCCTGGCCCGGCCGACGACCGACAGCGCCGGGTAGCGGTTGATGTTGAAGGTGTGCGGCGAGTCCTGTGCACGGTCGACGAAGAACCGCTCGTCCAGGCCCAGTGCGGTGGCGAGCATCTCCAGCAGGTCCCGGTAGAGTTCCCGTGCAGCCTGCGCCCACCGCGTGACCAGTGGTTCGAGGGACGGGACCTCCGACGGGAACACGTTGGGCTGGAAGTGGGCCGCGTCGATCTCCTCGTCCCCGGTGAGGTGGTCCCTCCCGAAGGTGAGGGTCTCCTTCAGGTCGGCGGTCTCCGGGTCGGCGGTCTCCCCGTAGTAGGCGTTGGCCTCGTCCCCGGTGCGGATCCAGCCGCGGCCTCCGACGACCGTACGGTACCTCTCCTTCGTGGCGTCCGGCAGGTGGAAGAACTCCGCCGCCGCGGCACGCAGTTCGGCGGACCAGGTGGCGTGGATTCCGTGTCCGCTGACCATGAAGAAGCCGGAGTGCTTCATGGCACGGTCGAGACGTTCCGCAAGTTCCCGGCGCCGTGCCACGGGAGCCGTGCGCCATTCAGCGACGTCGATCAGGGGAATATCCAGCATGGTGCCCGTCAAAGGTCTGCCTCTCTTCATCCTGCGGTGACCGGTGTATCGTACACCGCCGTCACAGTCCGCCGAGTATCCCCTTCAACGCCGCGCGCACGGGTTCCCGTTCCTCCGCGGTCCCCATCCCAGTCACGGTGAGGGTCACGGTGAGCCGTGCGGGGTCCTTCGTTTCCACGGCGACCTGGAGTGCCTGCCCGCCTTCCAGGGAGCACCGCCAGTACGAGCGTTTCGGTGTGTCCGAGACGCGCGGGATGTCCGCCACCCGCACCGACTCCGACGTACCGGCGGTGACCGCCGCACCGACGTCATCCCGGAGTGCGGCGCGGTCACGCCCACCGGCCCCTTCCCGCCGGACGGTTCGGCTCGCCGCCACCTGGAAGTCGCCTCTGCCCGACTGCCCCGTGACCCGCCGTCCGATCTGCTTCTCGTAGGCGATCGTGGCACCCTGCCCCCACCATCCGGGGTTCTCCACCCCGGCCTTGACCATCAACGGATGCACCGCGGCCGCCAGCTCGGCGTGGGATGCCTCTGCCCCACCGGCCGCCTCGAAGTGGTCGACGATCGTGTCCCACCCCAGTCCCGTGGCCGACACCGACACCACACGGGCGACCTCCGGTGCCGGGTGTGCAGACGACATGACGACGCTCCCCTACCTCACCCGGGCCGATTCGATCCGCGTCGGCGCCGCGTACGCGGTGCCGGCGGTGCACAGGATCGCCCCGAGGGTGAGCAGGGTGTTCCAGTCACCGTCGAGCAGTCCGCCGAGAAGGACGTACACCACACCCGCGGCGATGGCGAGGGCGAGGATCGCGGCGCCGAAGAGATTCTCGTTGCCCGTGCCGACCACCGGAATGTACAGCAGGCCGGCGAGCACGCCGACGATGCCGGCGATCGCACCGTAGACGACCGCCGCGCCCGGCCCCTGGGCCGCCCACCCGGTCACCGCGGACACGATCAGGTCGACCACAAGCAGGAGGGCGAAGGAGATGACCGCGCAGAGAACGCCGAGGATCACCAGGTTGATGATCACCTTCCTGGTGTCGAACCGTCCAGCCAGCAGATTCTCCGGCTGAGGCTGCTGAGCCGGCCTGGGCTGCTGCTGGTACCCCTGGTTCTGCTGCGGCTGCTGCGGTGCATACTGCCGAGTCGGCTCGTACTGCTGACCGTAGCCACGGTGGGGATCCGGACGGTAGGGCTGCTGGTTGCTCATGCGACCAGTCTTCCATCAGGTCACACCCGGATCAACAACTCCCCGTGCGGCATCACGAAGACCGCGGCGTCGTCGTCGACCCAGGCGCGCCACCCGTCGCAGATCCGGTCGGCGTCGTCCGTCGCGGACTCCGCTGTACGGCGGATCCAGCTGTCCGCCAGCCAGGACGCCCCCGAACCTGCACTGTACTGCCAGGTGGAGGTTGTGTAGGTGAGTTGCCCGGGGCCGAAACCGGCCGCACGGGCCCACTCCGGAAGGTGTCGTCCGGCGTCGGGCTCCCCACCGTTGGCGCGGGCCCGGCGCCGGTAGTCACGGCGCCATTCCAGCAGGCCGTCCGGTTGCGGGTGGAAGAACATGCCGCCGTAGTCGGCGTCGCGGACGGCGACGACACCGCCCGGCGCGGCGACGCGGGCGAACTCACGCAGGGCGGCGACGGGGTCGGCGAGATGCTGCAGCACCTGGTGCGCGAGGACAAGGTCGAAGGTGCCGTCGGGGAACGGCAGTGCACGGGCGTCGCCTGTCGTGAAGACCGCGCCGATTCCCCGTCGGCGTGCCAGTTCACGGGCCGCCGCGACCGGGACGTGGGTGTTCTCCACCCCGATGACCTGTGAGGCGGCCCCTCCGGCTCCGGCGACGGTGGCCGCCAGGTCGAGGGTGATCGAGCCTGGCCCGCAGCCGACGTCGAGGACGCGGGAGTCCCGGTGGACGTACGGGAGAGCGAACGCCACCGAGTTTTCCGCCGTGCGCGTCAGGTGGTTGGTGAGGACCGCAGGCCCGTGTCCGTGTGTGTACTTCGGGGTGTGCTCCGGGATGTCGTCCATGTCAGCCCAGTCTGATACCGGCGAACTGGTGGGACTGGGCGACAAGGTTCCCGGCGGAGTCCCACACCGTGGCCGATTCGTCGACCCGCTCACCCTTGATCAGGTTCGCGGACAGCAGGACGTTCACCGGCCCGGGGACGGGGACTGCCCGGACGTACGTCGACAGTTCGATGGTGGGCACCCATCCTCCCGGGGTGACGTCGAAGGTGGCGGGAGGAAGAACGTCCGCGGCCAGCAGCAGCGACTCCGGGGTGAAGTCTTCCCCGTCGGGCAGGCTGACCCAGGCGCGAACCTCCCCGTGGCCCCGGGGGTCGCCGGTGGTGAAGGCGGTCTGGCCGGGGTGCAGGTACAGGCCGACGTGCCGGAGGATCTCGACGGGGAACTCTTCGGTGGGCGGGAGGTAGCGTACGCAGTCCTCGATGTCCGCTCCCTGGGCGGGCAGGTCCGGCGAGGACCAGTCGACGGCGGCGGCGCCGGGTGACCCGAGGGTGAACAGCGACTCCCCGGTGATGTGGCCGCCCTGGCTCATCCGGACGCGGACCTGGGTGGTCGTCCGGCCGCTGCGCAGGAGTTCGGAGGTCAGTTCCACCCGTCCGGGGCGGGGCGGGCGGAGGAAGTGGGTGGAGGCCGCGACGACATGCGGGTGGGCGGTGCGCTCCCCTCCCCGCTCCTGCCCTGCGGCTTCCGCCACCGCGGCCCGCGCCATGACGGTCTGCAGGTAGCCGCCGTTGGGGTTGCCCAGGATGGTCCACCCCGGGTGGATGTCGGCGGTCCAGCTGTGGTCGCCGTCGGGGCTGACGGCACTGACGTCTGCGTATTCGCTCACCGGGTTCACTGTACCCGTCATGCGCCCCGGTGTTCCCTGTGCCACAGTGCCGCCTGGAGTCTCGACACCGCCCCGATCTTGGCGTAGAGGTTCCCCAGGTGGGTCTTCACCGTGGTCTCGCTGATGTGGAGGTCACCGGCGATCCGGTGGTTGGACAGGCCGGCGGCCACCAGCGCCAGGACCTCTTCCTCCCTGCCGGTGAGGTGGACGTCACCGTCGGCCCTGACAGCGGGTGGGACAGGGCCGGACTCCGCACGTCTGCGCAGGGCGGTGAGCACGGCGGTGGTGGTCTCGTTGGACAGTGCCGCGTCCCCCTGTGCCACGGAGCGGATCGCGGCGAGGATGTTCGCCGGACGTTCGGTCTTGACCAGGTACCCGTCCGCACCTGCGCCGATGGCGTCGAGGACGTCACCGTCGAGCCCGAAGGCGGAGATCACCAGCACCCTGCACCCGGTGGCGCACAGTGCGGGGGTGATCTCGATGCCGCTGGCACCTGGCATCCGGACATCGGTCAGGACCACGTCCGGACGTGTGCGGGTGGCGACCTCGACGGCGGACGGGCCGTCCTCCGCCTCTCCGACCACGCTCATGTCGGGGGCGGTGCGGATCAGGGTGACGATCCCCGCCCGGAACGCGGCCTGGTCGTCGGCGACGACGACCCTGACAGGTGCACTGGGCATCAGTTCCCCTCCGTCGAGGTGGCGGGCAGCGGAATGCTGGCCCGGACCTGCCACCGGTCGGTGGAGTCGCCGACCGGCCCGGCCTCGACGCCTCCACCCAGGGCACGCGCCCGGTTGTCCATGGTGCGCAGACCGAAGGCCGTGGTGGCGGTGGCCGTCGGTCCTGGCGTGGGTTCCGGGGTGGGTTCCGG
>NZ_JALAGY010000097.1 GCF_022712195.1 Corynebacterium sp. | reverse complement strand
CCGTGGGGGTGCAGGGGACATGAGGGGTGCTTATGCGGCGCGGCAGGGCGGGGCGTCACGCCGCGGGGGTGCGGGCTCGGGGGTACCGTTAGGTGAATAACTGCCTTATGCGTTACGCTGGGTGCCGTGACTGACAACGATGCTGCCAACCACACTTCGCCCTTTGTCCCGACAGAGGAAGACAACCAGCTCGCCCACAGGTTCCGTGATGCCTTGCGTGAGGGTCTGCACATGGTGCGGTTGCTGGATCACCGGGGGAGCCTGACGCTCACCCAGTTGGGGATCCTCAACACGCTCATCGAGGAGCCTCACTCCATCGGGCATCTCGCCCGGATCAACGGCATGACGCAACCTGGCATGACCCAGCAGATCGACAAGCTCGAGCGGCTGGGCGTCGTCCGTCGGGTCCGCAGTCCCCGGGACGCCCGGGTGACTCTGGTCGAGATCACCGACGAGGGACGGACCACCCGGACACGGGACAACGGTTTCCGCAACCGTGCGCTGGCCGAGAACTTCGACCTGCTGGACGAGGACGGGAAGAGGCGCATCGCCGACGCGTTGGAGCCGCTGACGAACTTCGCCAGTGCGTACATCCGCCGGGTCAGTGAGGACAACCCGAAGAACGACACTCCGAGAGACACGGAAAGGCACGACCGCGAATGAGACAGGACACCCAGGAGGCCACGCTCAACGGCGCGACACTCGAGTCAGAGAAGACGTCAATGATGCGACAGCCTGTTGCGGTGTGGGCCACCGCCCTGGCGTGCGTCTTCGCCTTCATGGGGATCGGGCTCGTTGACCCGATCCTCCCGGCGATCGCCGAGAACCTCGACGCGGGGGCGTCGGAGGTCTCTCTGCTCTTCACGAGTTACTTCGCCGTCACGGCGGTGATGATGCTGGTCACCGGTGCGGTGTCCAGCCGGATCGGTGGCAAGAAGACACTGCTCACCGGGCTCGCCCTCATCGTCGCCTTCGCCGCGTTGGCCGGGACGTCGGGCAGCGTGGGGGAGCTCGTGGGCTACCGTGCGGGGTGGGGGCTCGGAAACGCCCTGTTCGTGGCGACCGCACTGGCGGTGATCGTGTCGGTGGCGAGCGGGGGACGGGCCGTGGCCATCATCCTCTACGAGGCGGCACTGGGGCTCGGCATGGCGGCGGGGCCGCTGCTGGGTGCGGCCCTGGGGTCGTTGAACTGGCGGGGACCGTTCTTCGGGACCGCGGCGCTGATGTTCATCGCCCTGGTGGTGCTCCTGTTCAAGCTGCCTGCCACGCCGCCGCCGGCGGAGAAGACCAGCCTGGCGGCCCCGCTGCAGGCGTTGCGGCACCGTGGCCTGTTCGGGGTCTCTTTTTCGGCCCTTTTCTATAATTTCGGATTCTTTACTGTTTTGGCGTACACCCCGTTCGTGCTCGGATTCGGTGAGATCGGCATTGGAGCGGTCTTCTTCGGTTGGGGCTGCTGCCTGGCGGTGTTCTCCGTGTTCATCGCCCCGCTGATCCAGAACCGCATCGGAGCGGCGAACACCACCATGGCGACCCTGACCGGCCTGCTGGTGATCTACGTGCTCCTCGGCCTCTTCCATGACGTGACCCCGGTGGTCGTGGTGCTCGTGGTGGTCTCCGGGGCACTGCTGGGCATCAACAACACGATGTACACCGAGATGGCCATGAGTGTGTCCGACGCCCCGCAGCCGGTGGCGTCGGCCGGGTACAACTTCGTCAGGTGGATGGGCGGGGTCATCGCGCCGTTCGCCGCCACCAAGGTCGGCGAGGGGGTCGGCGTGGCGGTGCCGTACTACGTGGCGGCCGTCGTGGCCGTCCTGGCCGTCTTCGTGATGCTCGCCTCGCGCAACCACGTCGAGGCTCACGGGCCGCAGGCCGTCTGATCCCCCGTCAGTCGTCCGCGGAGTCCCGGTGACGGGATCGACGACGGCCGATCGTCCCTGCCGCGCCGACCGCGCCGACCGTGGCGAAGGCGGCGATGACGAGGAACCCCCAGATCACCCACATGCTGTTCCACGGGGCGGACATGTGGGCCTGTCCGATGAACGACCAGTGCACGGAGATCTGGTGGCTGACGAAGGGGACCATCGCCACGTAGACCACCAGCAGCGACACCGCCACCGACGCCTGCGTGCCCAGCCAGGAGCGGACCGGGCTGTCCGGGAAGGACGGAGCGGCCCGCACCCCCAGGTCCACCAGGCACACCACCAGCGGCACCAGCCACACCCAGTGGTGGTGCCAGGAGAACGGGGAGATCAGGCAGGCGGTGATCCCACCCAACGTCATCACCAACGGCTGGTTGTCGTGCCGGTCGGCCCACCGCAGGGCCACGTAGAACAGGGCCACGGTGGCCACGCAGGCGAGCAGCCACACCACCCCGCCCGCCGTGCCGCCGTCGAAGGCCCGTTCCGTGAATCCCTTCAGCGACTGCGACGCCGAGACCGTGGTGCTGCCGATCCGTGAGGAGTCGAACACCGCCGAGGTCCAGAACCGCATCGCGTCGGGTACGGTGAGCAGCCCGACGACCACAGTGACGATGAATGTGGCGGTGGCGGTGGCGGCGTCGCGCCAGCGTCGTTGCATGAGGAACACCAGGATGAAGAACGCCGGGGTCAGCTTCAGACCCGCGGCGATCCCCACGCCGATCCCGGTGAACCGGTCGCGGGTGCGCAGGAAGTCCAGGGAGACCAGCAGCATCAGCAGCAGGTTGATCTGCCCGTAGAAGAAGCTGTCCCTCACCGGGGACAGTGCGAGGGCGGCGAGGGCGGCAGCCGTCCCCAGCGCCACGGTACCGGCGTCCAGTCGGTATCCACGGCGCACGAGAGTGCCGAGGATCACGCAGAGCAGGGCCCCGGCGCAGGCGAACTGCCAGAACGTCGCCGCCATCTCCGCGGGGGCGACGACCAGCCACCGGAAGACAGTGCCGGCGAACGGGGGGTAGGTGAAGGGGAGAGGGCCGTACAGTGCGCCGTCGTAGATGTTGCCCCCGTGCTCCAGTGCCTCACCGGCACGGTAGTACACCATGAAGTCGGTGGGCACCTTGTACAGGTCCAGCGCACGGCCGAACACCACCGGGCGGGTCTCGCGGTAGGTCACGAGGGCCAGGAGACCGATCAGGGCCAGGGACAGCACGGTCCGGCCGCCCAGCCGTCGTGAAGCGGAGGGGACGGGCGCAGGCGCGCTGGCGGACGGTGGAACGGTGGTCTCGGTGGTGTCGGGCGGTCTGTGTGTCAAGGCCGTAGCCTTCCGGTGAGCGTTTCGTGAGGTGGACGTTGAGTGTAGTCCCACAACCTGTGGGAGGGCGGCAGGTTGAACCGGTGACGTGCTAATCTGGCCCAATATTTCCAACGATGTGAGACGAGAACGCCAGAAAGGGTCCACAGAATGAAACTCGCGGTCATCGCCGGAGACGGGATCGGCACCGAAGTCACCGCCGAAGCACTCAAGGTCCTCGAGGCCGTCACCGGCGACGAGACCGTCGACATCACGGACTTCGATCTCGGGGCGCGCCGGTACCTCCGCAACGGTGAACTGCTCACCGACGACGACCTCGCGTCACTGCGGGAGCACGACGCGATCCTCCTGGGCGCCATCGGCGACCCGCGGACAGTGCCCGCCGGTGTGCTGGAGCGCGGCCTGTTGCTACCCCTGCGTTTCACCCTGGACCACGCGGTCAACCTGCGCCCGGCGAAGCTGTACCCGGGATCCTCCTCGCCTCTGGCTGAACCGGGCGAGATCGACTTCGTCGTCGTCCGCGAAGGCACCGAAGGCCTGTACTGCGGCAACGGTGGCACGCTGCGGACCGGCACCGACCACGAGGTCGCCAGCGAAGTCAGCCAGAACACCTGGTTCGGCGTGGAACGGGTCGTCCGCGACGCCTTCCACCGGGCGCAGGAACGCTCCGGACGGCTCACCCTGGTCCACAAGACCAATGTACTGGTCAACGCAGGTGGGCTGTGGAGTCGTGCGGTGGAGACCGTGGGGACCGAGTTCCCGGACGTGACGGTGGACTACTGCCACATCGACGCAGCCACGATCTACATGGTCACCGACCCGGGCAGGTTCGACGTCATCGTCACCGACAACCTCTTCGGGGACATCCTCACCGACCTTGCGGGCGCCGTGACCGGCGGCATCGGACTGGCGGCCTCAGGCAACATCGACCCCTCGCGACGCAGCCCGTCGATGTTCGAGCCCGTGCACGGTTCTGCCCCGGACATCGCGGGGCAGGGCATCGCCGACCCGTGCGCGGCGATCCTGTCGGTGGCGCTCATGCTCCGGCACCTCGCCGGCGACAAGAACGAGGACTCCGCGTTGCGTAACTCCCAGGCCGACCGGATCGAGGCCGCCGTGCTCGCCGAGGCTGGTGCCCGCAACGGGGCCCCGGTGCGGACCGTCGAGGTGGGCGACAGGGTCTCCGCCGCCGTGCGCTGACCCCACATGTCGGATTGTCGCCCTCTCAGGAAGGGTGACGAGGCAGATTGCTACCTGGAAGGGCGACTATCCGACATCGACGAGCCCTTGTCCGCGGCTCTGCGCGACAGGCGTGCGTCTACTGGTAGCTGACGATGTCCGGGGTGGGCACGATCGCTGCGGTCTGCCCGGGGGTGAGCATCGGTTCATCCTCGTCGATGAAGTTCTTCCACCCCAGTGCGATGGCAGGGTCGAGTCCCTGCAGGATCACGTTCCAAGTCTCGGCCTTGATGCCCTGGGTTCCGTGGCCGTCGCAGTGAACCGCGACACTGACATTGTCTGTCCCGGTGACCATCGCCTCCCGGTTCCGGATCATCTGCAGCTGGAACTGGTGGATCATGAGGAGTTTCTGGGGGAGCTTCTCGGCGGCGACCAACCCGTCGAGCCATTCGGCGACCTCGTTGATCTCGGAGGCGTCGACGTGCCCGACGTCCGCCATCGGCTGGTCCCCGGGCCCCAGTCTCCACTCCGGGTCCAGTGCGAGTCCCACGCCCGGGTTCTTCAGCAGGTCGGCGTAGTGCTGCGCCTGCTGCAGCAGGGTCTCGCGTCCGGGCTGGATGTCGATGATGGCGTAGCCGCCGGCGGAGACGATGGCGTCGATCCAGGGCCGTACCTCCGCTGGGTCGCTGTAGTAGCTGAACCCGCCGGACGGGCCCGGTTCGTCGGCCGCGACCGTCACGATGATCTCGAAGGCGGGGATGACCGGAACGTCGCTGTCCGGTTCGTACTCGGCGGCGAGGCTCCGGGCCCGGGTGACGGCATCCTGCGGTGGTTGCTCGCCCATCACACCGAGCAGCGGTTCGTTCGCGTGCCCGTACAGGGCGATGATCCGGCGGCCCGGGAACAGGACCTGACCGCCACCGGGCAGCCGTCCCTCGACGGTTCGGGCGAGTTCCGAGCGACGGCCCAGGTCGGTCGCCTCCCCGAAGGCGTTGCCCAGGCCGATCAGGTTGCCGGCACCGTCGAGCTCCCCGAGCGCCGCGTCGATCGACTCGTCGCTGGAGCGGGGGTCGGCGGCATGCACCCGCACCAGCGAGAACCCTGCGGCCGCCGCGGTGGCGGTGCTGGCCGGGGATGACGCCGGGGAGGCGAGTGCGACACCCGACGGCCCGCCGTCACCGGTCCCGCTGTCGGCGGCCCCGTCCGGCCACGCGGGCTCGCCACCCTCGTCGCCGGTGGTGTGGACGGTGACGCCGGCGTCGTCCGGCAGGGAGGGGGACCCGGTCCCGCCGACCAGTACCACCTCGGACACCCCGAGCCGTTCCAGTTCAGCGGCGATCGCAGATGCTGTTCCGTCCGGCCCGGCGTCCCCGTCGGCGGGGCCGCTGTCGACGAAGACGGGGACACCGTGGTCGCGGGCGAGGGCGCAGCCGGCCTCCCGCTGGTGCCCGTCCGCCGTGGCCGTGACGATGACGGCGGTGGCGGCGTCGGAGAATACCGTGGCGCTGGTGGCCACGCCCGACGGGTCGTCGTCCACCACGGTCACCCCGGTGCCACTGACGGGGCGGGCACGGCGGGCACGGGAAGCCGCACCGTCACCGGACTCTCCGTCGGGGGACCCGTCACCGGCGCATGCGCCGAGCGGGACAGCGGCGAGCGTGACGACGCCGGCACCCAGCAGGAACTTGCGGCGGGACAGTGGCACGGCAGGGGCCTTTCCAGGTCGGGGGTCGGTTCAGTGTGCTGTGGCGGCAGGGACCTGCCCCGACCCTAGCGACCGCGTCAGGCGATCGCCGCGGCGGCCTCCGTGCCCTGCCGGATCGCCCGCTTCGCGTCCAGTTCCGCGGCGAGGTCCGCACCGCCGACGACGTCGAAGGTGACGCCCGCCTCGCGCAGCGGCTCGACAAGGTCGGTCACCGACTCCTGGCCGGTGCACAGCACGATGGAGTCGACCTCCAGCAACCGGCGTCCGGTCAGCGTGCGGGTGCCGTCCTTCTCCTCGTAGAAGGCCAGGTGCAGCCCGTCGTCGTCGATCTTCTCGTAGGTCGCACCGCTGATCTGCTCGACCTTCTTCATCTTCACCGCGGCCCGGTGGACCCAGCCGGTGGTCTTGCCCAGCGACCGTCCCTGCCGCGACGGCTTGCGCTGCACCATGTACACCTGCCTCAGCGGCTCACTCGGGCGCGGTGCGGTCAGTGCACCTGCGGAGGCGGGGTCGTCGTCCACGCCCCACTCCTGCTCCCACTCCTTCAGGTTCAGCGAGGGGGAGTCCGCACCTGACGGGGTGGTGAGGAACTCGGAGACGTCGAAGCCGATGCCCCCGGCACCCATCACCGCCACCCGTCGACCGATCTCGCGTTCGCCGCGGACGGCCTCGGCGTAGGTCATCACGCTGGGGTGGTCCACCCCCTCGATCTCAGGCACGCGCGGGACGACGCCCGAGGACACCACCACGTGGTCGAAACCGCCGTCGACCAGGTCCTGTGCCGACGCCCGGGTGTTGAGGTGGACGGTGACACCGAGCGTGTCCAGCCGGGTGGAGAAGTAGCGGATCGTCTCCTGGAACTCCTCCTTGCCCGGAATCCGTGCGGCGATGGAGAACTGGCCGCCGATGTGGTCACGAGCCTCGAACAGTTCCACGCGGTGGCCACGTTCGGCGGCGGAGACGGCCGCGGACAGTCCCG
The DNA here is from genome assembly GCF_022712195.1 of Corynebacterium sp. Taxonomy (GTDB): domain Bacteria; phylum Actinomycetota; class Actinomycetes; order Mycobacteriales; family Mycobacteriaceae; genus Corynebacterium. The sequence continues at coordinate 1,146 of NZ_JALAGY010000097.1, read as the reverse complement.
CGGGGCCGGCACCGACCACGGCGATGCTTTTCGCCCGTCGGGTCGGGGACAGCACCAGTTTGGTCTCCCTGCCGGCCCGGGGGTTGACCAGGCAGGAGACGGGCTTGCCGACGAAGGCGTGGTCCAGGCAGGCCTGGTTGCAGCCGATGCAGGTGTTGATCTCGTCGGCACGGTCCTCCCGCGCCTTGGCCACGAAGTGGGGGTCGGCCAGCAACGGCCGGGCCATGGACACCGCGTCCACCCGGCCGTTGGCCAGGACGTCCTCGGCGACCTCGGGGGTGTTGATGCGGTTCGAGGCGATCAGCGGGATCGACACCTCGTCGCGCAGGCGCTCGGTGAACTTCACGAACGCCGCCCGGGGCACGGAGGTGACGATCGTGGGGATGCGTGCCTCGTGCCAGCCGATGTCGGTGTTGATCGCGTCCACCCCGTGGCGCTCGGCCCGGCGGGACATCAGTGCGATCTCGTCGAAGGTCTGGCCGTTCTTCACGAAGTCGGCGATGGACTGCCGCAGGATCACCGGGAAGTCGCGAGGAACCCGGCGACGGATCTCGTCGATGACCTCCACGAGGAAACGCTGACGGTTGGTGGTCGACCCGCCCCACCGGTCGGTGCGGTCGTTGGTGTGCGGGCACAGGAACTGGTTGATCAGGTAGCCCTCGCCACCCATGATCTCCACGGCGTCGTACCCGGCCTCGCGCGCCAGCCGCGCGGCACGGCCGTAGGACCGGATGGTCCGCCGGATCATGCCCTCGGTCATCCTGATGTGCTTGAACGGGTGGATCGGGGAGGGCTCCGAACCGGGGGCGGCCTTGAACGGGGTCACACCGTATCGTCCGGCGTGCAGGATCTGCATGGCGATCCGCCCGCCCTCCCGGTGCACAGCGTCGGTGATCCGACGGTGGTGCAGCACGGCGAAGGGAGTTGCCATCCGGCCGCCGAACGGCATGAGGTCACCGCTGCGGGTCGGGGTGATCCCGCCGGTGACGATGAGCCCCACACCGCCGCGCGCACGTTCGGCGTAGAACTCGCCGAGCTGGTCGGCGTGCCAGAAACGGTCCTCGAGTCCGGTGTGCATCGACCCCATCACCGAACGGTTCGGCAGTGTCAGCCCGCCGATGGTCAACGGCCGGAACAGGTGGGGGT
>NZ_JALAGY010000096.1 GCF_022712195.1 Corynebacterium sp. | reverse complement strand
GTCCCGACCCCCGCCTCCCCGCACTCCGGGCCGTGGACCCCGCCACAGCGGCCGCACAGTGTCTCTGGTCTGTCCTGCACGGCCGGCACACCTGGGCCCACCTGCACATTCCGGGGGTCGACGACCGGCTCCACCGCGCGGTCCAGTTCGTGGACGCGTTCACCCAGTGCACAGGTCTGTCCCACGGCGACATCCGCGCGGCCTCCGCCGACAGGGTGGACGCGAGAACGACCGCAGAGGTGCTCGGCATGTGCGACTACGGTGCCCAGTCCCCGATGGAGACCGTGCTGCGGCTCATCGTCACCCCGCTGCTGCCGGACAACCTCACCTGGGAGTCGCAGGTCAGGGTGGACGTCGAAGGCCGGACGCTCCCAGGCGGCACGGTGCCCGACCTCGCCTGCCGCGAGCTGCGAGTGGCCCTCTACTACGACGGCGGCCACCATGACAGCCTCAGGCAGCGCGAGACGGACCTGCAGCTCACCCAGGCGATGATGAACGACGGCTGGGAGGTCTGCCGTTTCACCCGGCACGGGATACGGTCGACCACCCGTGTGCGCCGCACTGTCGGGGAGGCACTGCACCGGGCGGTACAACGGCACGCGGTGTACTCGCCCGGATCATCTGCGACCCCTTCGACCCCTTCGACACAGCAACCCCGGAGGTCGGGGTAACCAACCTCCGGGGTTGCCGCGTCATTCTCGGTGTGACGGCGGCGGACCCTTACCACCCCGCCCGCCGCGGAGACTCGGGGTCACCACCGGAGCATCAGGCGAAACCGTGCCCTCGCCCCGTCATGCCCATGCGCAGCATCGCCGTCCGGCCCATCTCCCGCATATCCCGCATGCCGGGCCACCCGGCCCCGTCATCGGGGCAGTGCTCCTGCCAGTGCGCACGGTCCCCCGCCGCCCCGTCATCCCCGGGCATGCCGTGATCACGGTGATCACGGTGTTCACGGTGATCACCGTGAACACCGGGGCCACCGCGGTGCCCGTCGGGGCCCCGGCCGCCGAAGGGGAACGGGCCGCCGAATCCGCCGCCCCGGCCACCGCGTCGGGAATCGTCCGGGAACTTCTCACGCACAGCGGCGGCGACCCGGTCCAGCATGTCACCGAACTGATCCTGCTCCTCAGCGGTGAGGACGTCGAAGGGGTCGTCGGTCTCCGGGACGTCGGAGGCCGTCTCCCGGCCCTTGTCGGTGATGTCCACGAGGAACGTCCGACGGTCGTTGTCGTCCCGTCGACGCTCGACGAACCCGGCGGACTCGAGTTTGCCGAGAACCTCGCTGAGCGACTGGGGCCGCACGCCCAGCATGTAGGCGAGTTCCTTCTGCGGCATCGGGCTGCGCAGGGTGAGGATGTGCAGCACCCTGCCCTGCCCGGCACGCATTCCGCCGAACGGGCGTCCCGGGCGGCCCGTCATGTCCATGCGCCGCAGCATCATGGCCAGGTGGGTGAGCCGGTCCGCGAGGTCCGGGGTGGCACCGGTGTTGTCTGTGTTGCCGGGGCCTTCGTTGTTGTCGTTGGTCATGTCGTCCATGTCCGCTCCTTCAGATAGTGCGGTACCTGTTGTTCAGGTACCTTCTGAAGGAGATACTACGCAGGTACCTGACAAAGTCAAGCGGCACCTTCACATCTCTCCGGGGGCTGCTTCCCTACCCCTCCACGAACCCCTCGTCACGGAGCCAGTCCCAGGCGACGTCGGTCGGTTCCTCGCCGTCCACGTCAACCCGGGCGTTCAGGTCGATCAGCGTCTCGTCGTCGAGCTTCTCCGACACCGGGGCGAACAGGTCGGCGATCTGCGGGTACTCGTCGATGAGCCCCTGGGCGACAACGGCCGACAGGTTGTACTTCGGGAAGAACTGCCTGTCGTCCTCGAGGATCTGCAGGTCCAGCGCCTTGATACGTCCGTCGGTGGTGAACACCTCGCCGAAGTTGCAGGTGCCCCCGGCCGTCGCGGCGTAGACCGCACCGGTGTCCATCAACGACTGGTCCACGTCCGCAGGGGACAGACCGTACTCCTCCAGCATCGGGATGAGGCCGTCGTTGCGGTTGGCGAACTCCGACTCCACACACAGGGTGCGCTCCGCCCGCGGGACCTTCGCGAGGTCCGAGAGCGTCGACACATCGAGCTTGTCGGCGACCTCCCGTGTGGTCGCGAAGCCGTAGGTGTTGTTCATCGGTGCCGGCGGCAGCCACACCAGGCCGTTGGCCTTCTCCTCGTCCCGGACGGCCTCGTACTGCTTCTGCTCGTCCGGGATCGGGTCGTCGTGGTTGAGGTAGGTCGTCCAGGCGCTGCCGGTGTACTCCCACTGCATGTTCACGTCGCCCTCGACCATCGCCTGGCGGGCGCTGGAGGAACCGGGGATGTTCGTCAGGTCCTGCACGTCGGCGCCGGCGGACTGGAAGAGGATCACCGCCATCTTGCCCAGCAGGATCTGCTCGGTGAAGTTCTTCGACCCCACCGCCACCGGCGCGCCGGCGAGGTCCACGCCCTCGAGGTCACCGGTGAGCGTTCCGCTGGGGCTGTACCCGCCGGCGGTGCCGAGACCGCAGGCCGACACCAGCACCGCCGACAGCGCGGTCACCAGGGCGAGGATCCGGACCCGGACGCCTGCCCGGGGAGTGTCGGTTCTCGTCGTCGTCATCGTCAGATCACAGTCCCTTCGGGGTCAGGGCGACTTCCAGCAGCCTGCCCACCCATTCCACCAGCAGCGCGAGAAGCGCGATGAGGATCGCACCCGAGACCAGCACGGGGAACCGGTACAGGGTGATGCCCGTCTGGATCAGGGCACCGAGCCCGCCGGCGTCGATGAACGTCGCGAAGGCCCCGGCGCCGACCAGCAGCACCAGGGCGGTGCGCGCACCGGTCATGATCACCGGCAGAGCCAACGGAAGCTCCACACGGAACAGCACCTGCAGCGGCGACATCCCCATCCCCCGCGCCGCCTCGACGAGGTGCCGGTCGACGCCGGTGAGCCCGGTGACGGTGTTGGCCAGCACCGGCAGGAAGGCGTAGATGCTCAACGAGAGCACGGCGGTGGGGGTGCCGAAGCCCAGCCAGATCGCCAACAGCACGATCACGCCGATCACCGGCGCCGACTGGCCGATGTTGCCGATCAGCGTGGTGAGCACGGAGAGCACCGGCGTGCGGCGTCTGGTCAGCAGGATGCCGGCGGGGACGGCGGTGACCATCACCAGCACCGCGCAGAGGAGCACCAGCACGATGTGCTGCCTGGCCATGGTCAGCACGCTGTCCCAGGCCAGGGCTCGTGCCTCGACGTCGCCGAGGTCGGCGGTCTGCCGCCAGGTGAACCAGCCGAGGAAGACCACGGCCACGAGGACGGGGATGCCCACGATGAGCAGTTTGTCCTCCCCGGACATCCGTCGGGTGACCCCCGTGGGGGACGTCGTGGATTTCTCAGGCATCGTCCGGCCCTCCGTCGGCGTTGAGGGCCCGGATGTACTCGGTGACCGCCTCGTAGTAGATCACACCGAGGTACCGGCCACGGTCGGTCACGATGGCACCGCCGTGGCTGGAGACCAGCATGGAGTCCAAGGCGTCGTTGACGGTCGACCGGCGTTCCACGGTGGTCTCCAGGTCGATGTGCGGGACGGGCACCGTCCCCCCTGCCCCGGCCGCGGCCTGCAGGCTGCGCAGCCACACCCAGTCGTGCGGACGGCCGCGGTCGTCGAGGATGATCACGCTGTCCCGTCCCGCGTCCCGGACCCGCTGCACGACGTCCGCGACGTCCTCACCGATGGTGCAGGTGGAGAACTCCTCCACCCCCACGTCGTCGACGCGCAGCAGTGACAGCTGCTTGAGCTTCGAACCGGACCCGACGAAGTCGGCGACGTAGTCGTCGGCGGGGTTGCCCAGGATCTGGTCCGGGGTGTCGTACTGCGCGATGCGCGCCTGCTCCCGGAGCACCAGGATCCGGTCGCCGAGCTTCACCGCCTCGTCGATGTCGTGGGTCACGCACACGATGGTCTTGTGCAGTTCGTTCTGCAGGCTGATCAGCTCGTCCTGCAGGCGTTGGCGGGTGATCGGGTCCACCGCGCCGAAGGGCTCGTCCATGAGGAGCACCGGCGGGTCGGCGGCGAGCCCGCGGGCCACGCCGACACGCTGCTGCTGTCCGCCGGACAGCTCCCGCGGGAAGCGGTCGCGGTAGGTCGCCGGGTCCAGGCCCACCAGGTCGAGCAGCTCGTCCACACGGTCGGTGATCCGCTTCTTCTCCCACTTCAGCAGGCCGGGCACCAGGCCGATGTTCTGCGCGACGGTCATGTGCGGCAGCAGGCCGCCGCCCTGGATGACGTACCCGACGTTGCGACGCAGCTCCGTGGGGTTCTTCGTGGTGACGTCCTCCCCGCCGATCCGGATGATGCCGTCGGAGGGCTCGATCAACCGGTTGATCATCTTCAGCGAGGTCGTCTTGCCGCAGCCGGACGGGCCGACGAACATCACCGTCTCACCGGCGGGGATGGTGAGGTTGAGGTCGTCGACAGCGGCGGCGGCCTGCCCGGGGTAGCGCTTCGTGATGCCGGAGAGCTCGATCTCGGCACCGGAGTTCTGTCGGTCGTTCGTCATGCGCGGATCCCCTTCGAGGTTGTCAGTCGGCCCAGCAGGAAGAGGACGGCGTCCAGGATCAGCGCGACGATGATCACGCCGACCGTCCCCACCAGGGTGTAGTAGAGTGCGTTGGCGCTGCCGACCTGGCTGAGGCCGGTGAAGATGTAGCCGCCGAGTCCCGGGCCCAGGGCGTAGGCGGCGATCGCGGCGACGCCCATGGACATCTGGGCGGAGACCCTGATCCCGGTCATGATCACCGGCCAGGCCAACGGGAGGCGGACCCGCACCAGGATCGACGCGGCGTTCATGCCCTGCCCCTTCGCCGCCTCGACGAGTTCGGCCGGGATCTGCTGGAGCCCGACGATCGCGTTACGCAGGATGGGCAGCACCGCGAAGAACACGACGATGAACACCGACGGCAGGGTCCCGATGCCGACCAGGGGGATCACCAGGCCGAGCAGTGCGAGGGACGGGATCGTCAACCCGACCGCCGACACCGCGTTCGCCACCGGGGACAGCCCCCGGTAGCGCGTGACGACCACGGCGATCACCAGCGCCACGACAGTGGCGAGAATCAGAGCCTGAATCACCAGACTCGCATGCTGGTAGGAACGGAAGAGAATGTCCGTCCATCGTGAGGAGATGAATTCATTCACTGGTTCACTTCGATTCGTCGACAACTGGACACACTGTTCATGCCGTGTGGCGGGCCACACACCGGACCCACGGTAGGCGGATGAACCACATACCGCAACCGGCACCACAAAGCCGTACGCTGCACAATCGACCCCGCCAGGTCCGTCGTGGCAGGTACGCCGCCCCGTATGCGCCGCCCCGCAGGAGTATATTCAAGGGGGAAACATACACCGTCGCCCGGCGAGGAGAATTTCATGGATGACGTCACGGACAGCACGAACGCACAATTCCCCGAGGCGGAAATCGCGCGGAGAATCATCGCGGAATCGACACTCGACGCGGTGGTCTACGCGGACCGTTCCGGGACGATCCGCCTGTGGAACCACGCCGCGGAGACCATGTTCGGCCACCGTCCCGACGAGGCCGTCGGACGGTCCCTCGACCTCATCGTCCCCGAGCGCCAGCGTGACGCGCACTGGCGGGGCTGGGACCGGGTCATGGAGTCCGGCACGACGAGGTACGGGACGGCGCCGCTGACGGCGCCGGGCGTCCGCAAGGACGGCAGCCGCATCTCCCTGGAGTTCTCCATCGTGATGCTCAAAGACCCCGACGGCCGGGTCGAAGGTGTCGCGGCGGTCCTCCGGGACGTCACCGAACGCTGGAACGCCGACCGTGAACGCCGTCGGCTCATCCGGGAGTACGAGCAGCGGCTCGCCGGCCGGGCCGAGCAGAGCGGTTCCTGACCCTCGCCTGTCTGCCTTGCCCCGGTAGAGCAACCGCTCTACCCTGGTTCGTCGTGACTGCCACCACACCGATCCCCGAACCGTCCGACGTCCGCGAGCGCATTGCCGCGGGACTGGAACGGGGTTTCGCGGCGCACGGATTCGCTGGGAGGTCGGTGAATGAGCTCCGGGACTGGAGCGGCGTCTCGCTACGGACCCTCTACAAGTACTTCCCCAGCAGGGAGTCGATGGTGGTCGGCGCCCTGGAGTACCGCGACCGCTCGTACACGCACTGGCTCGCGGGAGGCCCGGGTGACGGTGTCGGCCATATCCTCCACCCGCTGTTCCGGCTCCGGGACTGGATGGACCAGGTGGCGAACATCGGCTGCCTGTACATGAACGCGCTCTCGGAGTACCCCGACAGCACCGCCGTCGCAGCGGTGGTCTCCGCACACAAGGACAGGATGGCCGGCGAGTTCCTCCGGCGGCTCGACAGGGTCGCCCCGGGGCGCGACAACCGGCGTCTCGCGGACACTCTCTTCCTGCTCCACGAGGGGATGTCGCAGGCCGCCCGCCACCAGGGCGTGGCGACGGCGACCGACGCCGCGATACACGCGGCACGCGCCGCGCTGGCGGGGGAGGGTCTCGTCGCCGACGACACAGGAATTGTCGACAGGGTCGGCAGGAAGGACGGGGCGCACCAGTGACAACCTCGAACACGGGGCCGCACGACCGACGGACGCCGGCGCAGGGACGGTTCAGCGGCAGGGTCGCCCTGGTCACCGGCGCTTCCTCCGGCATCGGGAAGGCCGTCGCCGACCGCCTCCGCGACGAGGGTGCGACCGTCTACACCGTGCAACGACGCCCCTGCGACCGGCCGGGCAGCATCAGCGCGGACCTCACGGAGCCCACCGCACCTGCCACGGTCGTCGGCGAGGTCATCGACCGGTCCGGCCGGTTGGACATTCTGGTCAACAACGCCGGGATGATGCAGGAGGCCCCGGTGGAGCAGACGACACTCGACGACTGGAACCGGGCCCTGGCGGTCAATCTCACCGCGCCCTTCCTCCTCATCCGTGCTGCTCTGCCTCACCTGCGGGAGGTGCAGGGGTGCATCGTGAACACCGGCTCCGTGGAGGGTGAGGCCGCCAACCCCGGTCACGCCGCCTACAGTGCCACGAAGTCCGGTCTCCACGGGCTCACCCGGGCGGTGGCCGTGGACGCCGGCCGGGACGGGGTCCGGTGCAATGCCGTCGCCCCCGGATGGATAGACACCGACCTCAACCGGTGTTACGTCGACCGTGCCCCGGATCCGGCGGAGTTCCGGCGGCGGCTGGAGAACATCCATCCGCTGCGGCACACCGGCTCCCCGCAGGACGTGGCCGGGCTGGTCGCGTTCCTCGCGTCCGGGGACGCCGGCTTCATCACCGGGCAGGTCTACACCGTGGACGGAGGCCGCACCACACAACTCAGCCTGCCGTAGCATCCCGGTCCGTCCCTCCCCCGGGGCGGTCCAGAAAGGAACAGACCATGGCCGAACCCGGCCCCCGCCCACCCCAGTCCACCCGCATCGGCCAGGCCGTCAAACGCGCCGCCACCGGTGAACAGTCCGTCCACCCTGCCCTTGTCCCCGGCATCAGCGTGGAGGAGACGCAGACGAGGTACCCGACACGGATCGGCGTGTTCGTCACCGCCCTGGTCGTCGCCGTGGCGTTCATCGCCTGGGCAGCCTTCGCCCCCGAGAACATCGCCTCGGTGGGCTCCACGATGCAGACATGGGTGGTCAAGAACCTCGGTTGGTTCTACGGTGCGGTCGCGGTCTCCTGCATGGTGTTCATGTTCGTCATCGCCTTCCGGCCCACCGGGCACATCCGTCTCGGGCCGGATGACGCGGAACCGGACTACTCCACACTGTCGTGGATCTCGATGCTCTTCGCGGCGGGTCTGGGCATCGGCCTGATCTTCTACGGGCCGATGGAGCCGCTGCAGCACTTCCTGGAACCGGGCCCCGCCACAGACGCCCCGCCCGGATCACAGGACGCGGTCCTGCCGGGCATGGCCCAGTCGATTCTCGACCAGGCGAGTCTGCCGTGGGGGATCTACGCCCTGGTGGGCGGCGCGTTGGCCTACACCACCTACCGGCGTGGCCGGGTTCCCCTGATCTCCGCCGTCTTCGAACCTGTCTTCCCCGACGGGCCAAACCGTCCCCTCGGCAAACTGATCGACGTCGCCGCTGTGCTGGTGACGTTGTTCGGGACGGCGACGTCGTTGGGTATCGGCGCCCTGCAGCTGCGGACGGGAACGTCGATCCTCACCGGCCGTGACCTCGAGGGGGACGGGTTCGTGGTCGTCGCCATGGCGGTGCTCACGGTGATCTTCATCATCTCGGCTGTCACCGGCATCAAACGGGGTATCCGGTTCCTGTCGAACCTGAACATGGGGTTGGTCATCGGCCTGGGCACCTTCGTGCTCATCGCCGGCCCCACGGTCTTCCTGCTCGACCTCCTCCCCACCTACCG